>RECH01000139.1 GCA_007694125.1 Leptolyngbya sp. DLM2.Bin15
TCTTGGGCAGACGGATGGGCTGCTGATCGGCGGGCTGAGCTTGCATAGAATCGGAAGAGGCGTCTTGAGGCATCGGTCACTAATCAGTCACTAATCGGTCACGAAACACAATGCAGGTTCCTGAGGGCAAGGGAAGGGTCTCATGCGATCGCTTCATGGATCACCCTAGGATTGCTCTCTATCTTATCGAGAGTCGGTGGGATTCGGAGGTTCTCATGTCGTGAGATTTGCGAAAGACCCTACCGTCTCAGCAGGTTGATCGCCTACAGGCCATATGGAGTAAGCACTTGAGGGGCGATCGCTCCCTCAGCAAATCCCCAAACTGGGCTGATACAATGGAGATACATCCTGCGGAAAATATCAAAAATTGTTACGAAACGTAAATTCTATTAAGATTAATATAGTAGCCTAATAATCTAGATTCAATAAACGCATGTTTAGTTCAAATGCACCGGAGCCCGAATTATTAAAAGCATTACTGGAGCCGCTTTTAGACGACTTTCAATATTGGTTTGGGCGATCGCGATCGCTGCTTGAAACCCAAGAACTTGAGTTTCTGGGCCCCGAAGAGCAGTCTGATCTACTAGCGCGGGTGACGACGGCCCAGCAAGAAGTGAGTACCGCTCAAATGTTGCTGCGCGCCACCGATGGTCAGGTGGGAATCGAAACCTCAATTTTGATGCCGTGGCATCGGTTAGTAGCCGAATGCTGGCAGGTGAGTCGGCGTAGTCGAATGGCTCGCGTTCAGGGTGACTAGTCCGTCAAACTCGTGACGCTTCGTTGTTGAGTTTTGAGGCGATCGCCCCTTCCGAGTCAATTCGCGATTTGGTTTGCTCTTAGGAGAAAGAGATGTTACATCTGCTCTATATTGTTGCGTTTGCAGTGTTGGCGTTTTTGGCCGTCGGCAATTTGATTCGAAATTTAATGACCCTAGGGGCGGAAGTCCGTCAAGAGCCCAGCAACAACCGGTCGGGGTATGGCAATTCGATGGGCTCGCAACGGATGTCATCCCACCCTGAACTGCTGGATGAGACGGGGGCTGTGGTCAAGGAGCCCTATCTGGTGATGCGATCAATTACGGTTGATGATGCTCGTAAACGTCTAGACGCCCTCTACCAGTCGTCTCCCAACACGGACGAAACTCAGGACGAAACGCTTTAGGTTGGTTTTTGTCTGGTTTTTGTCTAAAGACGACAGAGCTGCTGTAGAGTTGTAGACCCCCAAGCTCAGGAGAGCCTTAGGTTTTGACTCCTGAGCTTGGGCAGTTCGTCATGTCTTGTTGAAACGTTGGCACATCTTCAGCAGCCAGCCCTGTTGACTGGTAGGATGCTGTACAGAGCGCAAGGCATCAAACCCTTGTGGACTGTGCGTTACGACTGTACCTAATAGCAAGCTACAACAAGATTTATTGAGATCCACCTCCTAGATCATGGGTTGGAACTATCCACACCATAGATGCGTCAAGTCATCAAACACATGATCCAGTTGTGAGGACTAGCCAGGGGTAATCTCTGGCTAATTTTTTTGCGTGATGCAGTAGGTGGAATCAATTCAACGAAGCTTAGTGGCCGGGTTTCGACTTCGCTCAACCCTCTGCTGATCATGCAGATCATGCCGAGTTTCGGCTTCGCTCAACCCTCTGCTAATCATGCAGATCATGCCGAGTTTCGGCTTCGCTCAACCCTCTGCTGATACGAGCCAGTCGTTATGTCTTCCCACTGATGGGCGCTGTTTTCCTATGCTCTGCTAGGGGATAAGCAGGATCTGACCTTCGGCGATCGCTGCCGCCGAAGGTCAAGCAAGGAGAGTCTACCGGCGGATGGGTGTACCGCAGGGGTAGGTGGCGGGGGCGCTGGTGGCACCGACGAGATCGGAGGGGTTGACTGCCTCCTGGGGATTTGCCTTGGCGGCTTCATAGTCGCGCTTTAGGTTATCCATCAACTCACCTCGGCGATCGTAGAGCCGCTTCAGCGATCGCGCAGGGCATTGGTTGATCACGTAGGAGGCAATGATCGGCAGGGCAATGGTGCTGTCGGTGTAGCAGACGATGGTGCTGGGTAGTTCATTGGGATCGACCTTGCCCCAGCTCACCGCTTCGTTAGGCGTGGCTCCTGATAGACCGCCGGTATCGGGTCGAGCGTCGGTAATTTGCACGAAGAAGTCGTGGCCCCGTTCTTCGAGACCCAGAACCTCATGGAGCTGGGGTTGGGTTTGTAGCAGGAAGTTTTTGGGACTGCCGCCGCCGAGAATTAGGGCGGCGCTCTTGCCTTCTACGCCGGGAATGCCAGACTGACGCGCCCCGTAGACGATGGCGGCGGTTTCGTTGACGTCAATCGAGGGATCAATCATCAACTGGGATCCTTCTAGGGCGATCGCTGCCACGTTCATGCCGATGGAGCTATCACCGGGGGATGAGGTGTAGACAGGCACGCCGCATTCGTAGGCCGTTGACAGCAGCGATCGGTGGGTGACGCCGAGCTGGGTTTCAATTTCGTGGACATAGCGGCCCAGTAGGTGATGGAACTCAGCGGTGCCCATCCGTTTTTGGAAGGGAGCCGATCGCAGAATTTCGCGAATGAAGGCGTCGGTTTCCAGCAGCACATCGTAGTCAAACACGATGTCGTAGATGCGGATGCGTCCCTCTTGCCGCAGTTTGATATCGTCCACAAAGGGATTGCTGGCATAGAGGCTGAGCCCTAGCCCGTAGTGCATGTCATGGTATAGGTTGGCCCCGGTACTGATGATGTAGTCTACAAAACCGTGCTGCATCAGGGGTGCAAGCACCGATACGCCAAAGCCCGCTGGGGTCATGGCACCGGAGAGGCTGAGCCCAACGGTCACGCCCTCTTGGAGAACCTCACGACTTAACAGATGGCAGGTTTCCCGTAGCCGCGCTGAATTGTAGGCGGTGAAATACCCATCCACGAGATCCACGACGTTGATGCTGGCGGGCATGGGCACGGGTGCAATTTTATGGCTCAGTAGTTGAGACATGAGATTCCTCCTAAGCAAAGTAGAGATTGAGGTGGACGACGGGGTGAGCATTGGCAACAGGGAGGGAAACAGCCATGGCCAGCCATCCAGGAGCGATCGCCCCCAGACTATTTAGGCTCATGGATGGTCATCGTTGTCCACGCGAGCGGGCGGTACTTAGACGCGCTCCACCTAGGGGCAACGATGGGTATTAGGTCTATAGATCAAGGTCAACATTAGGGTTGTGCCCCGTTTATTCATGAGCGTTGTCGCCCAATCCAAACGTAGGTTTCACTTGTCTGCCTTAGACAGCATGAACCCCATGAACCTGTTTCCCTTTCCCGGCACTATTGAATGGTCATCAAGACTTATCTGACCGGCTGAACCCATTGCGGCGTCTGAGATCCGGGTAGTCAGGCGATCGCTCACGACTGATCGCTGACTCACATCTCAGGGGTTCTCAAGCCGGTCAGACCATACTAGGCCCTTCACACCGATCCGTCCAGGACAGCGCTGGATCACACCGCCGTCTACGCTTCAATTTCAGTTCTAAGTACCACAGGGGTCTCCAAGGGTACTCAAGTAAGGCAAAACGTTTCAACGCTTCTCAACCTTCCGTAATACGTTCTGCATTAAATCTAGCACTAACGTTTGTAAAATTTATCCCCAAAATGGCGGAGATTGTACAAATCTTGGCTATAGGAGATTGCGTTAGCCTATGAGTTCGTTGAAGCGATCGAGGAGCTTGGCTGTTTTGTCGTCCACCAGTTTGGGCAGGACGCGATGTTTGTTGAGCAGATCTACCCCTCGATGGCATTCTTCTTTGAGCACCTTGAGGTAGCGATCGAGGAGGTCATTGGCGGTGCGATCGCTCAGCAGTTGCACCACGAGGTTGATATTGGAAATCAAGCCGCTGAACTCGTCGGAGAATTGCTCTAGGAGGCGATCGCTTTCGATGGAATGTTCTTCCAAGGCCGTCAGCTTTTCTTCTAGGTAGGAGGTTTGGCGCTGGGCCGACTGGCTGCGCTTCATGATCATGGTGTGTTTTTGCAGCCGGGCTCGAATGCTATCTAGTAACTCATGGCGCGTGAAGGGCTTGGTGAGATAGTCGTCAGCGCCTAGATTCATGCCCTGGCGCTGGTCGAGCTTATCGGTGCGGGCGGAGAGAAAAATGAAGGGAATCGACGCCGTCATGGGATTGTGGCGCAGGGCGTTTAAGACCCCGTAGCCATCAATTCCCGGCATCATAATGTCACAGACTATCAAGTCGGGCTGCTTTTCGCGCACCAGGCGGAGTCCGAAGCTACCATCTTTGGCTCCGATGACGTCATAGCCTTCGGTTTCTAAAATAGCGGCGATGTTTTCCCGAATCGGTTGCTGGTCTTCAATGACAAGAATAGTCGTCATGCGTTAATACTCCAGAGGAGTGGTGTCATACAGTAGGGTGGCATTGGAACAGAGGCAGGGTTTCTCTTTGGGGGGAGCGATCGCCTCAGGATTGATCCACGGGTAGAGTTTGGGTGAGGGGTAGGGTGACGGTGCAGGTTGTTCCTTGGTTGACGTTGCTGACTAGGGTGATGGTGCCACCATGCAGTTCCACGGATTTTTTCACAATCGAGAGCCCTAACCCTGTTCCCTGAGTGGTTCCCACATTGCCGGCTCGATGGAATTGTTCAAATAATCGAGCCTGGTCAGCATCGGGAATGCCAATACCTTGGTCGGCAATGGAGAATACAACAGACCGTACATCTAGCATGATGGAAAAATCCACAACTCCGCCAGGATGAGAATACTTAATTGCATTGGAGAGGAGGTTGGTGAGCACCTGTCGTAGAAGCTGCTCGTCGGCTTCAATCACCAAGGACGCGATCGCTTCTGGGGCAAACCGGGTTTGAATCACCACGTTGCGCTTGTAGCCTGTACTAATCTGCAGCTCTTCACTGAGATTTTCACAAAAAGGTATCAGGTCAATGGGGGTGGGCTGGAAGGGCACCCGGCCAGCTTCGGCGCGCCCAATCAGCAGCACATCATCCAGCAGGCGAGTCATCTGGTCTACGCCGGTTTGAATGCGCTCATAATGCTTCAAGCGTTTTTCTTCCGAGCATTTGTTGCCAAAGTGGCGCAAAATTTCCGATGAGCCCAGAATGGTGGCCAGGGGGGTACGAAATTCGTGGGATGCCATGCTGATGAAACGGGACTTTAATTCATTGAGCTGCTTTTCTTTTTCCAGGGCGTTGCGAATTTCCTGCTCAACGCGCTTGTATTTGGTGATGTCTTGGGTGGTGACCATGCCTGCAAAGCAGTCGCCTTGGCTATCCTTGAGGGGGGTGACCTGGACGAGATAGATGCGATCGCGGAGGGATATTTCGAGGCTGCTGGATTCACCCGCCAGCGCTCGGTGGTAGTGTGGTTCCAACTGCTCAGCAATGGATGCTGGGAACACTTCCCACAGGGTTTTGCCCTCAATGCTGGTTTTGGAGAGATTCATCAACTCCAGACCGGTGCCATCGGCGATGGTATAGCGCAGATGGGGATCAAACAGCAGCACCGCTCCATTGGGAAAATTCTTGGCCAAGGTGCGATACTGCTCTTCACTTTGGCGCAGCTTTTGCTCAGCGGTGCGGCGGGCGGTGATGTCTTCACAGGTGCCGAGAATGCCCACCACTTGGCGATCGCTGTCGTGGAGAGGAATCAGGTTTTTGTCGATCCAATATTGATGACCATCGGCTTGGATCTGAGCCTCCATCAGATGGTATTGGGGACAGTCGGATTCCATGACGCGGCGATCGTCTTGGCGGTAGTATTCGGCAGCATCGGGAGCCCAGGAAAACAGATCGAAGTCGGTTTTTCCCTCGCCTAGGTCTGCAGGAGACTCTAGCCCCACCACATGGGCAAAGGCCAAGTTACAGCCCAGATAAACCGAGTTGCGATCTTTCCAGAAAATCGCTTCGGGGATATTGTCCACCACCAATTGCAGCAACTGCTGGGATTCGTAGAGCTGGCTCTCCACCCGTTTGCGCTCGGTGATGTCAATGCCCACAAAGACAGCGGCATGGTTTTGGGCATATTTTTGGGCGACGACCAGATACTCATAGTCCGTGCCGTTGATATCTAAACGGGTTTCACGGGTGGCGGTGTGGTCGGAACTGGCAAAAAATTCTTCCACAAAGGTGTTAAATTCCAACCGTCCACCGAGGAAACCGATGGATTGCTCACTAAAATCTGCAGGCGATCGCCCAAATGCCTCCGCCATGCGCGTATTCACGCCTTGATAAACCAAATCATCGCGGATCCAAGAGATCAACCCCGGTACCGCATCTAACACCACCCGCAGTTGATCCTTGGCGCGCTGGAGTTCAGCTTGGGTGCGTTTGCGATCGCTAATGTCGCGAATAATCACCATCACTTCATGGCGATCGCTGACGGCAAAGCGGGCTTCGTAGTCATAGAGCGTGTTGCCGAGCTTGAGCTGATACTCAAAACTCTGAATTGCCTTCGTCTCTAATGCCTGTTGCACCAGGGTGAGGGTCATCTGGGCAATTTCGGGGGGAAAGACATCGGTGAGATGTTTCCCCAAAAATTCATCATCAGGCACTGGAATGACCCCATGGGCATCGGGCTTTTTGTTCACCAGGATGCCATCGCGGGTGATGCGTAAAATGGCGTCGGGCAAGGCTCCTAGCAGGGCCCGATTGGTGGCCATGCTTTGTTTGAGAATGATTTCGGTTTGCTGCCGTTTGAGGGCGCTGGCAATGATCTCTCCCACCAAAATCAAGAGCATGACCGTCTCTTGCCCCCAAGGACGGGGCGATCGCTCTGCATCTAGTCCCACAAAGCCCAAGAGGGATTGTTCTAGCACAATGGGCACCTGGATCGCGGTTTTCACCTGTGGGTGGCGGTGTAGTAAGCGATCGCTGGGGGGAGTGGGCGAGAGGGAAGCAATGGCAAAACCACGAAAGCCTCTGAGTTGGTCTAGGCGATCGACATAGTCGTGAATCCTTAGATTTTGGTAGTCGGCCTGCAAAGAGAGACTCGTTGGGGCACACCATTCATGGGTATTCGAGATCTGGCTTTGGTTTTCAGAGACGCGAAAGAGATAGCCGCGATCGGCTCCGGTAAATTCAGCGATCGCCTGCAGAGCTCGGTGGATGCCCTGATCAATTTGGGCGGCTTCTAGGGGAATAAACTGGGCGGAAATGGTCGTCACCAGTTCTTCTAGGCGAATGCGCTGCTTCAGGGCCTCTTCGGTTTGGTGGTGCCGAGTAATTTCGTCTTGCAGTTGGGTGTTGAGTTGGTGTTGCAAGAACTGCTCGGAGGTCAGCAGCCCTAAGGGATGTCCTTGAGCATTGACAACCGGCAGGTGATGGATGGCGTAGCGTTGGAAGTAGCGGGCGATCGCCTCTGGATTCTGGAGGTCTAGTTCTGACAAGCTAATCACAGGTGTGGTCATCACATCCTGGGCACAGACAACGGCAAAAGCTGGGTCAGGTGCAAGGGCTTGAATGATATTTTTGCTGGTGATGATGCCGACCAGCCGCCCCCCATCAGTGACTAAGGCGCAGTTGGGCCGTGGGTCGGGCGATCGCCAGGGTAGATCAGAGTGGGGATCGGAGTCGGGTAGAAACTGCGGTGCGGACTGCACGCAACTCATTAGCCGCAGCACCTCAAGGAGCGGAGTGTCTGGGGTCACGGTGACGACAGTATGCAATAGGGAATCGACCATAGGGTGCAAAGGTTGGGAGTCACCCAAGAACACAAAGGGTTCTCAAGGTTGTGCAAAGCGTGATGATGGGATGGATATGAATGGGTGTTCTATTACACAGGATGCCCAAAACTCGTTGTTGATTCCCATCTGTCTGGGATCAATCTCGCGATCGCTGTATCCATTTTGGTAACCAGACCCATGGGAGCGATCGCACCCGCTAGGGTAGACATAGGTGAGAGCACCATCCCGAATCGTAGATTGATGCCGTAATTGTCTATTCCCTATATGCGGCGGTGGGATTTGGACTCCCCCTGCATCGATAGTGTGGCGTCAGCCAATGCTGAACCATGATCTATTTGTACATCACTCCCTTCAACGCATATGACTCGTTTTCTTTCGTTTCGCTGGCAATCCCCTCGCCTCGTTGCCGTGATGGTATTGACCCTGTTGATTATGGGCTGTCAGACCAATCCATCCGCGATCGCCGAACCCAATGACAATCCGGACTCTACCGTTTCATCACCGAGTGTCGATCTGACGCTGCCCGACGATAGCGCCATGCCGCCCTCCGTGCTCAACAGTGTGCTCCAAGATATTGAGAAGCGCACCGGCATTGATGCCAATCAACTAACCTGGGTGGGCGCAACGGCCGAAACCTGGTCGGACGGCTGCCTAGGGTTGGGCGGCCCAGCAGAGAGTTGCCTGATGGCCCTAGTCGAAGGCTGGCAGGTTCATGTATCCTACGACCAAGAAGAATGGTTCTATCGCACCGATGCCACTGGGCAGGCGGTACGGTGGATTGATACGGATCTACATTCGCCCCTACCGCCCTCGTTGAGCGATCGCCTGTTGCAACAGGTGGAAAAAGAGACCGGGCTAGAACGCGATCGCCTGCAGGTCACCGATGCCACCAGCGCCGTCTGGAATGGCTGTCTGGGCATTGAGCCAGAGAATGGAGCCTGCACCGAGATCGCTATCTTTGGCTGGCGGGTGGAGGTTGATGCTGATGGCACCCCTCAGGTCTATCACACGAATCATGACGGTTCAGACATCCGCCGCTATTCGTAAACAACGCTTATCCATCATGATCTTGTATTGCGGTTCCTGCCTAGGGGCAATGAGTTAAGTTAAGTCTTGGTGCTGTCTAGCTTCGTTGATGACCCATGGGGCAATCTAGTCGTTAGATTGAGTTATTTGCCTTAAGGAACCATTTGTCAATACCCTAAAGACTCATTAAGATGAGGCGATCGCTATTCTTGATTTACTTACAAGAGGGCGATCGCATTTTTTTTGCTCTGGGGGGCGATCGCTTTAAATGTCTGGAAATTCTAGAAGGATATTGAGTTGGCTCTGAGAATTTATTTTGGCAGCAAGGCAAGATGATAGTGCTCTGCTAGCCTACACCATCCAACACAAAAATGTAATCCATGCTACCATCGATATGACCTAGATTTAAGCTAAGACTTCATAGATGTAGAATCTAAAACGCGAGATCTTGGCTGCCCGTTAATAGCTTTAGGTCTCTCATAGAATTTATCTAACTGTATAGATTTACGGCACAGTTTTCTAGGGCGTTATCAAGATATGCCAGTTCTTGACATGAAAAATGCTGTGCCAGTTTTTTGCACGGCAATACAACCTTAGATATTTAGAAGGCTAGACCAGGTTGATAGAAGCCTTCTGAATCGTTAAGCATAAATTGAAGGAAAGCATTTGTATGGCAATTATTAAAGAAACAGCTTTAGTCTACTGTGAAGGCCAATTTGGCTTACTGGATGGAAAAACGGCTGCCGGGCTAGTTCGCCACTCGGAGCTTTATACCATCCTTGGCATTATTGATAGTTTGCGGGCTGGCAGTGATGCGGGAGAGGTCTTGGGAGAGCCCTGCAACGGCATCCCTATTTTTGCCACCCTAGATGAAGCCTTAAGGCAATTTCCCTCGGTGCCCGATTGCTACATTTATGGAAAAGCTCCTCTGGAAGCTCACATCCCCCCTGATGAGCGGCAGAGCATCCTAGATGCTATGGAGAAGGGGATGACTATTATTAATGGTCTCCATCAGTTCTTTTCGGAAGATGCCGAGTTTGTCCGTGTAGCGGCTCAGCACCATGTTGAGATTAAAGATATTAGAAAGCCTCCCCAACTGAAGGATCTACATGTCTTTACGGGGCAAATTTCTAGGGTAACCGTACCGGTGATTGCCGTTTTGGGAACGGATTGCGCTTGCGGAAAAATGACCACCGCTATAGAACTTAATAAGATTCTCAATGGGCTCGGTATTAAGTCTGTTCTGGTGGCAACAGGGCAAACAAGTTTGATTCAAGGGGCTAGGTATGGTGTCTCTATCGATGCTTTAACGTCCCAGTTTGTGATTGGTGAAATTGAAAACTCTGTGCTTCAAGCTTTCGATCACGAATGCCCCGATATTATCTTGGTTGAAGGACAAAGTGCTGTGAGCCACCCAGCGTTCATGAGTTCCCTTGGGATCCTCAAAGGAAGTATGCCAGATGGCATTATTCTTCAGCATCCACCAGCTCGCAAGGTTCGCTGCGACTTCCCTAATTTAATGATGCCCACCGTTGAAAGCGAGATTAGGCTGATTGAATCTATATCTCCAGCTAAGGTCATGGCGATCGCGTTAAGTCATGAAAATATGATCGAGGCAGAGGTTCATAGGGCAATAGAACATTACGAGAAGCAGTTGCAGTTGCCAACCACAGATGTGTTGACCTATGGCTGCCAAAAACTAGTTCAAACCTTAATCCAGCATTTTCCAAAGCTTGCTCAGAAGCTTACTCAGAAGCTTAAGCAAGAGAATCCAGAAAAAATGCCCGTCCTAGAGATGAGATAGGTGCTATCGGCTCCACACAACCCATGAAATTACTGATGCCAAGACTAGATATCTCTCTTTCCCAAATACGAGATAATGCCAGGATATTATCCGATCTCTACGGGAAACAGGGGATTTCTTTGATGGGGGTTTCTAAGGCAGTCTTAGGATCACCCCTCGTTGCTGAGGCGATGATTCAAGGCGGGGTTAAATTCATTGCTGACTCTCGTCTTGAAAATATCCAGACGATGAAGGCTGCTGGCATCTCAGCCCAGTTTGTGCTGCTACGAACTTCTTTGAGCCAGGCTGAATCGATCGTGGAAAGTGTTGATATTAGCCTGAATACTGAAATTGAGACGATTAAGCGTCTGTCGTATTATGCTCAGGTTCATCATAAACATCATCGAATTATTTTGATGGTGGAGATGGGAGATTTGCGGGAAGGTATTCTTCCCAGTGATATGTCTCAATTCATCCGCAATATCCTACAGTTATCTAACATAACTCTGGTGGGGATTGGCTGTAATTTGGCTTGTTATGGTGGAATTAAGCCAGATGATCACAATATGCATCAACTATCTGAGTTGGCCAATACCATTGAGCAAGAGTTTCATCTGACTCTAGCTATTATTTCCGGCGGAAATTCAGCGAACTATGAATGGTGTCAATCGACCCAGGACACTGGCAGAATTAACAATCTGCGCTTGGGAGAATCTATTCTGCTAGGGCGCGAAAGTGTGGGGCGGACAGCCATTCCAGGACTGCATACCAAGGCATTTCAGATGGTAGCTGAAGTGATCGAGTCTAAGCGAAAACCCTCCTTTCCCATAGGACAGGTTTGTCAGGATGCTTTTGGCAACGTTCCGAAGTTTCAGGATCAGGGGATTTTTCAGCGCGTTATTATTGCTCTAGGACGGCAAGATGTTTTGGTATCGGGGCTGACATCGGTTAAAGATCTGGAGATCCTAGGCGCGAGCAGCGATCATATTATTCTGAACGGTGAAAACCACGGGCTACAGACTGGAGATGAGGTGACGTTTAATCTGGATTATGGAGGACTGCTTTCTGCTATGACCTCTCCTTTCGTGAAGAAGCATTTTGTTTTCCGCGATAGCTGTGTAGCTGTTTAGGTAGAATAAATCACGATCTAGCAAGGATGCAGTCATCAGCTCTAGCGTTCCCTGAGCGAAGTCAAAAAACCAGACCCCATCTAGCCGTTTCCTGAGCGAAGCCGAAAAGCCAGACCCCATCTAGCGTTCCCTGAGCGAAGCCGAAGGGAACGTTGGCTCAGAAAACGTGTCAGCCAATTCTTATCTATACCCGATCGCTCCCTAATCACAGATCTCTTTGTACCTCTTCCGCATAGTGCATCAATGCTGGGAAAAAAGCTAGAAAATCTTGTTCTAGGTCATCGTAATGCTGCCTCACCTCTTGCCCTGCCGTTGCCAAGCAGGTTGGCCGCTTAAACCGTCGGGCAACCCGTGCCAAGGTACGATCGACTCCAGCCATGGTACGGCAATCGCCTAGCCAATTGTGCTGAATCATCATCGGCAATGCCCGCTGCAAGGATTCTGGGAGGCGATCGCGATCGCGCTGTAGAAGTTGATAGATGTCGTCAATAAACTGATCGAGGCTATTGGCATAGAAGTGGTGCCAGTGGCGCGCTAGAAAATGATCGTAACTGATGTCAATAATGATGCCTGCTAACCGACGGTAGGGCGGCTGTAGACGCTGGCGGCTGCGGCCATGGACGGGATGGCGATCGGTGAATTGATCGATATCGCGATGGGTTTGAATGCCTTGGAGGATGACAGGGCTATAGCTATGACTGTGGTTGGTGAGGCAGCCTTTGACAAAATCACCGAGGAGGTTGCCCAGTCGTGCTTCATCGGAAGGGTTGGCCAGTCGTAGGTGGGCTAGGTGGTTCATGCTTCTAGCGTAGCTGTTGCCCCAAGCGATCGCTGCATGTTTTTGCTTGAGGAGGTGTTGAGGGGTGTCTGAACCTGTCAGATCGCGATCCTTATTGTGACCCTTGGGGGGGTGATCTGGCGATGAGGCAGATTGGCCAGCGGACAACAGCGCCAAGCTTTTGGCAAATCATCGCTTCAAGGTGAGCTAGGCCACACTATTTGTTGACCCATTCTTCTAAAATCCAGGCATGAGTGGCTAGGTGTTTGACTGAACGCGCTGATGCCGAACACCTACGAATGGTCAAGAGACCTTTTGCAAGGCAAGACCCTCACCCTCAAGTCCTCTTCCAGAACGGTAGAGGAACTTTGGAGCGGCTGCTCTTCTGCCATGGTGGTAAGAGGCTGTTTGCCTTGGCGCAAGAGGTCTAGTGCATCAATCATCAAGCTGTTTCGCTAAGATCGGAGCTAGAAAGTCCCAATCTAAAGACGTCCCTAGTACCGATCGCTTGGCTATCACCTGATCTCCTCTCCATGCAGACCGTGCAGAACAGGTCTGGAGCGAACGCTAGCTATGAGGAGAACGATTTGTTCGGCAACTGTGCAGGATCAGCGTATGCAGTACATTGACATTAATATGACCCCGTTAGCTCGGCTGGAACGTCATTCCTCGCGGAGTAAACCCTTGCTCCCGGCAGGTGGCGTGTCGTTGCCCCCAGGCTTTGAGCGATCGCCTTCTATTGTAGCCCTAGGCAGCGATCGCCCCGGGCGGGTAGGACTGTTGCGGCAGGGGCGGGCCTTGGCGTTGTCCATACCCCATCGCTGGCTGGCACCACAGCCATTAAGTTCCGCTGCTCGGCGCGGGCGGGCCTATCCCAAGGCGATCGCCACCGCCCTCAAGTCCCATGGGACGGTTCCCCAATATGCCCATTCCTCCGTCGTCACCCATCCGGTGCAAATCTATCCAGTCCAGTCTCACCATGCTCAGATTGCAGCTTGCTTAGTCGAGCACCATTGGCCCCTAGACGCTGGCCCTGTGTTGGGGTTGGCCTTCGATGAACCGGCCCATGGGGAAGATGGCATGGTGTGGGGCGGAGAATTTTTCCGGGCAGACTACCATCAAGTTCAGCGGCTGGCGACGCTGAAGCCGGTTCCCATGCTGGGCAACGAACGGGCGATCGCTGAGCCTTGGCGCAATACCTACGCCCATCTCATTTCTGCGTTTGACTGGGATGATGTCAACGCTGTGTATGGTCAGCTTGAGCTGATTCAGTTTCTCCATGCTCAGCCACGCATATTGCTGAACCAATTGCTGATTACCGGAGCCCAAGCGCCCAAAACATCCTCCGTCAGTCGTTGGTTTGATGCTGTGGCGGCGGCCATTGGGCTGCACCGTGAGGCGGCAGACTATGGCGGCCAGGGGGGTGATGCCCTAGAGCAATGTATTCAACCCGCAGACTGGAGCTTGGCGGAGCGATCGCCCTATCCCTTCTCGGTGGACAAAATGCGCACCCGCACAGGTCAGCGCTTGCCCTACTTAGATCCTCGGCCGATGTGGCACGCCTTGCTGGAAGATCTGAGCCAAGGGGAACCCATCAGTCTCATAGCGGCCCGTTTTAAGGTGGGTTTGGGGAATGCGATCGCGGACTTGGCGATGGAGTTAGCTCAAGGGCAAGGGCTGACCCATGTAGCCTTAGTGGGATCGATGGTGAATTATCCACGCCTCACCCAGTTGATCACGCAGCGCTTGATCAGCAGCGGCTATACGGTGCTAAAGGCTCCACTCCGAGCTCAGGCGGCGCAAGTGCTGCTAGGACAGCTTGCCGTTGGCGCAGCCCGCACCCTCAACGGTGCATCAGAAGAGACCTTGATCGACCCAGAAGCGGTGATTTGTTCCTGATGCTGCGGACTAGGATGGAAAAGACCGCTATCGTTTTGTTGCAGGTTACGTCTGAACCATGGATCTCTTGTCAGGATGTTAAAGGGGTATTGATCGGCCCTTGCCTACGGCTGACCCATACGATATCTCTTTGAGCTAGACCGTCCCTTAGCTTTTCTGACGCGATCGCGCTCAATGCAAACGTTACGGAGTTTTTTGCTATGAATCCCCCCCTACTTCATCCTGATGACTCCTCCCCTCAGGACTCCTCATCCCTCGATCAACTTCTACATCGACAACTACGTCAGTCAGTCTCTCGATATTTCTATGAATCCTGTGATGGGGTGATGCAGGCACTCTTGTTAAGCTGCCAGTGGCAAATCACCTCCACCGTCGATGCGTTGACCTTGGTGATCCACTGTCCCAATCCTGCCGCCCATCACCGTGTATTGAACTATTTGCCGTCCCTGGCCCGCTATCTAGCCCGGTTTGGCAACACGGCCCGCATCCACATCTATCCGGTGGATGATAGCACCCCGGCCTTAGAGATTCAGGTAGACGATTATTCCCTGACCGAATGAGCTGCCAAGCCAGCAGCGACGCTGGTTGTGGATGTTGAAGCCAGGCCGTTCGCCAGCAGGATCTAGAGAAAGTTGGCTGGTCGATGGAAGAATCCCCGTGCCGCCGGAGATGTCAACCCTGCTGCCCACAACCAACCCTGTTTTGCAGCGTTAGGGCTAGCTTGTCGGCCAAGCCCGCTACCCAGGCTTCATCTTGGGCTGTGTAGCTACGGGGAACATTTGCGCCGAGGATGATCACACCGCGATCGCCTAAGGGTTGGCAGATCACCCCTTGGGTGTTGTCGGGCAAGTAGTTAAATTCAATGCGTCCAGGATAGAGATCCAGCTTCACCAAATACACCGGTTTCTGGGTGGCCATCACCCGTTGCACAATGGTTCCTGGCGTCACGTGGGGAACCGTTCCCAAAATCCCCCGTCGCAGGATCGTGTGGCCGTCGTAATAGACCACCAGCGATCGGGTGACGGTGTTGGTGAGCAGCAGATGGGAGGCCCAGGCCAGCTCGGTTTTGATGTCGTCTGGCAAATCGGGATCGAGCACAAACCCTTCCTCTCCCACCAAATCAACCGCATCGGGCGATCGCGGCTGCACACGCTGCCACAGGAGGCCTGTTAAAATCAACACTGCACAGGCAATCACGCCCAGCACATCTGCCCTAGCCTGAGATTCTGTTAAGACTGGAGTGACTAAGCGATTCACCATCAGCAGCGTGCCAGCCAAGCCACCGACCCAAATGGGTAGGCGACGCAACACTAGGGTTTGATCCGGCTTCGTCATACTAGTTGAAGAATGAGGTAAAACCTCTGGGGAGATGGTCACCGTTTCACCACCCATTCCCATGAGATGTCCCCTACCATCATAATCGAAGTGGCAGGTCAACCAGCTTTTCCACTCTTGCTCTATCGCATTGATACCCGCGGATTATGCACCACGCCCAATTGGCTCTAGTCGGTTTTTTGTTCGCTTGGATGGGAGGGGAAGAGGTGCAAGTCTTGCGTCCCTCAAACCTATCCAGTTGGATTGAGGAGATGGCCTGGATTCAACCCTTTAAACCCATTGTCTTGAGTCCGACGCCCGAAACTGATGCGATCGCTCAACGCTATCTGGCGGCCATTGATGATCTAGGATTTGCTAGGGCCGATCAAGGTATCTGGCTGCAGGTGGGGGATGATGTGGTGCTGGATCATGAAGGGACAACCCCATTGTCCGCTGCGTCTCTCACCAAAATTGCTACTACCCTCGTGGCTCTAGATGAATGGGGCCCAGACTATCGGTTTACCACCGTCCTAGCCACGACGGGGCCGGTGGTCAATGGTGTGCTCCAAGGTAATTTAGTGATCCAAGGCAATGGCGATCCCTTTTTTGTGGGAGAAGAGGCGATCGCCCTTGGGAATGCCCTTAATCAGGCAGGTATCACCCAGGTGGCTGGGGATGTGGTGGTGGTGGGCAATTTTGTCATGAACTACGAAACCGATCCCTTGGTGGCTGGGAAATTGTTTGTGCAGGCCTTGAATTCTGACAATTGGGATGGCGAAGTGGCGGCCCAACATGCGCGTTTACCCGACGATACGCCCCAACCCAAGGTGGCGATCGCTGGCTCGGTGACAGCAGCCTGGCAGATGCCCGCGCGGGCCGTACCGATTTTGCAGCGCGACTCCCTGCCCTTGTCGCAAATCCTCAAGGCCATGAACATCTACAGCAACAACATCATGTCGGAGGTGATGGCGGAGGCGCTGGGCGGTGCAGATGCGGTGGCGGAACGGGCGGCAGCGATCGCTGGCGTGCCGGTGGAAGAAATTCAACTGATTAATGGATCGGGGCTAGGGGAAGAAAACCGGGTTTCGCCAAGGGCGTCGGTGGCGATGCTGATCGCCATTCAGCGGGACATGCAGGACACTCAACTGACCGTCTCTGATCTCTTTCCCGTGGCGGGGCGCGATGAAGGCACCCTGTTTGCCCGTAATATTCCCACCCTTGCCGCTGTGAAAACGGGTACCCTCAACCAGGTGAGCGCCTTGGCTGGAGCCTTTCCCACCCGGCGCGGCGTGGTGTGGTTTGCCTTGATTAATCGCGGCTGGGATCTCGATAGCTTTCGCCAGCAGCAGGATGTGTTGCTGCAACAGGTGTTGACCGAGTGGGATCCCGTGGCGATCGCCCCCCGTGATCTGCGCCCCGACAATACGGAAAACCCTGAGGACTTACTAGGAGCCCCAGAACGAACCCAGCGCCTTACGGAAACGGCTCAGGCGGCTGGTAGCAACACCCTAGAGTTCTGAGGTTAGCGGCGCTGCAGGCTGCGAGGATCGAGGGCATCCCGCAGGCCGTCGCCCAGCAGGTTGAACGACAGCACCGTCAGCACAATCAACACCGCAGGCGACCACACTAGCCACGGTTGCAGCACCAGCACCGATGCATTGGTGGCTAGGGAGAGCATATTGCCCCAGGAGGGATCGGGCTGTTGAATACCGAGACCAATGAGGCTGAGCACCGCCTCGGCAATGATGAAGCTGGGAATGGAAAGCGTGGCGGCAATGATCACGTAGGTTGCGGTCTGGGGCAAGACGTGGCGGACGATGATATACAGCGGTTTAGCTCCCATGGCCTTAGCCGCCTGCACAAATTCCCGTTCCTTAATGGACAACACCTGCCCCCGGATCACCCGCGCCAGTCCTGACCAACTGACGAAGGAGGTAATCAAAATAATCAGCATGAAGCGCTGGGAACTGCTGAGCCCTACTGGCAGCACCGCCGCCAAGGCCACCAACAGGTAAATGGTGGGAATGGTCATCAACACTTCCACTAGACGCATGAGGGTTGCATCGACCATGCCGCCAAAGTAGCCGGAAATGCCGCCGACCAGCATCCCTAGCGGGAAGGAAATGGCAATCCCAATTAGGCCAATACTGAGGCTAATGCGGCCGCCGTGAATGAGCCGACTCAACTGATCCCGAGCTTGTTCATCGGTGCCCAGGAGATTCAGCCGTCCTTCGCCCACGGTGCCAAAAAGATGGCGATCGCCCGGAATGCCTGGAAACAGGGTCACTTCTTCAAAGATGCGATCGCCCCCAGAGCCTAGATTGACTGGCAGGGGCAAGGTGACTCTCATAAATTGATAGGCATCACCGCGTACAAACAAACGGATCGGCGACGGTTGGCTATCGTCGGCTATCAGTTCCCGTTCGCCGGTCTCTAGGTCAACGGGCCCTTGGGTGGTGGGATAAACGTGGGGGCCAATAAACTGCCCGGATGCATCCCGCCAGTAGATTTGGGTGGGCGGCAGCAGCGATCCATCCAGCTGAGACTCGTAGGGATCATAGGGCGCTACGAATTCTGCTAATCCTACGGTTAGGTAGAACAGGATCAACACCGTTGCACCGAAGCGAGCCAGGTTATTCTTCGAGAGTTTTTGCCACCAGTTCATGTGTCAGCCCGAATCATCGTTGCCTATGATTTTAGTGTGTTTTTGAAACGGTGGTGGATCGGAGGCTTGAATTTTGGGACTAGTGCGACTACAACTGATATCAAATCCGGTTGAATGATCATCGTTGGAACATCCTGCATTCGATCCCCCGCTTCGCCGCTTATCAAGGGAGCTACAGACATCCTGGTACTGCCCCAGCCTTCCATGAATCGGTGTCTAGCCGGATTTGATATGAGTTCACGTCAGTCCATGGTCGGCGGCATAGCTTAGCAGCCAGCTCACCATGGTGGCGCGGCGGGTTTTGCGGGGGATCAGCTCATTGATGGAGTAGCCCTGGAAGCCGAGTTGTTCTTTCAACAGTTGCTTATGTGGCTTGGGAATGGAGCGGGTGAGCTGCACGGTGGCAGGACGGCTCTCGATAAAGGCGGGGGGTGTGGGATAGCGTTCTTGCCAATCGGGCGACACTTGGCTGAGATCCCAGCCATCTTCGGTCTGCCGATAGCCGAGGTAGTGCCAGACTAGGTGATGGACGGTGTCGTCATCGAGGTCGTCGTTGAGAATGGCCCAGAAGGTCTCGGTTGTTAGGGGAGGCAGGTTATCCATGGGCGATCGCGCTTTAGCTACAGATATTGAGTGTAGACCGTGATCACGACAATTTCGGCCGATCGCTCCACAAAAATGGGCTTGATTTGCTTGGTGCTATAGAGTTTGCCGTTCCACTCTTGCTGAAAGGGCACACTATACTGGCACTGAAATTGATTGACGCCAAGGGATTTCCAAGCACTGTTGCGGATTGCTTCCTGCACTTCATCAATCGAAAATCCACGCCGGAGCGTGTAACCATAGGCGTGCTTAGAAAGGCGAATGGGCTTCATCCGGTACCGGCACTATTGGAGTAAAAAGGGAAACACACTGCGGATGGCGCGCCGCAGATGGAGGAGATAGATGGTGTATTCTAATTCGGGGGACAGGCGCGGGCGAATGTCGGGCCCCTCTTGTAGTTCGGCAATTAGTTCTTCATACTCTGCCACGGTCAACGGTTCGCCATTTAAGGGCGATCGCGCGTCGGTAATAATTTCCGTTTGCAGAATTTCTTCAGGCACATCCTCCGGTGGCGGCAGGGCCACTCCGGGCAGCCATCCACCTCCGATCAAAACCGTTGTTAGCAATCCAATCCCAAGCGATCGCCCAGCGTTCATGGTTAATTTTCTCTCTCATACCACGATCATCCCCTACCTTAACCCGTTTGTCGCTAACTGGTACCAGGCACTACGCTAATCCTGGTGGAAGGGGTTCTTGGCAATGGTGATGGATTTCAGTGATCCGGTCAAATAGCCAGCCGTGGGCTTGGCGATAGGTGGGAATCAAGGCTAGGGGACTGAGGAGGGCGGCGGCGGCAATGTCGGCAGCGGTGAGGCGATCGCCCACGAGGAAAGGAGTCTGCCAGCGGTGCTGCAGGATCTCCAGCCCTGTGTCCAACCGCAGGCGGGCCTGGGCCACCTTGGCAGGGGTCATGCCATACTGCGATCGCACAATCCGGATCACGGCCTGGCTCATCCAGGAGGGATCAATGGCTTTGCCTTCACCGGCGCGATAGTCGTAGTACACAAAGCGGGTGGCGGTGCCAATGCTTTCGTCGAGCCAGTCTTCTAGCAGCCAGATGTCGGCGGCTTGGGCGGGATCTTCTAGGGATAGGCTAGGGGTGGGCTGATGCTGGTCTAGGAAATGCAGGATTTGGGTGGAATCACCCAGGGCGATCGCTCCCTCGGAGGGAATCAGGGTGGGTACGGTGGTCAGCCCCGTGAGTGGTTTCAGCCGCAGGGCGTGAATGCCGGGGGTGAGATTTTCTACCCGATAGTCGATGTGTTTATAACCTAGGGCCAGCCGGGCTTTGCGGCAATAGTGGGAGGTACTAAACTGAAGCAGCAGCATGGGGGGCTCGGTGAAGGGGCAGGTGAACCATGATGGTTGGGGGCAGTAACGGGGACATGACGACGCGTAGGAAACCTGATGAGCTGACCCATCGTTTTCCCTCATCCCCCAGCCCCCACCAGGGGAGAAGGGGAGCAAGAAAGGTGCGGATTTTTCAAAGCCCCTCTACGGCCCTGGGAAAGGGGTTTGGGGTGAGGGTCTTCGAATACCAGTAGGATGCGTGAGCGATAGCGTAACGCATCTAAGCTTCATGAAACGGTGCGTTACGGCTTCGCCTAACCGCACCCTACCACGGGGACACGAGTTCGGATCTACCCACACCAATGCCTTACGAGACGGTGGGTTACGGCTTCGCCTAACAGCACCCTACCGTAGATGGATGTCTATCTGCTGAGCGATCGCAGGGCTTTATTCTAGAGCAAAATCGAGGCTTCTTCGGCCAGCTTCGATCGCTCGCCTTTGTACAAGGTGATGTGGCCGGCTAGGGGATTGTTTTTGAACCGTTCTACCACATAGGTTAGGCCGTTACTCGCGGCGTCTACGTAGGGATTATCGATCTGGTCGATGTCGCCGGTGAGCACAATTTTGGTGCCCTCGCCTGCCCGCGTCAGGATGGTTTTTACTTCGTGGGGCGTGAGGTTCTGGGCTTCGTCGATGATGAAGTATTGCTGGGGAA
>RECH01000143.1 GCA_007694125.1 Leptolyngbya sp. DLM2.Bin15
CTTAGCCGTAGGAGGTGAGGCTGCGAATCAGATAGCCAAAGACGATACCGGCAAGGAATGCCCAGGCCTGACCCGATTCAAAGAAGTTGCTAAATAGCTCTCGAAACCCTCGGAAGGGATCGGTATCAAGTTGCTGCGCCAGAATACTCCAGTCCTGTAGCCCATCGAGCGGCAGTTGCGTTAGGTGCCACGTATCGCTCAAGAGGCTGAGGTGCATGGACCAAGTGCCAAAGTTAGACGCCACGTCAAACAAAATCATGGTTGAGCCTCGTGTCAGAAAATAGTACGAACACCGGTGTAGCCAGGAGCCAGTAGTTGATTGAACGACTAGGCTGGCCAGTATCAAAAGTTCCTCACAAGAATACGCGCTAATGGGAAGTTTGCGTGCATCGAATCCAAGAAAATTAAAGCACGAAGATTCCTAGGGCGGTTCCGGGACTTAGACGGTCACTGAAGAGGTTTTCAGGGGCGATCGCTTCTATCCGGAACCCATGATGGGCCAGAACGGGCCAGGAAAGCGGCGATCGCCCCCTCATACAACAACCTCCACCCAGGTGGGAGGAGGTTGAGGGGTGGATCCCCAGCGCGACTTGGCGAGGCTGGGGATCGGTTGACTAGGGATTGCTAGAAAATAGTTGGCCGCTTAGCGGTAGTCGTAGTCTGGCTCGAGCTCAGGCTCGGGAACGGCAAAGTTACTGGTGTCAAACAAGTAGCGCACCGCTTCGTCTTCAAGACGATGAACTAGATAGGGCTCTATCACATTAGAATTGCGCAGAGCGGCTAGGTATCCGTCGAGATACAGGCGTAGCTCATCTAGGCGATACCCTCGGTTCCACTGCTCAGTCAGGGCATCGGTAATGCGTTGGTAGTGGCGAATTGCCTGGGCATCTTGAAGCATAGGTCAATTAATTGGTAGTGCTTGATACAGCAAATGGCTCGAAGGTAGTTAATCGGTTGCTAGATGACTAAGGTAGACAACAAATGACTCTACTTAACCCTATGGTAGCGTTTTGAGCGATCGCTTACAGGAGGGAAACCCACCCTTGATGAAAAAATTATCCTAGAATCGCAACTTAACGCAATATAAGTGGAGTCGGCAATCGATTAATCCAGGTGATTTTTGTTGCATTTGCAGGCTTAGACCGGCAGTTTATTCATACTTCCTTACGAAATGTTACATCTGTAAGGGGCTAGGTTGGCAACGGCTCGATCTGGGATCACGATAGGGTGGTTTCCGGGGGCGATCGCTGGATCCTAGGAGTAAGGTCGTTTCTTTTGCTACTAGTGTTCCCAAATTGATCCCCTCACGTATCAGGTGTTGCCGGTCATGCTGCCATCCGATTTATTGATCTACCGCCTCCAAGGGGCCGAGGTGATCCCCAAGCGGTTATCGCTGGCTCCAGAGCATGAGGCGATCGCTGCCGAACTCATCCAGCTTTTCCAAGAATCCCAGGGAGCCACCCAGGGTGAGCTCAACCGCCAACTGCAGGATTGGGAAGGAGAAGGTATCGATTATCGGATCAAGCGCGGTCTGGCCCACATTGCCAAAAGCAACCTCAGTACGTTTGAGATTGTGAGTCCCCTAGAGCCTCAGCAGCTACGCGATCGCGTTTTTTCCGCCGCCGCCACCACCGTGCCCTCTCCCCAGGCAACAACGATCACCTTAGAGCGCGTGGCCGATCAGCTCACCCAAGAACTAGGGCGCGATGTTTTGCCTGCCCATATTCGCGCCGGTCTCTATGCGGATCTAGCCGAAAACCGCATTCTCATGGAGTTCAATGCCCCAACCCCAGAGCAGTTGATCCATCGCTACAACCTGTCTCAGGTGCAGGGAATTTTCTACAAAGCTAGCCACATTGTCATCCAAGCCCATCGCAATGATCCCGGTGAGTATAAGCTGCTGTTTCGCTACCTGAAGCTGTTTGGCTTGATGGCCTACATCGAGGGCGATGCCGACTATGGCTTCACCATCACCATTGATGGCCCCACCAGTTTGTTTAAGCCCAGCACCCGCTACGGGCTCGACATAGCCAAACTGATTCCGGCGCTGCTGCATGTCTCAAAATGGAGCCTTGAGTCTCAGCTTCAGGTGAAAGATTTCTACACCAAAGCCACCACCACCCGCCACTTTGCCCTAGATTCCGACTGCGGCCTCGTCAGCCACTATCCCCCCGGCAAGCCCTACGACAGTATGCTCGAAGCCTCCTTCGCCGATCGCTGGGCGGCGCTCAAGAGCGATTGGCACCTAGAGCGAGAGGTGGATCTGTTGCCGATTCCTGGCAGCGTCATGATTCCCGACTTTCGTCTGGTTCACAGCGACGGACGCACGGTGCTCCTCGAAATTGTCGGCTACTGGCGACCGGAGTATCTACGCAAGAAGTTTGCCCAGGTGCAAAAGGTGCAAAGCGATCGCCTGATTCTGGCCATTTCCGATCGCCTCAACCTAGAAAAGGCTGGCGTGCGAGTGCAGGATATCCCGGTGCCCGTGGTGTGGTTTAAAACAAAGCTTTCGCCCAAGGCTGTATTAGAAGTCTTAGAAACTTTCGAGTAAATTGGTAGAAATCCATCATCATTGTCCATTCTAGGGATATCTTCTAGAGATATCTTCGAAGAACATCCATACCGCTCACCGCTGATCGTCCAACGTGCTTTAGGGTATATTCGGCAACACTGCACCGCCCTGCTCCAGGACTCCATGGGTGATGCGATCGCTCAATCCTTGCTTAACTCCTGATGCGGGTGCCCCACTATGACCACCAATTCACAGCTTAGAATCTGGCGCAAAGTTGCCGCCCAACGCTTAGACGATCTCATCTCTAAGGCAGAAGCAGATGAGGTGACGGATATCGATAGTGTGGTTGATAACTTACTGCGCTCCCTGGGCGGCCAGGCTCCTCGTTCTGGCGATCGCCCTCCCTACGCGGGCCTATTTCCAGATGGAGCCGTGGTGCAACAACGACGACGGGCCGCCGGCGGTATCCGTGTGTTTATTGAACACCTTCAAGATGAAAACTTTCTTCCCGCCGATGACCTGATTGACCAACTGCTGCGATCGCTCAGCAAGCTACCGCCGCGCCCAGCCGGTGTCCCCCCCTACGAGTCCCTGCTCTCCTTTAGTCAGGCAACCAGTCCTCGACAGCTCCAACGCTGGCGGGAGTTGGCGGCCCAAGCTCTCGGACAGGTCATCGCCCAGATTCCTGGAGATCTTTGTGATTTGGACGGAGCAG
Organism: Leptolyngbya sp. DLM2.Bin15; assembly: GCA_007694125.1. GTDB lineage: Bacteria > Cyanobacteriota > Cyanobacteriia > RECH01 > RECH01 > RECH01. The sequence goes on from RECH01000143.1 coordinate 3,228, forward strand.
TGGACGATCTGCTGCGGGCCTTGGGTGGTCAGGGAATGCGCCCCCCTGGTCGAGCTCCCTACCAAGGATTACTGCCCGATGGCCCCGTGGTAGACCTCCGCCAACGGGCAGCAAAGGGGGTGCAAGTGTTCATCCAACACATCAGCGCCGATCGCTTTGTGTCCAGTGATGCCTTGATTGATGGTCTATTGCGATCGCTGCGAGGATTGCCGGCTCGCCCGGCCGGCCGCCGTCCCTATGCCGGCCTGTTTCCAGAAAGTACCATCAACGAAATTACCTTGGAGCACCTACAGCGCATTGCCCCCAATGGTCGTGATGCCCAACTGCGCAAGTTTGTGGGGCCGCTAAATGCCACCATGGAAGAGTTTGAAATCAATACCCCCCTGCGCCAAGCCCACTTTCTGGCCCAGGTGGCCCATGAATCCGGTGAGTTTAACTACGTTGAGGAAATTGCATCGGGTGCAGCCTATGAAGGGCGGAGCGACCTCGGCAATACACAACCAGGTGACGGCGTGCGGTTTAAGGGGCGGGGTTTAATCCAAATTACAGGACGCTTTAACTATCAAGATATTGGTAAAGCGATCGGCCTCGACCTGATCAGCAACCCGACCCGGTTAGCCGATGATGACCTAGCCGCCCGCAGCGCTGGCTGGTTTTGGAATCGGGAAAAGCTCAACCCCATTGCAGATAAGGATGATGTCCGTCTGATTACCCGCATTATTAACGGTGGATTTAATGGGCTGGATGATCGGGTGAAAAAACTAGCCGCCGCCAAGCGTGCCCTGGGCATCTAGCGATCGCATTCATCGCCCTCAACGTCTCCCCTGGGTGACGCTAGACATGGTCGTGCTCTATCGTAGCGTGCTGTTAGGCGAAGCCGTAACGCACCGTCTCGTAGATCGTAGCGTGCTGTTAGGCGAAGCCGTAACGCACCGTCTCGTAGAATATTGACGCCTTCGACCGCTCATACATTTCCCCATCCATAAGGTTTTCGGTAGAGCTGAATCGTAAGATGATTCCGCTCAATGTTGACTGGAGTTTTAAAGCCTCTCGCGAGAGGTTCATACCCCAAGTCAGCAACGCCAGGTTTTCCACTCATAACCTCATCGAACTCACCTCTGCAACCAGATAGACACGACCGCTCTGAGGGGTTTCTCCCCCCATAAACATCAGAGCAGGTCATGTTACTTTTTCAAGAATTGATCTATTTTTCTCTGGCTCAAACAAAATTAAATCGAGTTCTCTGTAAAAATCAGGAAAAAGGCCTTCCGACGGTGTAAATATTGATACAGCTTACGTAACTCTACTCATTTTTGATCATGCAAACAGGCAGGAATAAAGTGGGCCGATGATGAACCGAAGATCCGTAGGATGGCTGAACAGTTTTGAGCTGCCGAGAGCCATACTAAATGAGGAGAGCTCTCCATAGGTTTAGTCCAACTATCAGGGACAAGAACGCAAGTCTGAACCGCAAAACTATAGCTATCACATTCATACGAAAGAGGGTTGCGCTACTCTCGGCCATCCGGATCCAGAACCAGATATCGTTCACAGGACGATGGAGCTAAGACTAGGTATAAAAAGTTTGGCACGCCCTAGTCTATCGCTGAGATCCGGTCGAGGGATTGGTTAGCGTAAGCAGATTGGAATACAAGACCGATGAACATCGCCACCTATCAGACGACAGAGGAGTGCATCACCATGGGACAGTCACAAAACGGATCGTTGAAGCAGAATCCATTCACCACCTACCGTGATCCGGTCACAGGACGTTGGAGTGTGGTACATCCAGATGCCCATGGGATGGATGAGAAACCTGGGAAACCTAAAGAACCTACACTGACGGTGTTAGATGGTGGTATTCAAACCAAGCGATCGCCCCACAGTAGAGCGATCGCTAATCTCAACACAGATGCCATGCCTTAGGTTGAACGCCTCCCTCCAAGCACCTCTAGGAACTTGGAGGGAAGGGCTGATCCACTAGGTTGCTAAGCCAAGACCTGTTCTCGCGGCTGGGCAGACTGCTCTAGACGCAGTAAGCTATTTCGTAAATCATCCGTGAGGCGCTGAGCGTCATGCTTGGTGGAACCTTGGCGATAGTTCTCCACCTTCAGCGATCGCCCGATGTGAATATCCACCTGACATCCCCACCGTGGAACAAGGGGTTGATAGTTAAGGCTAATGGGCACAATTTGAACCCCGAGATTGGGCTGGCTAGACTCGGCCTGCAGGGCTAAACGGGCTAGACCTGGACGCAGGGGATGGAGTTCTCCATCTCGAAAGATGCCGCCCTCCGGGAAAATCACCAACATTTCCCCTTGCTGCAAAAGCTCTACACCTAACCGCAGACTGGCAATGGATGGGCGATCAACATTCACAGAAAACCCACCCAATCGCCGAATAAACCACCCCTGAATGCCACCCATTTCGCTAGCAGTGACCATAAATCGCAGATCGCGCCCGGTGGCTCGTCGTCCAGTGGCGTAGGGCACCAGTAATGCATCCCAACGTGATCGATGGGTCGGGGCAAGGAGCACCGGCCCAGTCTTCGGTAGATGCTCTTGCCCGGTGATCGTAATGCTATCAAAGTAACTCGGCAACACTAGATCACAGCCCAAGGGATAGACCAAGGAGGTCAGCCATGGGGAACAGTGAGCCTGAGCAGTCGTCACAGAGGATGACGATGGTGTAAGGGACTGAGTGCAGGTCTTGGACAAGGTCATAGGGAAGAGAACGTGAGGAAAACCACAATGGAGCCTTCTCGGTTGCTTCGGAAAGGTTCTCTTACACCCTAGTTGGATCCAGCCAATTTTCGGTCTACCCAGGGGACAGTTTTGTGGGTGTCCTGCCAGATTATGCACAACCTCACACCCCTGACTCATAGAACAGAGTACCGTCTCGCGAACAGAACCCCTTAGAATGGAGGGGTGCTAGGTAGCATCATGCGGTAGTCAAGGAGTTGGGCACTGTGACCTCATCAACGGCATCATCAACCTGGGCAACGGTTCAGCTTGCTCCCAGCTATGCCATTCCTCTGGTTTTGGTAGGGCTGGCCATCCCCCTATTTTGGGTACAGGTTTGGGTAAGTGGGGCGATCGCTCTATTTGGCCTATTTCTTTTGCTGCAAGCCGTGACGCTGCGGCTCTGCTTCACCAACGACGCCCTAGATGTCTATCGCGGCGAGACTCTGATTCGGCGTTTTCCCTACCAAGATTGGCAAAACTGGGCGATCTTCTGGCCGCCATTCCCTGTATTGTTCTACTTCAAAGAGGTGAACAGCATTCACTTTTTGCCGATCTTGTTCAATGCAAAAACCCTAGAAGCTTGTCTGACTGAACGGTGCCCGGTCGCATCATCCACCCCTCCCACCTCATAACCCATGGGGCGATCGCGATCTGATTCCACCAGGTTGCACAACCCTAGGATGCTGACATGGCTGTCACCTACGGCATCCGCTGTTCCGATTGAAATACTGTCTTGGCTATGACTTCTGAGCAACCCCTAAACCTAGATTCCTTATCTGCATCCGGTGGCGATCGCAAGGACACTCCTCCGACGTCAGATACCTCATCTTCATCAGAGCGTTCTGCTAGCGACCAACGTGCCCCCATTCCGCTCTCCCTGGGCAGTCCAACTTCACCATGGCGATCGCCTCAACCGTCGTCCGGGGATCAAGGTCTGGATCAACGGGTTGCTGACCTGCGCCGGGAAGAGCGGCAGTTGAAGCAGGAGATTGAAACCCTGCAAGCCTCCTATACCCGGATGATGCGGGATCAGGTGATGGAAACCCAGCGCACCATGGGTCGGGTGATCCAGGAAAGTCTGGCCGATCTAGAGCAGCGTAAGCAAACCCTACAGCTTGCGGTGGAGCAACTAGAACGGCGGCAGGAACGGATCAAGGCAGAGATGCGTACGACCTTTGCCGGAGTCTCCCAAGATCTAGCCATTCGAGTCCAAGGGTTTAAAGACTATCTAGTCGGCAGTTTGCAAGATCTAGCAACGGTGGCCGAGCAGCTTGAGATGCCCACTCCCCAAGCTGCCCCTCCCCTCCCCGAGGCGGTGCCTGTGGTCGATGCCCCACCTAGCCGTGGCGCTGCACCCAAGATCATTGATCAGGCCTTTGCTGCTGATGCCGATCGCATTCGGGACTTGCTCGATCGCTACCGGACGACCCCAGATTACTACGGCCCACCCTGGCAACTGCGCCGCACCTTTGAGCCGATCCATGCCGAGCGCGTATCCAAATGGATGTTTGAGCAAGGTGGACGAGGTGCCCTACGCAGCATGGGATCGCGGCTGCAAAATATTCTGATTTCCTCAGCGGTGATTTCGGTGCTCTGCGACCTCCATGGCGATCGCCTGCGCGTTCTCGTATTGGCCAATAGTCCCGAGCGGCTAGGGGAATGGCGACGGGGCTTGCAAGACTGCTTGGGCATTTCTCGCGGTGACTTTGGAGCCGACCAGGGCGTGGTGCTGTTCGAATCTGCCGAAAGCCTTGCCCAACGCGCCGATCGCTTCACCCGCCAAGGCGACCTACCATTAATTTTGATCGACGAAGCTGAGGAGCAAATCAGCCTCTCCGTGTTGGAGTTTCCTCTCTGGCTAGCCTTCGCCCCCGATCCCAACCGTCCGGTGTACTACTAACTGGGGGCAGTGACGTACTCCCGACACCGATGCCAGCAGCCGGTGCGGGCTTCTCCCACCGGACGTGTTTGACCACTGGTTACCGGGTTCAAGCGTTTTATCCTAAACATCCCGCCCAATACCCGTTGATTTTCCATCCTGAGAATTGCTGGACAGCTTAACCATTGATTGGAGCACTGTCCGGTTTCTTGATAGGATTAAAGACTGGCAATTTATTCAAACTTCGCAACGACTACCGCGACAAGGAGAGACGTTCATGGCTCGGATGTACTATGACGCTGATGCAAACTTAGACCTACTCAACGGCAAAACCGTTGCCATCATTGGCTACGGCTCCCAAGGTCATGCCCATGCGCTGAACCTCAAGGACAGCGGCGTAAACGTCATTGTCGGGCTGTATCCGGGCAGTCGCTCCATTGCCAAGGCAGAGGCCGCAGGGCTAGCGGTGAAATCGGTTGCAGATGCTTCCGCCGCCGCCGACCTGATTATGATCCTGCTGCCGGATGAAGTGCAACGGGCTATCTACGAAGCAGAAATCGCCCCTAACTTAGCAGCGGGCAATATTCTAGCGTTCGCCCACGGGTTCAATATCAACTTTGGCCAAATTGTTCCCCCCGCTGATGTAGACGTGATCATGGTGGCTCCCAAGGGCCCCGGTCACCTCGTGCGCCGCACCTACGAGCAGGGAGAAGGGGTGCCCTGTCTGTTTGCCGTCTATCAAGACGCTACAGGACAGGCCCGCGATCGCGCCATGGCCTATGCCAAGGGCGTCGGCGGCACCCGCGCTGGCATTCTAGAAACCACCTTCCGGGAAGAAACCGAAACCGACTTGTTTGGTGAACAGGTTGTCCTTTGCGGCGGCTTGAGCGAGTTGATCAAGTCTGGCTTTGAAACCTTGGTGAATGCTGGCTATCAGCCGGAGCTAGCCTACTTTGAATGTTTGCATGAAGTGAAGCTGATTGTAGACCTAATTGTGGAAGGTGGCTTGGCCAAGATGCGCGACAGCATCTCCAACACCGCAGAATACGGTGACCTCACCCGTGGCCCTCGGATCATCACCGACGAAACTCGGGCAGAAATGCGGCAGATCTTGAAAGAGATTCAAACCGGTCAGTTTGCTCGGGAATTTGTCCTAGAAAACACCGCTGGTAAGCCGGGCTTCACGGCCATGCGTCGTCGGGAAGCTGAGCATCCCATTGAAGAAGTGGGCAAGGATCTGCGCGCCATGTTTAGCTGGCTGAAGAAGGTCTAAGCGCCTGCAAAGCCCTCGGGATTCGAGGCGCTTAGGGGGATCGACGCGATGCTGCGGGTGCAGGTTCGCGGCACCGCAAGATCCCCCATCCTCTTTTTCATCGTGAATCTAGGGGACTTAAGCCTAAGGGACTTTAAAGCTGAGCCACTCGGGTTTGAGGCTCCCAGGTGGGCCAGGCTTCCCAGGCACGGGTGACGATTTCACTGAGCAGCAACCGCAGCTCTGGATCCAAAAGGTTGTGATCGGTCAGCAGTTCTGTCTTCACATCCTCAAGCGATCGCCCCTGAGCTTTGGCCATGCGAATTACCTGAGCGATCGCCGCTAGGATGAGATCTGAGTCTACGGGTGGCGGTTTCAGACTAGTCACAGGCTGGGGGGAGGGAGACATCGAATTATTCATCACTGTACGGCAAAATCTCTCATTCGGGGACTCCTTGGATCCATCGGGTGTCTGCGATCCGATCAGCCGATCATGAGAGCTATGTAACGTTTTTTAACCGATAGGGTACTGGGCAGTGTAGCGTACTGGAACCTCAAGCGGCAAGCAGTTGGTTGGATCCGTGGGATATCCCTGTAAGATCTCCCAGAAGACTCGTGGCTGCGGGATGAATCAGGTGTACTGTTAAACCGGTACGATACTTCCTCTGCCGATGGTTTGTAACCTTTCTTGATAGAAGTTTCCTATAGAACGTCCACAAGACATTCCCATGAGAGCTGTCGTGGTTCTAAGAGGCCAACGACGATCGAGCACTCGTTCTATTAGGATCGATGGACAACACCAATCTGGACTGTTGTAGCAGTAGCATCTTGAATTGATTGAATCATTACGATGAGAGAAATCCTTTACCTAGAGGTGCCCACCCCCGATACGGACGCTGTTTGTACCTGGCTACAGCACAACTTTGAGCCGAGTGTGGGCAAGGTGCTGCCGACACCCGACGGCATTCGCATCCAGCTTGACCATCCATCGGGGTCTCCCCATGACCCCAAAACCGCCGACCAGCTCCCCCGTGAACTGTCGGTGGTGACCTGGTCGCTGCAGCGCACCACCTACCTCAAGGTGTTTCGCTGGGGTAATGGCCGCTTTCCGGGCGAGCAAGCCACGCTACGACGCTTGACACAGCACCTGCGGCAGCGGTTTCCCAATCAGTATCCGGCCCCTCCCGTTCTGGATCTGTCCCAGCAATCGATCTTTGACGCCCTCGCCCCCTACTATCCCGAAACGGTTCGCCAGTTCAAGAAAATGCCCAATGGCGACTACGATCTGCGGCGGGTCTATTGGTGGGAGCAGCGCTGGCGGGAAGGTGTGCGCCAACCCACTCAGCCCAAACCCGTGGTGGTGTCCCAAAGCGGTACCGCGCCCACCGTGGCGGCCACCTACGACATTATCTATGTGGGAGGGGCGCTGGGGGTGCTGCACGCGGCGGTGATGGCACGCTTGGGCTATCGGGTGCTGTTGCTAGAACGCTTGCCCTTTGGACGCATGAATCGCGAGTGGAATATTTCGCGGGAAGAGTTTGAAAGTCTGCTCGACTTGGGCTTATTTACACCGCAGGACTTTGAGTCGCTGATCGCCCGCGAATATGTGAATGGTTTTCACAAGTTTTTTGATGCCAATAACCCACCCCAGGCCAAAGCGCCGGTGCTGCAAACGCCGACGGTGTTGAATATTGCCCTGAATTCAGACAAGCTGCTGGCCCTCTGCGGTGAAAAACTGCGGGCGGCGGGCGGTGAGATCTGGGACGAAACCGAGTTTCAGCAGGCCACGGTCTATACCGATCAGGTGATCGTGCAGGCGCGGCACTTACCTTCCAAGGGCGATCGCCAAGCCGCAGGACGACTCTTGGTGGATGCCATGGGTACAGCCTCACCCATCGCTTGGCAACTGAATGGCGGGCGCTCCTTCGATAGCGTTTGTCCCACGGTGGGCGCGGTGATTTCTGGCGGCTTTGAGCCGGGCGTCTGGGACGAGCAATATGGCGATGTGCTCAATAGCCACGGGGATATTTCCCGAGGGCGGCAGTTGATTTGGGAATTGTTTCCTGGAGAAGGCGACGATCTGACCTTCTACCTCTTCCACTACCACCAGGTTCACCCCGATAATCCTGGCTCGTTGCTGGAGATGTATGAAGACTTTTTCACCATCCTGCCGGAATACCGACGCTGCGATCTCGATCAGCTCGTCTGGAAAAAGCCAACCTTTGGCTACATTCCCGGCTACTTCAGCCTCACCGGCAGCGATCGCCACGTTGCCTTCGATCGCTTAGTGGCCATTGGCGATGCCGCCTCTCTGCAGTCGCCGTTAGTGTTCACCGGCTTCGGGTCGCTGGTGCGCAACCTGGCCCGCCTCACCCATTTGTTGGATACGGCCCTGCGCCACGACTTATTGACCCGTCCCTACCTCGACCAGATTCGCGCCTATCAAAGCAATGTGGCCGTCACCTGGATTTTTTCCAAGGGCATGATGGTGCCCACGGGGCGATCGCTGCAGCCGCAAACGATCAATGCCATGCTCAACACCTTTTTTGGCGTGTTGGCCGCCGAGCCACCGGAGGTAGCGAATCGGTTCATCAAAGATCGCGCTAGCTGGTGGGACTTTAACCGCATGGCGCTGCGGGCCGCCTGGAAGAATCCGGCCTTGCTGGGGTGGATCTGGCAGCTAGCGGGCCCCGCCGACATGACGCGCTGGCTCTGGAGCTACCTCACCTTCACCCTAGGAGCGCTGTGGGGCTGGCTTTTCCAAGGTCTGCCTGCCTTTAGTCAATGGATACAGCCTTGGCTAGAACCACGCTTCCCATCCCTATGGTTTTGGCTGCTGAGCCGCTACTATGCCCTGTCCTATGGCATCGGCCGCCCAGTCGCATCGTTCCGCCTGCCCCAACCGCCCGCCGCGATCGCCACGCCTGTGCCAAAGTAAGCGATCGCGCGTCGGGGGCTTGATCAGCTCTCCTGCTGACTCGCTGCATCCAGCAGCCCCAGGGAAACAACCCCTTCGATCATTTTCTCGCCTCGATTAGCCTTCAGCAGGCGATCGCCCGTTTCCGTGGCGCGGGCCTTGGCAACAGTGCCCGCCGAAAACTGGGCAGCGCGTTGGGCATCACTGAGCAACGTTAGGTGTAGCCCTGGCTGGAGAGGAGCCAACCCGACTAAAGCATCCGTCTTCAGGGCAAATCGCATAGCCTGCAGGCCTAGATCACCCCGATGAGCCAGGCGCAAATCCTTCACCGCCAGCCGCTTGAAATAACCATGCTGGGTGAACAACACCACCTCTTGATCGGGTCTAACCGCCACACAGCCCACCACGGTTTCTCCCTTCCGCATCCGCACAGCCGTATTGCCCTGGGCCGTCCGGGTCATCACCGGCAGTTGCTCATCATCCACCGCAAAGCGCAGCACCCGCCCGCCGGACGTACCCACCACCATCTGATCATCTGGCCGGGCAAAGGTAACATACTTCAGCTCATCCCCCTCCTTCAGCTTGAGAGCGGTTAACCCTCGGCTAGTACTGCTCACCAACTCAGACACCGCCAGCCGTTTGATCCGTCCCTGTTGGGTCAGCAGCACCAGATCAGGGGCATCGTGCTCCGGCAAAATGTCGTAGAAGGCGATCGCTTCCTGAGCCTCTTGGGCACTAGGCGGTAGCAGACTGATAAACGCCGTGCCTCGGGAATTGCGGGGCGTGGGCGGAATATCGGCCACGTTGACGGTGAACGCCTTCCCCGTGCGCGTCAGAACCAGCAGGGTTTGCTGGGTTGTGGCCGCGATCGCTTGCAGGGGAATATCCTCATAGTCATGCAGGGTCGCCTCTTGGACATCCCGCTGCTCCTGGGCCTTTTCAAAGGCGCGGGGCGATCGCCGCTGCACATACCCTCGACTGGTAAATTCCAGCACCACCTCTTCTGCCTGAATCGCCTCCTCCGCCTGCAGGTCTTCAATACGGCGAGATTCCTCCGCCCGCTCCGCCTCACTCTGAATCCGGGTGCGGCGTTCATCGCCATGCTGCCGCTTCAGGGCCCGCAACTCCTTCTTCAGCGCCTTCAACAACTCTCGGCGATCGCCCAGCAGGGTGCGCAGATCCTCCCGGCGGCGGTTGAGACTTTCGTACTCAGTTTGGAGATTTTGGCGTTCCAGACCGGTCAAGCGGCGCAGGGGCATGGAGAGAATCGCATCGGCTTGGCGATCGCTAAAGTCAAACTGGTTTTGCAGCGTCAGCTTAGCCGTCGTGCCATCGGGAGCACTGCGGAGAATGTCGATCACCTCATCCAAATTGGCTAGGGCAGAGAGCAGCCCATGCACCAGATGAATCCGAGTTTCCACCCGCTCCAGCTCATGGTTATATTGGCGAGTGAGCGTCTCTTCGCGAAACTCTAGGAACTGCTGCAACACTTCCCGCAGCGGCATCTGGCGCGGCTGCCCATCCACCAACGCCAGCATGATGGTGCCGAAATTGGTTTGCAACGGCGTCATCTTATACATGCGGTTGAGGATTTTTTGGGCATTGGCCTCCCGCTTCAGCTCAATCACCACCCGCATACCATCGCGATCGCTTTCATCGCGAATATCAGAAATACCTTGAATGCGCCCTTGGTTCACCAAGTCAGCCAGCTTCTCAATCCAAGCGGCCTTATTCACCTGAAATGGCAGTTCTGTGACCACAATTGCCGAACGCCGCTGCCGCCCCCGCCCACCGGGAATCTCTTCAAACTGGGCAATACCGCGCACCGGAATGCTGCCCCGCCCCGTCAAATAGGCATCGCGAATGCCCTCCGTGCCAATAATCTCGCCGCCAGTGGGAAAATCTGGCCCAGGAATAATCTCCAGCAAATGCTCATCGGACAAAGTGGGGCGATCAATCAAGGCAATCAGACCATCGACGATTTCACCCAAATGATGGGGCGGAATGTTGGTGGCCATGCCCACCGCAATCCCCGAACAGCCATTTAACAGCAGGAAAGGCAACTGGGCCGGCAAGACAATCGGCTCTTGCTGGGAGTTGTCAAAGTTGCCGATGAAGTCCACCGTGGCCTCACCAATCTCCGCCAGCAGCGCCTCATTGCCGATGGAAGCCAGGCGGGTTTCGGTGTAGCGCATGGCTGCCGGTGGATCATTGTCCACGGAGCCGAAGTTACCATGCCCTGCTAACACCGGATAGCGGCTGGAAAACTCCTGCACCATCCGCACCAGGGCATCGTAAACCGCCTGATCACCGTGGGGGTGGTACTTCCCCAGCACATCCCCCACCACACGGGCGCATTTCCGGTAGGGGCGATCGGGGGTGAGCCCTAGTTCATGCATGGCGTAGAGAATGCGGCGATGTACCGGCTTTAAGCCATCTCGCACATCGGGCAACGCCCGTCCGACAATCACGCTCATGGCATATTCCAGGTAGGAACGCTGCACCTCGGTATGCAAGGCGGTGGGTACGACTTGTCCTGATGAAAGAATATTGAGCTGCTTTGCCATGAAGTTTGTCCTTAAGTTCCCAATGGTGCGGTCATCCTGACGGGCGATCGCCCATTCTACATTCAATCTGGTTTGGGCTGGTGTGCCCATCTTAGTGCTGGTTTTCGGGGCTCAACACCTAGATGTGCCACGTCAATCTTGTATCCTACGATGAGTTGCCCATGGAGGTGCGGGATTTTGAGCAAGATTCCGATCGCCCCCCCAGAGCAATCGCCATCCTGGATCTATCTCATCCTGTTCTATCAACTTGTTCTATCAACTTACTGTATCGCTCCTGTATCTACCGTAGACTGAGCAACCAGATTCATGCCATCTTCAGACAAGAAAGCGATCGCCCCCAGACATGACCCCTGACCGGATAGCGATCGCCTGCTCTCCGCATCCGCTACACTCATGGGAACAGACTGCCGATCGTCATCGGGGCGATCACCCTGGCTCTGTTTGTAGAGATTTGGTCAAGTCTTCTGCTCAGAGATTCAAAAGAGCCCCGTCTTAGGGTAAAGATTGATGTGGATTGCCATGATAGATGGTAGCGATCGAAGGTTGTGTCTCTATCGATCCGCACAGGTTGCCCCCTGTTCCATAACGTCACCGATTGATAAAACTACCCAAGGCTTGCGAGGAGTTGCCCATGAAAACAGTCCTGATCGTCGAAGATGACCCGGTGAATGCGCGGGTTTTTTCCAAGATTTTGACAAAGCGAGCGGGCTTGGCGGTCAAGCATACGGAAAATGTGGATGAGGTGATGGAAGCAGCCCAGACCCACCAAGTAGACGTCATCCTGATGGATGTATCCCTAGCGCGGAGCATGTATCGGGGGAAACCCGTTGATGGCATTAAGATCACCCAGTTGCTGAAGGCCGATCCCGAAACCGCAGACCTGCCGATTATTTTGGTCACAGCCCATGCCATGGAGGGCGATCGCGAACATTTCTTGGCCCAGAGCGGGGCGGATGGCTACATCACCAAACCCGTCATCGACCATCAACTTTTTGTGGATCAAATCATGGCCGTCATGCCTCAGGATTAAGTTAATACAATTGTACTATATCAAACACCGGTTAATATCCCTGGGGCGATCGCTCCTGGCCATTCTCCATCGCCTTAGAAATCGCCTTAGAACCGGACTGATCGGGCTAGGCTGGGCAGGTCTAGGCCTGGCGATCGCCCTCAGTCTTGTCCTCACACCTGCCGCGCTGTCATCCTCCCCCCAAACAGAGATTCGCGGCGTGTGGTTGACCAACGTAGACAGCGACGTTCTGTTTTCTCGGTCATCGGTGAACCAAGCCGTCCGCCGTTTGCAGCGCCTCCATTTCAACACCCTCTATCCCACCGTCTGGAACTGGGGCTACACCCTCTATCCCAGCGATGTGGCGCAGCGAGACATTGGGCGATCGCTCTATCCCCATCCCGGCCTCAGCGATCGCGATCTGCTGGCAGAATTGGTGCAGCAAGGACATCGGCGCGGGCTCAGCGTCATTCCCTGGGTCGAGTTTGGCCTCATGGCTCCCGCCGGTTCGGAGCTGGTGCATCGCCATCCCGACTGGGTGACCCAGCGCTCCGACGGCAGTCAGATTATCCTAGAAGGCGGCGTCCATCCCCGCGTTTGGTTGAACCCAGCCCATCCTGGCGTCCAGAGATTTTTCCTGGACTTGGTCACCGAACTGGTCAGTCAGTACGACATCGACGGCATTCAGTTTGATGACCATCTGGGTATGCCCGTAGAGCTAGGCTACGACGATTACAGCCTGGATCTTTATCGGCAAGCCCACAATGGGGCCAACCCACCCACGGATATCCACGATCCTGCCTGGATGCGCTGGCGGGCCGATCAGGTCACGCACCTGGCAGAACAGATCTTTTATGCCGTCAAGGCTGTCCGTCCCGACTGTCTGGTGGCGCTGTCGCCCAACCCCCGAGAGTTTGCCTATGATATGTACCTACAAGACTGGTGGAACTGGACCCAGCGCGGCTTTGTGGAAGAGCTGATCGTGCAGCTTTACCGCAGTGACATGGATCGCTTCCGGGAAGAACTGGATCAACCTGAGATCGAGCAGGCCCACATTCCCCTAGGCGTCGGCATCCTCACAGGTCTACGCAACCGCCCCGTGGAGATGGATCTGATTGCCGAACAGGTGCAAACCGTCCGCGATCGCCACCTAGCGGGCGTATCGTTCTTCTTCTATGAAAGCCTAGGCGATCGCGATCGAAGCTTCCGCCAACTCTTTTCAGAACCGGTGATGCGTCAACAGTTGCCTCTATGATCAGAGTGACCAGCTGATGGCTAAAATAAGGGCGAACGATGGGACTCGAACCCACGAATGGCGGGACCACAACCCGCTGCCTTAACCTCTTGGCTACGCTCGCCACGTGTCTTCTTCAGTTTAATATCATAACACTGTATCTCTCCTCTTTGCAAACCGATGAAATTTCAGATCAAACTTGGGGCGCTACAGGTTAGTTTTCCCAACGGAGCCAATGACACCAGCGGCTGGACGATTTTGGGGGCGCGATCGCAGCCCTATCTATTCCTGCTGCCAGCCCTCTTGGTGTTGACGCTCACCGTCTTTTGGCCGGCTCTCCAGGCCTTCTTCCTCAGCTTCACCGTCTACGAGTACGACATTACTCAACCACCCCGCTGGGTGGGGTTGGCCAACTTTCAGCGCCTTTGGCGCGATCCAGTCTTTTGGAAGACCCTCACCAATACCCTGATCTATCTCGTGGGTGTGGTGCCCATTTTGACCCTGATTCCCCTAGGGCTAGCCATCTTAGTCAACCAGCGGCTACCGGGAATTCACTGGTTTCGCGCCGCCTACTACACCCCCGTGGTCATTTCCATGGTGGTGGCGGGCATTGCCTGGCGCTGGCTATATGCAGAAACAGGGTTGCTCAACCAACTGCTGCGGGGGCTGAACCTGTCGGAAACGGGTCTACCCTGGCTCACCAGTCCCAACTTCGCCCTCTATAGCGTCATGGCCGTCACCATCTGGAAAGGGTTGGGATACTACATGGTGATCTATTTAGCAGGTTTGCAGGGCATTCCCCCCGAACTCTATGAGGCGGGAGCGATCGATGGCTCCGATGGCTGGCAACGACATTGGGATATCACCATTCCCCTCATGCGTCCCTATCTGTTTTTAGTCGCGGTGATTTCCGCCATCTCCGCCACCAAGGTCTTTGAGGAAGTCTACATCATGACCAAAGGGCAACCCCTCAACAGTTCCAAAACCTTGGTGTATTACGTCTATGAACAGGCCTTTGAAACCCTAGAAATCAGCTACGCCTGCACCGTGGGGCTTGTGATGTTTTTGGTGATCCTGGGGCTATCGTTGCTGCGCCTGAGCCTAGGCCGCCCCTAGCTGATCCCTAGCGGCCCTCTAACTAGCCGTAGACTGAGACACATCGTCCGAACTGGTTAAGCGCGGCAGGGTGATCAGGTAGCGAATGCCCGTATCACTGGTTTGCACCATCAGCTCCCCACCATGGCGCTCCGCCAAGTGCCGACTCAGTTCCATGCCCAACACCTGCCGAGTTTTCACCCCATGGGCCGACGAGTCTGCCATCGCGACTACCGCTACAGTGGATGACTCCAGCGATCGCCGGGATGCACGGGATGAGGGGCGATCGCGTCCTTCTCCATGGGCATCAGATAGCCCATCCACCGCTAGAGCTGGGGATGCATGATCGTTCTGGAGCCCATCCTCTAGCCATGGATGGGCAGACCATAGCAGCATGTGCAACTGTTCCGCCTTCCGGGAAATGTGGATATGGATGATGCTATCGGCATTGGAGGATTGAATCATGCCAAAGGTTAGGTGATAGAGCATTTGCCGCACCTTGTCCTTGTCCAATAGCCAAATACGATGCCCCGGCTCCACCGAGAGCTGGAGGGTAATGCCCCGCCGTTGGGCCAGAGCTTCTAAGGGCTGTAGCGCCTGCTGTCCCAACATCTCAGCATCCACGGGCGCTAGATCCAGGGCGCGATCGCCATCATCTAAACGCCCCAGTTCCAAAATTTCATTCACCACCGCCAGCAAATACTGACCGCTGCTGTGAACCACATCTAGATATTCTTTTTGCTTTTCGGTGAGAGGGCCGTAGATTTCCCGCTGCAGAACGCTCGTCATGCCCAACACCGACGTGAGGGGGGTGGTTAAATCGTGGGTCATCTGCACAATCAAATCCGTGCGCACCTGCCGAGAATCGTGAATAGCAGAGGGAGGGCTAGCTGGAGGTGGTGGAGCCAATGCACTCGATGGCTCCGGGGAAGGCAAGGCTGGCATAGCGGTGAGCGATCGCTTCAGAACCTGATTGCGCTCAAATTCGCTCATGCCCCAGCGAGCAATCATTTCTAAAAACGTGATCTCCTGGGATGTAAAGGAGCGCGGCACCAGATCCATCACCGCCAAACTACCCAGGCAAAATCCTTGAGCATTCAGCAAAGGCACGCCCAAGTAGGCCTGAATGCCATAGTGCTGTACCAACAAGCCATCCTTGTAGGCCGGTTCAACAGCGGCATTGTCGATGGTCAGCGATCGCCGCCGAGTAATCACCTGGTCACAAAAGGCTTCGCAGCGCGGCAGTTGGCGAGACGTGGCGAGGTCATTCATCAACCCCAACCGCGATAGACCCACTGCATAGCGCAACCATTGGCGATCGCGATCCACCAATCCCAAAATACAGATGGGGGCATGGATGAAGTGGGCTGCCGTTTGGGTAGCCTCCTCGAAGACGGGTAAATTCTCGGTGTCTAATAAACCAGATTCAGCTAACGCTTGCAGGCGATACTGTTCATGCTCTTGGTTCAGTGGTTGATCAAGTCGTCCAAACATAGTGTTTCCAGGGTTGCTCATCATCCCCCATGCCCTTTTCTCGCCGCGTCATCATTCGTGTAACGCATTACCTGATGTACAGATAGTGCCCGTACCGCTGC
Source organism: Leptolyngbya sp. DLM2.Bin15 (assembly GCA_007694125.1). Taxonomy (GTDB): domain Bacteria; phylum Cyanobacteriota; class Cyanobacteriia; order RECH01; family RECH01; genus RECH01. The sequence goes on from RECH01000143.1 coordinate 19,520, forward strand.
AACAACAAACATCCACTTAGCAAACAGAAGACAACGGCAGGCAAATCCACGGCACATCTCAGATCATGGAGTAGATGTGCCGTGGATCTCTACCCCATCATTAGATTTAGATTGCTAGCTTCGATGGTGAGTTCCGGTGTCGTCAAACGAGTATTTGACCTTTGAGGGAGAGTATAAATACGGATTAAGTGAACTGAGGGGGCGTCATGATGCGTGAAGCAGTGCGATAGTCAGGGAAAACAAACGGGGGCGATCGCCATAGCATCTATCACGATGCCATCAAAAGGGCGATCGTCCCTGGGTCTTCTTGGCTTGGATAGATAGTTCTAGACGTTGACGGTCGATGAACACAGATGAGCTAGCAAGGATGGCTTAGGTGGGCCGGGGCCGCTTCTTAGGATACTGACAAACGTCAAGATTGCGTGAATGGTTCCTGCCCCCCAGGTTGCCGGAGCCGACGAGTTTGGCTCTAGAAAGCCGTTCCCCGCTCCATAGTCCTAGCGTCAAGAGCCGTGATTAAGGCGATGATGGCATAGATGGACGATCCTGGTTGCCAATTGCGGCGATCGCCACCCCACTTAACAGAATCATGGCACCAAAGAGCACCATCGGCCCGGGATATTCTTGGAAGACGACCACACCCAAGAGGCCAGCGCCAACAGGTTCCGCCAAGATCACAAGGGTGACGAGCGTAGGGGAAATCCAGCGCACGGCCCAGTTGAGGCTAGTGTGCCCAATCAACTGAGGAAATAGCGCCATTAAAGAAATATATACATAGACCTTGGGAGCATACCCTAGATAGGAGGTATGGACGAACCAAGGCATAGGAATCAGTACCAGGGCAGCCAAACTGTAGGTAATAGCTACATGGTGCTGAGTAGAAACACCATGACGCTGCGCCTCTCGGCTAAGGAGAAAATAAGCGCTCACGGCCCACGATCCGATTAAGGCCAGGGCATTCCCCAAGAGCGGATGCTGTCCAGGAGACGCACCCCCTAGATCACTGAGACCAATCACCCCACTACCCGCGATCGCCACCCCAATGCCCAAGGATGTCAGCCAGGTAGGTCGCTCCCGCCAGATCCACCAAGATAGCAACGCCACCCAGATAGGATTGGTGGTCACCAAGGTGGTTGAGGCAGCAATAGATGTATAAGAAAGTGAGGTAATCCAACTGGCAAAGTGGATGGCTAAACAAACGCCCGCCACCATGGAATAGAGCAGCGATCGCCCCTGGAGTTGCCCTGGATGAAAGCTGCGCCAGGTGGGCACCAACATCAGCGCGGCGATGCCCATGCGCATGGCGGCCAACACTAAGCTAAAGCC
>RECH01000237.1 GCA_007694125.1 Leptolyngbya sp. DLM2.Bin15
GGGCCCGCGACCTGCTCAAATCGGATCGGGCGATCGTCCTGTTCGATGGATTTGATGAAGTGCCTCCATCCGAGCGCGCAGACATAAGTCATTGGCTCAGCCAGCAGATGCGCCACTATCCCAAAACCGTTTTCATCCTCACCTCTCGCCCTGCCGCCTATCAAAAGGATTTCACCGCCAAGCGTCCCACGGCCAGCTTCTGGGTTGATACGTTCAATGCAAATCAACGGCAACGGTTTGTGGAGCAGTGGTATACCTGTCAAGAACGACTAGCCCGGGCCGGACGCAACACCAAAGCTGTACAGCACATCGCCAAGCAAAAAGCAGCATCATTACTCAGCCAGATTGCATCACGACCAGAGCTGAATGATCTGGCAGGCAATGCCCTGTTACTCAACATGATGGCGCGGTTTCACCGAGAAAAAGATGGCGTGGAGCTACCCAATCGTAAGGTAGAGCTCTATCAAGACATTTGCAGTATGCAACTCGACCGACGCCCCAAAGCGAGGGGAATTGAGCTATGGCTCGGTTCATCTAGTCAGCGGCAAGAGGTGTTGCAGTCGGTTGCGCTGGCCATGATGCAGCGAGCGAGTGATGAGCAGGATGGATTTAAGCAAGTTCACCATCAGGCCCTGCTAGACCTGCTGACGCCGCCGCTGCACGAACGAGATGCGTCCATCGATCCAGAAGACTTCCTCGCCCAAATCGTAGATGTCAGCGAACTCATGGTGGACAAAGAAGGGCGCATCTACGAATTTGCCCATCTCAGCTTTCAGGAATTCCTAGCTGCATCAGAACTGGCGCGCCTGAAGCGAGAGGATTTACTTTATACCCAGTTGGATGTGGATGCTTGGAAACCAACCCTTTTGTTATATGCCGACTTGGTAAACCCCACCCACCTGATTCGAGAAGCACTGGCACGGCAGGCCGTAGACCTAGCCTACTACATCTGGCGCAACACCTCCAAACGGCTAGATCTTTCCTCAGCAGAACAGCGGGAGCTAGAAGCCTTAAAAAGCACCGTTCAAACCTCCCGCTTTGCCCAGTTAGAGACTTACTTGCAACAAGGACAGTGGGAAGAAGCAGATGAAGAAACCTATCGACTCATGATTACAGCCGTGGGCAAAGAGGAGGGTCAGTGGTTTAAGCAAGAGGACTTGCTCAACTTCCCCTGTGACGACCTGCTAGCCATCGATCGCTTGTGGATGCATCACAGCCAGGGTCACTTTGGCTTTAGTGTGCAAAAAACTATCTACCTCTCACCTAAGGTTGGAGGGAACGCCGATGGACAATACGATAAAAGGTCATGGAACAAATTTTGTCATGAAGTAGGCTGGCTCTTAAATTCTCAGTTTAGAGTAACCTATAACACGACATCCCCAAAGGGACACCTTCCGAGATGGAGACAAAAGGGGATAATAGGGGAGATTTCTCTTCTCTTCTCTCACATACAGGCTTCTGAACTTTAGCGAATAAGCGCTTCAGCTCTTTCAAAACTATTTTCATCGGTTGTAGTTTGACGCTGAAACGGGGGTTTCAGGCAACCGATACCTGGCACCTTGGTCATGTTGTATCCGTAAACTGCACTCGGGCAATGTCTGGATTAAGACAATTTGCCAGAATAACGTGTTTTGCAATAGGAGACAGGCGATCGTCCCTACCAATAGCGGAAGTCAATTCATCGAGCACAAAACGCATCACCATAAACCAAAACGTATCTAGCCCCCTTATCAAGGGGGCGGCGAAGCAGGGGATCCAATGCAGCACGCATCACCACACACCCAACTGTATCTAGCCCTTCCCCAAAAGCTGGCGAAGCTAGGAATCCCACCAGCCGGCACCGTCAACCTTCCTAGCTTTTACAGAAAATCATCTTTTAACCCAGCAGAAATCACGGTATGGCTAACCTGAGGCAATCTGATTTCTTCCTGCCATACAACCCCGCACTCAACGCTAGAGCAAGGGAAATGCGCCTCAATCCAACACCAGCTGAACGCAAGCTATGGCAGCAGTGTCTCCGAGGATGTTCCCATAAAATGCTGCGACAACGCCCCATCGGGAACTATATTGTTGATTTCTACTGTGCAAAATTGCGTCTAGCCATTGAGGTTGATGGTGATAGCCACTTTACAGAGGATGGTATTCAGTATGACTTGGAGCGAACAATGATCCTGGAAGGCTATGGTTTACAAGTCATCCGCTTTACGAATCACGAGGTGATGCAGCAATTTGAAGCTGTGTGTCAATCGATTGATGCTGAGTTGAAGGCCTGTGTTAGTCGTCTTCAGGATGGCGCGTAGCACTTCATTATGCTCTTGCTGCATGGGACACCTTACTTTGTTGCTGCGTTGGTAAGCGCAGTGCTGCATGGATCCCCCGCTTCGCCGCCCCCTTGATAAGGGGGCTAGATACGTTTTGGTTGATGATGATACATTTTGCACTGTAGCCCATTGTTTGTTTGGAATTAGGATGGGGTTATGTCAGAACCAGTTAGACAAGCTATTCATTCAAGGCTGTGGCAGTACCCAGATGTCTATAGTCCCCTTGGCAAGGGGACAGCGAAGCAGGGGATCGAATGCAGAGTGTCCTAGACACGAACATTCAACCGGATTTGATATCAGATCCCTACTCTCAACCTTGCGCTGAGGATGGAATACTTGGGGTCACAGGGGTGTAGGCCAAGGCCATTCTCCAAGGGCGATCGCTTCTTCTGCTTGGTAACTAGGAATCGGGCGCGAGATGAGATAGCCTTGAGCGGCTTCGCATCCTAGGGACTGGAGTTGTTGGAGCTGTTCTTGGGTTTCCACGCCTTCCGCCACCATGTCCATGCCGAGACTACGGGCCAGGAGGCGGATCATGCGAATGAGTTCTAAGCTTTTGGGATCCTGTTCTAGGCTGATCACAAAGGAGCGATCGACCTTGAGGGTGTCGAAGGGGAAGGTGCGCAAATAGCTCAGGGATGAGTAGCCGGTGCCAAAATCATCAATACATAGACGAATGTGGCGCGCTTTCAACTGCTCTAGCACCGTACTCACCTGGGCTGCATTTTCCATCACCGCCGTTTCCGTCACCTCCAGCTTGAGGCAGGTGGGCGACAGGCCCGTCTCCTGCAAGACCTGATCGACAATATCGAGGAAATCAGGCTGCATCAGTTGCGCCACCGATACATTCACCGAGATGGCCAAGCGGGGATGTTCAGGAAATTGTTGATGCCAGTCATGGAGTTGGGTGCAGGCTTGCCGCAGCACCCAGGTTCCCAAGGGCACAATGAAGCCTGTTTCTTCTGCGAGGGGAATGAAGTCTACTGGCGAGATCCAGGCTTGATGATGCCGCCAGCGTAGCAGTGCTTCAAAGCCAATGAGCTGCCTGGTTTCCACCTGGATAATCGGCTGGTAGTGGAGCTGAAAGTCTTGGCGATCGAGGGCGCGGTGCATTTCGCTATCCAGCCGCAGGCGATCGAGGGCTTGGGTGCGCATTCCTAGGTCGAAGGCGGCATAGCCCGTGGAACTTTTCAGCCGAGCATGGTGCATGGCAATGTCGGCCGCTTGCAGCAAGGCCTCTGAGTCGTCATCCCCATCCCGGCGTAAGACGAAGCCCAGGGTAATTTGCATAAATACCGTGTGGGCTCCCAAGCTAAAGGGTTGGCTAAAGCCACGCTGTAGGTCTTCTGCAAACTGCATGGCCTCTGGCAGGGAGGCGATCGCTTCGTGGAGGATGGCAAATTCATCGGTGCCCACTCGGGACAGCATTCCCTGGGCGGGTAGGCTCGTCTGCAAGCGAGTGGCGATCGCCATCAGCAACTGCTCGGCCAACTGATGCCCCAGGCTATATTTCAGCACCTTAAAGCGCACGAGATCGAGGTGAAAAATGGCAAACAACTTGGGCTGACTGGCCGTGCTCTCGTCTAATAAGGTCTGAATGCGCTGCTGCAGTAAACGCCGCTGGGGAAGCTGGGTCAGGGCGTCATAAAAGGCAGAATAGCGAAGCTGCTCCTCGGCTTGCAGGCGGGCCGTCACATCCTGCACCATCGACAAGGTGCCCATCACCTCCCCATTGGCCTGCCGCAGAGGCGTATGATGCCATTCACAGAAAATGGTGCGGCCGTCCTTCGTGCCGTTTGTTTGCAACCTTGGCGGGGAGGTTTCTCTATCTATGTTCGATATGGCTGTAGGTAAGCCGCGATCGCCCTCCACCCCCAGCACCCCATCAGGAACCTTGCCCAACATATCAGCCTTAGAATAGCCAAAAACAGCGATCGCGGCGGGATTCCAATCCACGACTCGGCCCTGGCGATCGCAGATGATGCAGGCAATGGGGCTGCGATCAAATTGAAGCTGGAGACGTTGCTGGAGATGCTGAGTGCGCTCAAACAACTGAGCATTGATCAACGCCATCGCACAGCGTTCCGCCGTAATTTCCAATAGGCGAACCTCGCGATCGGTAGACACATGGGGCTGATGCCATTCCACCTGAAGAATGCCCACAAACTGCTGTTGCCGCTTGAGGGGCACCCCCAACACATGACGGGTTTGGGCTAGGCCAGAATAGGTGCTGAAGCGAGGATCTTGCCGCAGATCTTGAATATCCAGCAGTTGCCCCGTCGCCCGAATGATGCGAGCAATTTCCCGGTTAATCAAAAAGTCATTATGTCCATCACTTCTGGCATCACCCATGTGGGCTGCGAGGACGAGATCATCATCCTTGACCAAAAAAATCAGCCCTAGGTCAGCCGCCATCACCGTCACTAGGCGATCGAGGAGGACATGCAGCAGAGCGTCTATCTCCAAGGTGCTGATGGCATTGGCTGTGACAAGGTTGAGCGCTTCGAGATCCCGATTTCTGCCTTGCAATTCCTGAAGCAGCGCCTCCCGCTCTTGCTTCATCCGCTGCCGTTCGGTGATATCCCGCGAAATGCCAATCAACCCCTCCACCTCACCCCAAACGTTAAACAGGGGATATTTGGTGGTGAGATAGGTCACAGTCTGCCCTTGCATGGTCACCGTTTCTTCAAGCTGCTGCGGCATCTTGGCGTTGAGCACGGCCCGATCCGTGGCTTGCAGTTGGATAAAGTCTTCTGAAGACACATAGTCTCGGTCGTCGGTGCCGATGATCTCCGCCGCCAATTTCCCCAACCGCTGGGCACCGCTGGTGTTGATCAACCCATAGCGACCCTGGAGATCTTTGACAAAGATGGCGTCTGTAGTTCCCTCAATAATGCTGCTGAGCAAGGCATAGCTCGTCCGCAGCGATCGCTCTCCTCGACGGATCAAGAGATAGAGCAACACACTGGTCACCAGGGTAAACAGCCATCCCTTCAGAATACTCATCCGCACCAGCAGTTCCGGCGTTGCCCCAAACGAGAGCAGAACGCGATCAGACAGCAAAATCCACAAGCTGCTCCAGAAAGCATAGGCAAACGGGACAGTCATAGACAGGCGTTTTTTGAGATCAGGCGATTGCATAGTCCCTTCGCATCAGGTGTTTACCGACAGCAATGTTATGGCTATCCCAAGACCGCCTTAGACCAGGCACTCAGGCGGCACCTAGCAACCGTAACCCTCTCAAGCTCTAGTTCCAGTGTGACGAGGAAAATTCATAAAAACAAGGCATACCTCAGGGAGCAAGGTTGCAACGATCATGAAACACACAAGGATCATGAAACACACAAGATGTATCCATAATTCCCGTCATGACCTTGTCTGTACCGTAGCGGCGCGATCTGTGCCGTGATTTCCGTCATCATCCTGTCTATCCTGTGGGGGCAGCAATCGGGTCATCGATGCGGTGATTGTGGCCGTGGCCGCGTCCATCGGGCGGCCATCCAGCTCAGCCCCGTTGCCAGAATGCAGACAAACAGCGTTTGAAAGACCGTTGTCCGAAACATAATTCCCAGCAGATCCCTCGTGATCTCCCGCATCAACTGGGTGCTGATGTTTTCAATCGCTCCCAACTCAAGCGATCGCACCACATACCACAACAACCAACCCACCAGCCCTAGCAGAATCATCGCCCCGATACTGCCAATCAACCAACAGGTGCGCAACTCTTGGTAGCCACGATGGCGATCGCGCTGAGCATACACGAGTAAACCAGATGTCAGCAACAGCATAGCTACGCAGATTTCGATAAACTGCTGGGCAACCTGGAAAAACCGTCGCCAGCCTTGCAGAGCATCGTAATCCACCTGCGTTAGATCCACTGCCTGAAGCAGCTCCGTCTCAATTGCCCATTGACTCAGGAAGCGATCGCTCACCTCCTGGCGATCCATCGACTCGGGAATACAGTCTCCCCGCAGGAAGCGATCGTGCGCATCTTCAGTAGGCGGGCAGGTGGGCAGTTCTTGGATATAGTGATCCAGCAAGGGCGGCACTTGGTTTTGCAAATAGGGGGCGATCGCTCCTAGATCGGCGGAAAAAACAACGGCATCTGCCTGTCCTCGCAAATAGCGGTAATGGCCATCGAGCATCCGATCTATAAACCGTTGCCCATCCCGATAGGGAAACTGCGCCCCGTAGCGCTGTAGCAAGGCATCATGGGCCAAGTTGGGACTCGCTTCGTCCTGGTCTGCAATGCGCTCCAACCTCGATGCAAAACCAACCAAGGGCATCGTGGCATACACATCCGCCTGCGCCAACCAATCCTTGACAATCGTCGGATTGGTTACTTGGTGAAACCATATACTGCCCGGCAAACCGATGGCCACGCTAAGGATTAAACTGCCCGCCACCGCTAGCAGCACTAATCGATGTAGGCAACCAGCTAGGGGCATCATGATTCATCCTCACGAGGGTTTTGCTTTCGTTAGGTTTCCCATAAGCCTACAGCAACCAAGCCAGACAACTATGAATCTTGTTGAAGAAAGTCTGCTTAATCTAATGCAAGTAGATCTCAACAAGCTACAATGAAAAAAATTGTTGCCTGCATCGCTGCTTCCAGGGTCGTCCCAGTCGGCACCCTGCGAAACAGCCGAAACCTGGCATTTTATGAAAATTTTTCTATCCCCAGAGTCTCGCCAACAGGCTGCGCCAGCTTGACTCAATCGATCGATTCAATTCCCTGTAACAACGGCTCTATAACGTCTTGAGCAATTGAGAACTAGTTTCACTTGATGTCAACCCTCACCTAGAATCCTGGATCAAACTATGGTGGTTTCCTGCGATCGCATCCCTCAAACCTTTGACTACACCGGCACTATCCTCGCCCTAGACTACAAAGACAACGGCACCATCAAGGGGCTGCGGCTGAGCCATCCCCTCGGCGGCCTCCCCGTCAAGCTCGATAAAACCCTGCGAACCCAGTTGCCAAGCGGTCTGTCGCCTGGTGCCATCGTGCAGGTGTCGGGCTACCAAAAACCTGGGAAGTATGGCATGAGCAAGTTCACGGCCGATCGACTCATTCTGCAGGCCCAGGGCAGTGCGGAGTCATCCATGCCGGCCCCTGCCGCTCCTAGACCTCCTAGAAGCACCGAGAAAAGCGATCGCGCCCCCACGAAAGCCACCATCTTGGTCTGCGGCAAGTCAGGATGTCGTAAACGTGGTAGTGCCAAGCTATGTAGTGCGATAGAATCAGCCATGGGCGATCGCTCCACCCCTAGCCATGTCTGCGTGAAAGAAGTGGGCTGTATGAAACAATGCAAGGCTGGTCCGCACCTTGTCTTTATGCCCGACAAAGCACGATATAGCCAAGTTAAACCCCACGATGTGCCGCGTCTCCTCGCCCAGCACATCATGCGATCCGCCAACGATTCGGTATCAGATGTCCAACGAGCGATGTAAGTCGCTTTCGATCCGGGCGGTCATCCGACCTGCCCCTAGCCCATTCTTTATTGATTGACCCAGCGTAGCGTTTGCATGAAAGATCTTAATACCGACCAAACCACCACCTTGCTGAATACCATCATGGAATTCGAACTCGCTGGCGTGGTGCGCTATACCCACTATTCCCTCATGGTCACGGGGCCCAACCGCATCCCCATTGTGGACTTTTTTAAGGCCCAAGCGGCCGAGTCTCTGCTCCATGCCCAACAGGTGGGTGAAATTTTAACCGGATTAGAAGGCCATCCCAGCCTCAAAATTGCGCCCATGGAAGAAACCTTCCAACATACGGTGCATGATATTCTGCAGGAAAGCCTCAACCATGAACAAAAGGCTTTGTCTTTGTATAAAGAGCTATTAACTGTGGTTGAAGACGCCAGTATTTATCTCGAAGAATTTGCCCGTACGATGATCGGTCAAGAAGAGTTACATAACATCGAGATTAAGAAAATGCTGCGTGATTTTAGCTAGGTTAGCCTCAGCCACCCAGCTCAAGTCTTGGCAAAATCAACGCGATCGCCCCCATCAGGAGCGATCGCGTTTTTAGCTATGGATTCAATCGAACCTAGCTTCGAGACGTCGGATCACCTAAGTGCAATGACGTTATGGGTAGAAAACCCTAAGAATAGGTAGGATGCGTTGCCCTATCAGCTAACGCATCCAGGCCGAGACGGTGCGTTACAGCTTCGCCTAACAGCACCCTACGATTCTTTGGAGGGGCGATCGCGTTTTGTTAGAACGGTTGTTGACTAACCTCTCCGTATCCGGTCGAATGTATCCTATCGAACCTGCATTCGAGTATCGGTTAGATTTCCGCCACGGCCCGTTCAATCAAGCGGCGGGCTAGGGTTTGGATACCCGTATGCTCGTAGTATTTGGAATACATATCTAAAAATGCACCGACGTAGTCAAACTTGTCTTTCGACACATCAACAAACTTACTTAAGTTGTCAACCACCGCATCAGGCGTTAGATTTTTCGAGGCCACAAACTTCTCCATCCAGCCTCGGGTCGATTCAACACTTTCGGTGACAAAGTGCAGCTGCCCCTTGGGGCTATCCCCTGGAATCATCGAGCCCACTGCCTTGAAGGTCGAATTTTGGGTGAGGTCTGACGGCTGCATAGACTTAAGGGTTTGCAGTCCCTTGGCAGCAAAGCTTGGGCCAAGGGGCACCAAACCATCAAAACAGACTAAGGCAGCCATCCGCATCAGCGATTCACCGCTATAGTCCGCCAAGGCTTTCAAAAAGTCGCCAATGCTATCCCCAGGAATGCCATTAATTTGGCAAAACGCCACCAGTTCCACCACCAGCTTGACGCAAAGATCGAGGGTCTGGGCTTTTTCTGGCTTGGGCGTCAGATTTTTCAATACCCCAAGGAAGGAAATATCTTGCCCAATTTTGTTCACCAAAGCGGCCGTACCTAGGGCTCCCGAGGCTGAATCTACCGTTTGGTAGAGCCATAGGGCCCGCTGATAGCCCTGGGATTTGTCGTTATATAGGGCGATCGCTCGTTCAGCAATCTGTTTCACCAGCGCCGGATCGGTTTCCCGCGTCACGGTGCGAATGGTGTGGTCAAAACCCACTAAGTTATCCCACTGTTTGGGAATCACAAAATCCAGCGCCCGGAGAGACATCACGGTAATGCCACGGGTGGGCAACTGGTCTACCAGATCGTAAATTGGCTTACTCAAATTGATCTCCTTGCGGTTCCATATAGGGATGCCAGACCTCGGGTCTTCAGCTTGTCAAACACCGGTGTTTGCAAGAGCCCGTTACTCTAATCGCGATAGTCCAGACAGGTCAAATTGTTCTAGCCACGCCACCCGATCGCCCCGGACGAAAGAATCATCCCGCGACTGGACTTTCACCTGAAAGCGATCGCTCACCAAAATCGCCGTTTGCTGGGAGCCAATATCCACCGTCGGATAGCCAGCAATTTGCTCCGTACTATCGGCAAACTTCTGGGCAGATTCAGGATTGCTCACCGTGTCATTAATGGACAGCATGGCGACCGTGGTGCCCCCTTGGTTGAGCTTATACTCAGCAAAGCCTTGCTTCTCCTGGGCCGGCACCACGTCGAAGCCATTCGCTGAGGCCGGGAAAAATCGATTGAAGTTACTGCCTGCTAAAGCTTCTCGCGAGACAGCAGCAGGGGCATTGCGCCCAGTGGTTTCCTGCTGAATAGACTCGTAGGGCGAGGGAGCTTGAGTGCTACAGGCACCGGTCAACAGCACCATACTCAGCAAAAGCGACGCCAACACGGTACGCCATCGCATCGCAGCCATAGACATGCTCCTAATTGCAAAAATGTAGCGTGAGGGCAGTCGGAACAGGTGCGATCGCCCTCTCGTCAAAAATACTAAGATGAAACTTTTGGTTGGGTCATGAGTCTACGTCTAAGCACCCATGACACCTCTTCCGTCTCAGTCTAGCGGATTTTAGGTCAGCCGAGGCCATTGGGGGGCGATCGCCCTAAGGCAAACCGGCTCTATCCCATAGCCAACGTTCATAGGGGAAGCAACAGGCTAGAATGGTCGGACAGGTCTCACCAAAGCTGTTCTGAGCGATCGCCATGGATTGGGTGCATAATATCCCCTGAGAATTGATGATTTTACCCGGATAATCGGGCATTCTTGGGGTAGGAACCTATGAATACATCCTATTTAAATCTCAGTGCATAACCACCATGTCAGTTCCCTTTGTCTTGGTCAGCACCAGTCTGGCACAAACACCTGAAACAGCCCCATCTGGGTTGTTGCAAAGCTCAACCCCTTGGATGATTTCATCGGGATTGTTGTTGGTGCTGCTGGTTGCAGGGGGCGTAGTCGGCAAACAAAAAATCGACAAGCTTGCCAAGCAAAAGCGGTTTGAAGAGTTTAAGAATCGTGAACTTCAGAAAAAACTGCGGCTAGCGCTCCAAACCATCAGCAAAATGGAGCGCAACCCTGATTTGATTCACTCGCGGGAATTTAACCTCGACTATCTGCGGATGCGGATGGAGGAAGAGCAGTTCAAATTTGCCATTGTCAATCAAATCAAGATCAAGGTGAAGGAAAAGATTTCTGTGGCTCTGCGTCCCACCCAAAGCGATCGCGGCGGCATCGTCGGCATCGCCAGCGGTGGACGGTTGGTGGATGAGATCTTCGATGTGGAATATAACCTCCACAACTCTCCCAAAAAGGTTACGCGGGTCTTGTTCCGCATTCAAATTAAGCTGACCAAGCTGCCTACCCAGCCCACCTCTGAAACCATTCGCCAGATTATTGACTGTCTGGCTAAGTTCATGAGTCCAGGGGGAGAAGCAGACAACTGGCAGCCGGTGATTCAAAGCAAAATTGCCACCCTCCACTGGGATCAAAAGGCGAAACCCACCCCTTTGTTGGTGCTAGAACAGCTCCATGACGGAGCCAACGTCACCTATCGCACCACCCGCATGGCCACGGGCCGCTAGCCATCCCAGTCATAACCGAGGCTTTTTAGGCGTCGGTACCAGCTCCGGCGAGGTCTCCAGCAGTGCCGCCACCCGCGCTTGCATCTGCAGATGCCGCTCAACCCCCTCATAGCGATAGGGGTTATAGCCGTTGGTCTGAATTTGATAGGTCATATTGTCAATCCGCTCGGAGGTGTCTGGGTGGGTAGACAGCCAAGTGGGGCCAACAGGGCGATCGCTTCGTGCTTGGTGCAGCGTCACCATCAAGTTTTGCAACCCATCGACGGCATAATCCGAACTAGCCAAGAGGCGCGTACCAAACTCATCGGCTTGGCGTTCCATATCCCGGCTGTAGCTGAGAACCAGCAAATTGGTACCCAGGCCCCCGTAGGGCACAACCTGCAAGAGATTGGCCGTCAGGTTGCCCTGGGTCACCAGTTGAAACCCATGGGACAACACCGCATGACCCAGTTCATGGGCAATCAGGCCTGCCAATTCAGCTTCCGACTGGCTTTGCAAAATGGCCCCAGCGTTGATGAAAATTTTGCCGCCGGGTAGAGCAAAGGCATTCAAGGTCTCGTCTCTGACCACATAAAATTCATAGTCAAACTCATCCCGCCCTGCCAGTGCGGCTAATCCATGGCCAATCTCATTGACGTAGGCCACAATCTCTTCATCGTCCACCATATCCAAGCGGTTCAGGGCCCGGTTGGCGATCGCTTCTCCCACCGCCGACTCACCCCGCAGCATCAACGTCGTGGTTTCGATGGCGGAAAATGGCCCAAATAGGCCCCCAGTTAGGGCATAGCCAATCGCCCCGGTAAACACATTGGCGATCGCATTGGCCCGCAGTCGATTACGCATGCGCGACCGAAACCGCCCCAGATAGTCATCCGCCAAGATGCCCATCTCCTCCGCCGATTCCGCATCGGGGTTGAACAGAGAAAACTGACGGGCGGCCAAGGAGGCTTCCAACCATTGTTCACCAGCGACCAAAGCCTCCACCCGCGCCTGGGCCAGCTCGGCATCCTGGGGATATAAATTCACCGCCCGCTCTAGCACAATGACAGCATCGGCATGGCGATCGTAGGTGCTGAGCATCTCCGCGTAGAGCAAATGTCCGGGAATGAAGGCCGGCTCAGTTTCTACCAGCAGCTCCAGCGGCACCAAAATGCGGGTTTCTAAATTGCTGGTCTGCCCCTCCAGAGCCTCCCGCCAATAGACACTGGCCGCCGGAGATAGTTGGGCTGGATCGCGGTAGGGCAACGGGCGATCGCGATCTTCAGCCCTGGTGAACCCCTGCCCCTTAGCTTGGCGATACAGAACCTCGGCTTCCTCCCGACGTCCTTGCTGGAAGAGGCGATCGGCATGGATCAAAAGCTGCTGGCGAGCCGTGGGGGATTCTTCCTCCGCATCTGGCTTGGCGGCAGGAGCCGATGTCCTAGGCTTGTCTGTCTCCTCTAGCTCCATCGGCACTGGATCCATCGGCACTGGATCGGCGGCATCCGGAGGGGCATCACCTGGGAGGACATCAACCGGGGATGTATCGGCATCCGGAGATGGATCCACCGCATCTGCAGACAGATCTACCGGATCGGGTACGGCTTGATCGCGCCCTTGGGCAAGATCGAGGTCAAGCACCTGGATCTCAGCCGTCTCCAGGGTCACAGCAGCCAGGGTGAGATCCTGATGGGCTCCATTCCCCGCCAGATTGACAAGCGATCGCCCCGGCTCCGTCTGGCCATGGGACAGATGCAAAATCGGCTGATCGTCTAGCCCATGCAACGACGCCTTAGCTATGGTGAGAGATAGGTCAGCCTGCATCTTGTCAGGCTCATCGTCGGGTTGGGCGATCGCTGCCAGGGGCCATAACGTTCCCGCCACCACCAAGCCACCGACCATCACCATCCGCAGCCAAGGAGCAAGGTTAGACTGGGCAGCGATCGCGTTAGGAATCCGGGATGCTAAGAGTGATGTATTCATTAAGATGGCCCCAAATAACGCTCGTTAGAATAGACTCAGCGCAGGCGATCGCCAGTCATCCATTGCCGTTCGCTTGCTCCTCTGTTCGTACTCGTACCCGTTGCTGTCAACGTCGAAATCTAACGACGTGATGTTCCACTTTGAATGGCACAATTTTTCGATCATGAGCAGCATGAACAACAAAGCTGTCGCCTATATTCTCTGGGCACTCTGGCCCGTATGTGGGCTGGCAGGACTCCACCGTTTTTATAACAAACGCTACACGTCCGGCTGTATTTGGATCCTGACATTTGGGCTGTTTGGAGTTGGGCAAATTATCGACCTCTTCTTCATTCCCGATATGGTCGAAGAGCATAATGTTGCCCTGCAGGCAAAACTCGGCATGTCTCCCTACGGCGTACCGATGACCGGCTCTAATGTACCGGCCCAAGTCATTCAATCCCAACGCCCTAGAACGGCAGATCAGCTGATGGTTGAGCTAGCCAAAGCCGCCCATAACAATAATGGCCGACTATCGGTGACCCAAGCCGTGATTGCCACCGGCTGCACCTTTGAGGAAGCCGAAAAAACCCTGCGTGCCATGTTTAAGTCGGGCTATGTCGGCTTAGGCAATGACCCCGACTCCGGCGCAGTGGTCTACGAATTTGTAGAACTGTAGCAACTCCAGGCCAAAACGCCCCTCAACGCGATTGGCTAAGGGGCGTCTGGCATCTCAGACCGTTGGCGATCAGGCCATACTGTTCTCGATTGCCCAACGGGCCAGTTCAGTGCGGTTGTGCAAGCCAGTTTTACCCAGCATATTGCTCACATGGCTTTCAATGGTGCGCTGGCTAACGCTTAGGCCTTCAGCAATCTCTCGATTGGCCATCCCCCGAGCCACATACTGCACCACCTTCAATTCCGTCGGCGTGAGTTCCACATCAAAGGGCACATGGATTTTAGGCCCATCATCGGTGCCGCGATCCTTACGCTTGGTTAGGCGCTCCCCATGCTTGAGCGACGCTTCCACTTGAGCCACAAGCTCTTCCGGCTCAAAAGGCTTCACCATATAGACATCTGCGCCGGTATTCAACCCTTTCACGCGATCTTGGCTCTGTCCCTTAGCAGATAGGAATAAGACCGGAATCCAACTAGTACGCGGATCTTTGCGAACGTGCTCCACCAGGGAGTATCCGTCCATTTCCGGCATCATAACATCACAAATAATCAGATCAGGAATATCGTCTTCCAGCACCTCTAGGGCTTCACGGCCATTCTCCGCCGTAATGACTTCATAACCGCGAAATTCTAAGTAATCTTTGACTAACAGAATAAGATTTGGGTCATCATCAATAAGCAACAGCCGCTTCTGATCCCCTGCGCTTCTTTCCGTCATGCTTTACCACCGCTATGCCTAGGTCTACGTTAACTAAATCAGGCTTTTTGAAGCCAAATAATGAGATGAAAAGGTGAATTCTCTACGAACTCTCACGATTGACTACTTGATCACAACCTGGGTTGTGCTCTAGCCAAATCCCAGAGTTTTGTAGATCTAAATTAAGGTTGCCACTCAACGCATCAGGAGCACCCAGATCTCCATCCATGGGAGAGCACATCAACTTCAGTTCTGCATAGAATGCCCCCGAACTGATCAGAGCTTGCATAGACGCGCTGTGAAACATTGGTAGAACTGCCGATGCAATGACCGACGTCTCATGATACAGTATAGCGCCACTTATCTTTCAAATATTAACGCCTGCCCTAGAGGTCATGGGAGCATTTTTGCGTTTCTTGACCTGCAGTTTACAATGGATAGCCGCATAGTGCCCAGTTTAGTCTCCCAAGACGTTTGGAAATGCGCACTACACTACACCGAGCTCTCCAAGATCAAGGAATCACATCGGAGGAATCAGCCTTATGGGGCACGGAGAGCAAGGGCTCACCCAATCGCTCCTGATCGTTAGCCGGGCTGGGCAACGGGTGGCGCAGGAACATGTAGTCGTCCACCGGTTGGTTATGGATCAGATGCTCTTGAATGATCCGCTCAATCACCTCGGGGGTGGCGCTGTGGTACCAGATGCCATCGGGGTAGACCACCAAGATTGGCCCCTGTTGGCAAACGCGCAGGCAGTTGGCCTTGGTGCGAAACACCGAGAGGGGTGAACCAGCGATCGCTGAATCCAGCTTGAGTTCAGCCAATCGGGCTTTCAGATAGTTCCAAGACTCTAAACTAGCAGCCAGATCGCAGCATTTAGGCTTGGAGGCTTCTGCGCAAATCAGCACATGGCGCTGCACCGTGGGGATGCCTAGGCGCTGGACACAAACGTCAAGGGACGACGGCGATGGATTCGAGGACATGGGAGGGTTACAACAGGGTGAGCTTGAACATGGGTCAACAAGACCGGTAACTAGCCTTCTTTACAGGGGTAACGATGGATAACCCGCTGCAAACACGAGCAAGATCAGCGTCTCTGTCCATTCTACGACTGCTCCGTAGCTATCGCCGGTATGGCCACCCAGTTGGCGACCGAAGCCATAGGCTACCAGGGGAGCGATCGCCCCTCCTGTGAGCGCTAGCAGGGTCAGGGGCCAGGCGGAGTTGCCAGACCCTAGAGGTAGAGCACAAACGCCCAACAGCAGCAGCAGCCCCGGCAGCAGATCCCAACCGGAGCGCAGGGCCGCTTGATGGAGGGCACCTTTGCCGGTGGCTTTCAGGTAGGGGTAGTAGGCGATCGCCACCTGTTGCCCCCAGCGCCCCCACCCTGCCGCCGCCGTTAGGGCCAAGAGATGACCGTGGGATAGGCTGGCCAGAGCCGTGGTCTTGAGCAGCAGGATAGCGATCGCCACCATCACCGCAAAGGCTCCCGATGCACTATCTGCCATCACGGCCAGACGGCGATCGGGGGCGACGGCTAAGCCATCAGCAGTGTCCATGGCCCCATCCAGATGCAGCCCGCCGGTGATCCACAGCCAAACACAAACCACCAGGCTACTGCGGAGCAAATCCGGCAGGTGCCAGGCCGCCAGCAGGCGATCCCCGAGTCCTAATCCCACCCCCAGCAAGACACCCACCACCGGAGCCCAGCAGGCCACCCGCTCAAACGCTAGGGTCGTGCCCGGTGTGAGGGGCAGTTGGGTATAAAACAGCAGAGCAGCCAGCAGTTGCCGGGGAAACGCAGCGATCGCCGGGGCGATCGCCTTCCAGTCCCCCCCGTTGAGAGGATCAAACGCCATATCGTGTTTTTCGCGGATCGGGATGAGGGCAAGCCGTAATACAGAGTAGACAACCATCATACCCAGTTCTTACAATCATGACGGTCTGTCGCCGTTCTGGAGCACAGAGGTTGAGATTATTGTGACGGTTGATGTCGGGAGCATCCCAGTTTCGCAAGTTGACCCTCATCCCCCAACCCAAAAAAGGGAGAAGGGGAGCTGGATTCAACGTCCCTCGACCGACTTGGGAGAGGGATTTAGGGTGAGGGTTACAAACGTGGGATGCACCCGGTTGACGTCAGCCACAAGGTTGACTTCAGCCAAACAGCGGAGGGCTAATCGTTCCCATGGACTTAATAATGGAAAGGATAGACGTCAAGCCTATCAGTCTTACCATTCCACCTAGGTGAAGGGATGGGTAATAGCACCTAAATTTTGGCTGAAACCCGTTGCCCAGAAAAGAATTCAGTGGCTTTTGACCATGCCAGAGCGCGAATGGTGAGATAAGATCGAGGCATCCAACGTCCAAGCGATCGCCGGAGCCGTCCCTGTCCAAGCTTGTCTACACCTTTAGAGGTGTGACGCGATCGCAGCCTGGGAGTTCCGACACTAGTCGTCCGTTCATAACGATTGATAGTCTACCCATTGTGATGGCAGTTCTGAGCAATTCTAGTCATGACCTCAGCAACCACAACGGGGCGATTTAACATTCCAAGGTTCTCCTGTCATAGCCCCTAGTTTCCTGGACTTTGTCATCAGTACCCCCTGATTTCGCCCTGCTGCTCCTGCCCTGCTACGCCTCATTTACATCAAGGCTTCCTCCTATGACGCACGATTCCCATTCCTCTAGCCATACCAAGTTGCCAGCCCCTTGTATTGTTGACACGGGCATCATTGTGAACAAGCGAGACATGCTGCGGCTGCTCTCTGACCTTGGACGGGTTCACTATGTCTATCAACAGGGTGGCGACGTCATTAGCGAAGGAGAAGGGTATGTGGTCGATGTGTTCTCAGACATGGGGCAATCGACGCTGGTGGCCAACCACACCCTATACTTAAACGTTCAAAGCTTCGACTACCTTGAGCTGCAGCGATCGCCTCAAAACAGCGCTGTCTTCAACCTCATTCAAGACGATTGGCATTTGCGCCTCTTGCCCTTGTCCAATCCGCTCCAAGAGCAAACCACCCGCAATCTCAATGCTGCAGCGTTGGAGGCCGTGGTGGCCGAAGTCCTCTCGGCAGGATGGGATATGCGCATGGATGATGAGGACAACTTGTCTCTCTAGATAGGTGTCTCGCTAGACAGGTGTCTCGCTAAACAAGATCGCTCATCTCTACCCAGATCTGGGATCCACATCTTGCTGGGCATCCGTGAACATCTAGGGGAGCGATCGCTCCGCCGAATTGCCAGGACACCGTGAACCGGGCATACTGATAGAACTCTTAAGCGCGGCAAGGATTGCAGAGCCACCGTGGGATTTTCGTTTGAATGTCAAGGACAGTGCAGCACCACCCATGCTCGGGCAGGCGTGTTTCATACACCCCATGGTGTCGTTGAAACCCCACGGTTTATGCCAGTGGGCACGTTAGCCAACGTCAAAACTGTGACGCCAGACCAGCTCAAGGCAACTGGAGCCCAGATGGTGCTAGCCAATACCTACCATCTGCATCTCCAGCCTGGCGAGGAGATTGTGGCAGAGGCGGGCGGGCTGCACCAGTTCATGCAGTGGCATGGGCCCATGCTGACCGATTCGGGTGGTTTTCAGGTCTTCAGCCTCAGCGACATGCGGGTGATTGACGAAGAAGGGGTGACCTTCCGATCGCCTCGGGACGGACGGATGATTCACCTCACCCCGGAGCGATCGATCCAGATCCAGAATGCCTTAGGGGCAGATGTGATCATGGCCTTTGATGAATGCCCCCCCTACCCAGCCACCTACGAAGCTGTGGCCGCTGCCACCGATCGCACCTACCGCTGGCTGAAGCGCTGCATTACCGCTCACCAACGCCCCGATCAAGCGCTGTTCGGCATTGTCCAAGGCGGCGTCTATCTCGATCTACGCCAGCAGGCCGCACGGAACTTGGTGGAGCTCGATCTACCCGGCTATGCCATCGGCGGCGTCAGCGTGGGCGAACCAGCAGAATTTATCGGGCCCATTGTGCAGGCAACTGCGCCCCTGCTGCCCCTCAATAAACCACGCTACCTGATGGGCGTGGGCAGCTACCGCGAAATGGCCCAGGCGATCGCTGCGGGCGTGGACTTGTTTGACTGCGTGATTCCTACCCGCCTAGGTCGCCATGGGAATGCGCTGGTTAAGGGCGATCGCTGGAATTTGAAAAATGCTAGATTCCGCCACGACCATCAGCCCATTGATGCCGACTGCCCCTGCTATACCTGCCAAACCTTTACCCGCGCCTACATCTGCCACCTGCTGCGATCGCAAGAAGCCCTGGCCTATACCCTGATTTCCATCCACAACATCACAGAACTGATCCGCTTCACCCAGCGCATCCGTGAGTCCATCCTTAGCGATCGCTTCACCACAGACTTTGCCCATTGGCTACAGCCTAAGGGCGATTGTTGACCATCCACGAAGGCAGTCTAGGTATTGAAGCGCCATAGCTCTAAGCCCCGAATGCCATCATTGGCGACGAAGTATAGGACATTATCAATCCCAATCAAGCTACTGGGATTTGAACCTTGATCGCGTCTAATGTTATCCACTTGGGTGGTACCGCCCGCCGTACCGTCCGAGCGCCACAGTTCTCGTCCGTCACCCCGCCCTGCATCCGCGGCAAAATAGAGGCGATCGTTAACCACAGCAAACTGAGCCGGACTCGATCCTTCATTAGGATTGGTGTTGATATTAGACACTAGTCTCGTGCTGATCGTCGTCCCGTCCGAGCGCCATAGTTCTCGCCCAGAACGTCCATCATCAGCGGCAAAGAAAAGACGGTTATCAAACTCAATCAAGTCCGTTGGGTTGGAGCCAGCTTGCCCTGGATTAATATCGATTCTAATCGGGCGACTGTTGTTGGCACTATCCAAACGCCACAATTCTCGTCCTGCACGACCATCATCGGCTGAAAAATAAAGGCGATCGCCCACCACTGTCAGATCTCTGGGAGATGACGATGCAGTTCCAGGGTTGATATCGGCAACCTGCACCGTACCGGCAGTCGTACCATTACTACGCCAGAGTTCTGCACCATTGCGGCCATCATTGGCTGAAAAATAGAGCATGCCATTGAAGGCCACCATATCACTAGGATTAGACGATTGCCCACCTCGGTTGATATCTGCCACTTGGCTAACCTGGCCATTTTCATTGATGCGCCATAGCTCCCGTCCTGTGCGCCCATCATCAGCAGCAAAGTAGAGGGTATCACCCACAACAGCAAAGCTAGACGGATTCGAACCATCTACCCCCCGGTTGATGTCCTGCACCAGCCGAGTACCATTGCGAGTGCCATCCGTCCGCCATAACTCTGCGCCTATGCCTGTACCATCATCCGCAGAGAAGTAAATGACGTCATTAAACACCGTGAGATTTCTTGGGTTAGACCCCTGAGGACCACGGTTAATGTCAGCCACAAGCTGCGTGCCAGCACTGGTGCCATTCGACCGCCATAGCTCAAAACCACTCCGTCCATCATCGGCAGCAAAATAGAGCACATCATCCAGAACGGCGAAGTCTGTGCGCAAAGCTAGACCGAGTGACTCACCTGGATTGATATCCCGCACTAAAACCGAGCGCTGACCGCCAATGGGGCCATTCCCTCCTCCATTCGGCGGCGGCTCTGGATCGTCGATGGTTCGAGGAGCACGGGCCGACGCCATGCGCAGAGTGTAGGGAGTTTGGCGACGATTGGCCTGCAGCGATACCCGCATATAGTAGGTTCCTGGCGCAAGGGGCGGCCGCCGAGGCGACTGATCATCATTAGCCCCTAGGCGGATTAATTCCACCTGTGTGCCTTTGCGGCGCGATCGCGCCACCACCTCACGATTCTCGTTCAACAAGGTAATATCTACATTGGTCTGCAAATTGTAGAGATCTGCATAGAAAAAACTGCGGTTGCGATTGGTGCGAAACTTGAACCAGTCATTGCGGTTGTTTGGCCCGAGATCGTTCTCAAATACCCGTAGAACATTACTAATGTTTACCTGTTGAGCTGAGCGAAAGGTATTTCCTGGGTTAGTGCTCATGAAGAGTCCTCACGTAGCAGGTCTATAAAATAGGGTAGCTTTGAGACCATGGCCCAGAGCTACCCCACATTGATTGATATCTACACTAGATGCACCTAAGGTTAACGGAGTGGCATTCCTTGACGTTGTAGGATTTGCTGGACGTCTTGTCCTGGAGAATAGCGATAGCCGAAGTTAGATAGATCTGAGTCATCTAA
>RECH01000351.1 GCA_007694125.1 Leptolyngbya sp. DLM2.Bin15
AAGCACAGTCTGGTAGTCTTCAAAGGCCAGGCACACGGCGCAGGCGATTACAGCTAGATGGTGTAGATCCCGACTACGAACCACATGAGAACCTCCGGACTGACGTGTAGTAAGGATGATACGTATTGCCAAATCACTTCTAATCGCGGGTGAATCCCCTCTTGTGAAGCTAGCTCAGCCGTTTGTGCGGTTGTGTCACCAGTTACCCGTGAAATCTACACTTCCTACTTTTTAATCTTGTCTGCCACGCCAAGCCTTGCTTTGAAAGCTGTCTGCTTGGATGACTACAATGGTAAAGATGAAAAGGCTAAGCTTCTCCTGCAGTAGATTCAACGTTGTAGCCAAGGTAATGGCCACTCTCAGTTGCCTTGTACTTCATCTCTTGAGTTGAAAATTCCCCAGCCACCCTGTGCGGCTAAAAAAGTCATTTTTTATTATCTGCATCACCCCCCCCCTAGGCGTTTGGGTGAAAAACCCTGACTAACTTCTTAAGTAGACAAATCTATTCCTTACGTAGCAAGCGTGAGACTTAGAAGATTGATGGCACCTGCTAAGACAAACTTCTCTTTACAGATTCAACTCACCTCTGATAGCCACTTACATACCCAAAGAGGTCACAAGGAAGGTGAATAAAAGAATCACAATGCATAAAGAGACAAAGTGGTCATGCAGATGACTGAAATGAGTTAGGGTAGGGCGTTAGGTTAGCTACTGAATAGATTGAAACACTAGCATGGTATGGAGCCGATGGGATGAGGTCTAGAGGCGTAGAGGCACTATAGACATAGCCTTGAAGCTAAGTTCACCAATCCTGCCCCTTTCGTATTCCCTAGTTCTAACAGCAAAGAACCAGGGCAGGTGGAAGACCTACTATGATCAGGGTAATCGTTGCTACTTCTGCTAGCAATTAAGATTCTCTGCTGCTAAAGATTGACCTTTCATTACGGCATAATCAAAACACAGTACTCAGATCACTCTGATAGTTACAGCGAGAAAAATTGCTCTCGTTCTAACTTCTCTTTCGCACATGAGCTGGCAGCTCTTCAGGCTGATCCTTTTTTAAGGATCACAGCCAAAGATGCTAACTTTAGTTATTTACATCAAAAAAATTCATCAAGGTTTAGTCGCAGAAAGCAATTAAGTTACCCACAAAGCAAGATTGCCAGTGAAACGCAAGCGAGATGTATTTTGAATACAAATGTATTCAGATCAAATCAGGATTCCAGATGACAACGATTTCCCTTGTGAATACGGGGGTATATACTTTCATATAGCCTGTGATTGTTTCTTTCGCATTAAGGTACACCTTCTCAGTCTGTTGCCAGGCAGCACGTAGTATTTATCCAACGTTTACCCTTATTTTCAATTGATTCAAGTTTGGACAGGTGGCTTTGTTGTAGAGCAGGTTGGTGCTTGGGCCGCCGTGATCAAAACCGACGCAACCCAGAGTATCGCGGGTGTTGAAGAGGGCGCGACCAGCTCTCGTATGGAGCTCTTTGCTATCTGCATGAGCCTAAGAGCAACGCCTGTCGGCTCTGAGCTTCAGGTGTTCTCTAATTCTACTTATGTTGTTAATGCCCTCGAGAAGGGCTGGGTTTATAAGTGGAGGCAGCGCGGCTGGTTAGACAGTGACGGTCTCGCTGTAATCGATACAGACCTCTGGGCTGAAATCGTCGCACTGATGCAGTGCCGTCTGGTCAGCGCTGTCTGGGTTAAGTGCCGCAGCGTTTGTCCTACCAGTGAGCAGGCTGCTCTCATTGCTCAAAAAGCAGCGATGGCCTACATGAATAGCCCCGAACACGTTCGTAAGGGCACCCCCGGCCAGGAGCTTATTAAATGGCAACTGGGCGCGAAGCCGCCCCTAGCTAGTACCCCTAACTGCCCTGATTTCAAGGCACAGGAGTACTACATTGTCACGGTCGAGAGCACACGGGGCGCTCGTAAGCCATTCGTGCGCGTGATGCCGTACCACTGGCGGTGTTCTAATGGCCGTCCACCTGAGGGGCGGTGGCTCAACCTACCGAAGTCCCATAGCATCAAGGCTTGGGCTTATCTGCCACGCCCCTACACGAATGATAGGCAGGCTGAGTATGAGGATCAGTAATTTAATCGCTCTAGACCTTGACAGGTTGGTAGAATACGGGCTAAGCTTTAAGCTCAAGCAGCTTGACCTAATCCAAATTTTTTCCAAATTCTAAATTGCGTACCAAAAGCGAAGACTTTCTTGGTCGTATTGACATCAGTGAAGTCAGAAATGTTCTTCACTCTATTGTGACCAAGATGTATGGTGGTCGGATCGATGCCCTTGTGCACGAGCCGATGTTCCACTATGTGTATTACCGGACGCAGGGCGTGATGCTTCAGATCTTCTTAAATACCCTTGAGGAGATTTACAATGGCGACTACGGTATCGATCCAGATGAGAACCCGACTCCCTATCGTCAGGCACTCCAAGATCTCAATCACGGGGCGATTATGCCGGCCTGTGCCCTTGCCTGGATCACAACGGATCACTGGCGTTGGCACGCACAGACTGCCTACAAGGATACAAATCCAAATCTTCAGTATGGTTTCATCCTTAAGTATCCTGAGCCGGTGGCGCGGGCGGCTGCTTACGCTGCTAACCTCCACCGGCCAGCACTTGAAGCAAGTCTAACGGACGTAGAGACCCAGACCATCGAGGCCCATGCCCTCAGCCGGGCGCAGTGTCTTGATGCGAATTTTGCGATCGGTAAGGAGATCCTCTATGGAACCAGCGACGACCACTTCATTTAAGTCAGATGTTATGGGCTGTGTCTCTTTGAGAGTACTGCGTGGGTGACCCTAACTGGTTTGGGTACGTCTATGGAGCTGTCTAGTTACTTTTTGCCTACTTGCAGAGATAGTTCCCCGGTGTGTTCTTCCCAGGCATGGCCGAAGTTCTTGTCCGTCAGGTTTCTCTGTTCTTGTATAGTCGGCCACTTAATCCAAGCCCTCGAGAGTGTAGCTAGCGCTATGTAGGTAGTCGTCCAATCTCCCTTAGAACAAGGAGTTAACTCAGCGACCACTGCCTATTCTAGTCACTACCGCTTTTGAGTCTAATCCAAACTAAAAAATCATTGCCATGAAATTTGCAATAACTGCCGTTGCATGTGAGTATTTTGGAGTAACAAAGCACTACCTCTACCGCTCAGCTAAAACAGGCAGGTTAAAGCTTAAAAAGCACTATCTTATCATCAGCGATCCCGAAGCGAGGGGGGTATCCTACCGCTGGAATATTGAGGCAATCGAAGAGTACTGGGGAACTAATCCGATATATCGTCGCTAGCTTTCTTGAACATCATTTCAACATCCCTGGCACTCAGCCAGCGAGCGTAATCCTCTAGGGCAACTTTGGCGCTATGCCCCATAGATCTAGCGATAAGTAACGGATCAAGGCACGCCTTTAAACTGCGGATTTTGAAAGCGTGTCTCAGGTTATAGGCTGGACCAAGTTTTTGAGTTCGAAACGCCTCACGCATGTAGTTCATCTGGTAAGTGTTCGGTCGCGTCGGGTCGTAGACAAACGGGTTGGCGCACCGCAATTCAAAGAGGTCTATCCAGCGACTAGGCAGCGCATAAGCACGCCGGGATTTACCTGTCTTCGCACCCGTACCGATGGTTATGTAGTCATGACCATCAATCAAGCTCTGCACGTCTGCGTGGAGGATTTCGCTGGGGCGGATACCAAACGCCGCATAGATACCAAAGCAGTAGCGAGTTTTACCAGGCTTTAGCCTAGCCCACATGGCTTCAATCTCCTCGTCACTGGGAATATCTCTGGGTGCGGGTGTATGCTTCTTCGACTCGCGGCAGAGGTCGTTGAAACGCCTGGGCTGATACTCGATATCAGCAAATCTTAAAGCGTACTGCATTGCCGTTGCGCACTTAATGCGGCTGGGCGTACCTGAGCCCAGCCGCGTAACGGCTTCTAACGCTATTGCTTCTGTTAAGGGCCTGTCCTGCGGAAGCTTGCGGTAGTAAGCCATAAACTGCTTGGACCAAGTAAGCCGCGTTCGCGGTATGTCTTGGCGGCGGTCGAAGTAATCTTTCTCAAGCGCGGCAACTACCTTGTGAAAAGGAAGATCTTTAAGTAGGATTGGGCGCTTAAGCTGCGCCCAGTCAAACGTACCTGACTCCAAAGCCGCTTCAATTGTCAAGGCTTTAGCCATAGCAGGCTGGAGAGCCTCGGTGCAAGCAACCATACCTAAGCTAATCCACTGCTGCTTAACGGTCCCGGTCTTGCGATCCGGCAGGCTACCTCTGAGATAAAGACTCTTGCCGCGCACAACTACACGAAGACGGCACTGACTCGCTGCCAGTTTGAGGTTAACCCGGTCTAAGGCCTTCGCATTCAGCACTCCGCCCTCCTATGAACTTGGACTAGAAGTTGGACTCGAGCGGCTGGTTGGACTAGACGTTGGACTAAAAAAGTACAACTTCAGTTCACTCCAATCGACTCTAGATACACTCTAAGGCATGGGGAAGCCATTCCTTGAATTCCTTTTACAGCAAGGCTTTTGGGCTTAAACTCTTTCGCTAAGCTAATTTTATCGAGTCCGGTTTGGACGTTGACATCATGAGTCTAGCGCCTCATGCTTGCAAGCGCCAGAGCCGCAGCCCTTGCTGAGGTGTCAGAGAAAT
>RECH01000035.1 GCA_007694125.1 Leptolyngbya sp. DLM2.Bin15
GTCAAGTTTGCGCTTGCGGCGCGACGCCACAGCAAGCCCGCCTACAGCTGTCAGCAACAGCCATCCGCCTGGCTTCAGGCAGTAGTGACAGCACCATGAAGCTCTGGGATGTAGAAACTGGTGAGGTCTTGCAAACGCTCACTGGGCACAACGATTCTGTTTGGAGGGTGAGCTTTAGCCCCGATAGCACAATGATTGCCTCAAGTAGTGAGGATCGAACAATTAAGCTTTGGGATGTGGATACAGGTGAGCTATTGCAAACGCTCACTGGGCACGACAATTCTGTTTTCAGTGTGAGCTTTAGTCCCGACGGTACAACGATCGCCTCTGGCAGTCAAGACAACACGATCCGAT
The DNA here is from genome assembly GCA_007694125.1 of Leptolyngbya sp. DLM2.Bin15. GTDB lineage: Bacteria > Cyanobacteriota > Cyanobacteriia > RECH01 > RECH01 > RECH01. Next base: position 355 of record RECH01000035.1, read on the forward strand.
TTTGGACGTTGGATCTCGATCGCCTGATGACCATGGGCTGCGAGTGGATACAGCCGTATTTGCTCACCCGTCCTGAACAGCAAGATCTACAAGAGCTATGTGAGGGCTATCTGTCACCACAGTAAAAGAGGTGTGGTCAGCATCTTGCTGGAACGGCTCGACGCTTATTGCAGGCGATCGCTTTCTGCTCTATTCCACCGCGATCGCAGTCGAGCTACCAGGGGGTGCTGGTCAATTCCCTCGGATTTACCGGAGTGCTCCTGTCCTGTGACCATGACCAGCTTCTGCGGATGCAGGAATTGGATCCGATGACCATGTTGTAACAGGTGGGGCGATCGCTTTTGTTGAATCTCTGCAGGTTCATGCCTCGCTGCTCTGCGGCGTAAAATTCAGGAATGAAGTAAGTACATTCACACTGGTGACGTTAATCAAGAGTTTAACTGCCCGTGAGCTGTTAAAGTGCTGCCCCCAAGTAAAGCAATAGTTGTGGGGAAGAGAGTTTTGGGACTATGGGTATTTTGTCAGTGCGGCGGGCAAGCACGGAGACGAAGACATGATTGCAAGGTACGTGAAGAACTAGGGAAACGAGTATCTCAAGTTACACGGAGATCTTCAATTGGTTCTAGGTTGATTCTCATACCTCGTCCGATTGCGGTGTTGTAGGTTGTTCTCTAGGGGTTTATTAAGAAAAACCAACATGCAATCTAGTGAAATTACCCATGTGCTATTCTTTACATCAGAAATTAAGTTTTCTTTTATAGCGGTTTCTAGTCGGATGAAGTCCAGCAAGATCTTTGCTGGATAAGTTTTGCAGCCCTCTGTAAGCACTTCAGATATTGCTGAATCAGGTATGAACCTCTAGCTAGAGGTTCTGAAACGTCATGCAAAATGTTGCGGAATCGTCCTGCCATTCAGCAACGCCGGCACCTCATGCCAGCGAGAACCCCTATTTATTATCCTCTGTCGCAATCTTTTTGCCCTGATTACTATGATCTTGGTGATAGTTTTTACTGTTCACCAATGTGACTGTTGCTTGGGTGAAAATTTGGCTGCCTTTTATTAAAGGCCATCTTCTGAGTCTTGATAAGGAGTTTTGGAAATGGTTAACTCAGCATCTGAAGGTTCTACTGTTTTAGTTGTAGGAAGCGGAATTACAGGTTTAATGACAGCCTACTATGCTCGCCAGGCAGGCTATTTAGTGCGGCTTGTGAGCAAAAGCCCTGATCCCCGCCAAGCAAAGGCTGATATCCAATTTGAGGCATCGACCTGGGATGGATATGTAAACCGATACATCACTTTGACCGAAGGTCACCCTTATCTTGACTTGCCAGGATATATTACTACTATGTATCCTGATATTGACTCAGACTTCCGTCAGGATATTTCCCAGGGAGGAATGTTAGTGCACCCATTAAGCCAATGGGGTAAACTAACTCAGCAATTTCTGCATGAGCGAGATATTGCTAACCGTGATCAGCAAGCAACTCTAGCACTCTTTCATGAATATCTTGACGAGAATCGTGCCAGTTTAGAATATTGGTATAAATTATTGATTGAGATAGTTCGTTTGCATCCTCAGATTATCAACAAACTGTCTCTCCATACCCACGGCATCGATCGCTTTTATGACGAGGAGGTTCTCTTCGCTGGTGCTAATGCAGCTCAGAGCAGCGAAAACATTGTCAAGCAATCTTACTCACCAGAACAACTGCTGCAAAATTCAGACTTTAGAGTTTATGAATCGGGTATTAGCAAACATAAGTTTATTTCGGGTGGAGGGTTAACTATATATGGTCTAGCCTTTGACATTCAAGCACTATGTCAAGAGTGGTTATTGGGAGAACTAGAGAGCCAAGGCGTAGAGCTGTTGTTTGGAGATGGCTATAACGTAGTCAGCATTGAGAGAGATACCCAAGGTTATATCCTTGGTCTAAAAACTCAGAACGGTGAATTGCACTTGGCAAAGCACATTTTCTTGCATCCTGGTGCTTATATGGATCCTCAAGTTCTCGCAGGGACGCCAGCTTATGGCAAGTTGGCTGGTGTCAAAGGACTATGGATGCGGATCAAAAATGCTCAGAACTTGTTTGATCATGCCCCCAGACCTAATAAGATACATGGTGGTAAATATGATATTCAGGTTGGTAATCGCACCTTCAAAGGGCAAGTCTGCGATCTAAATATTATGCCGAAGCATAACTCTGATGGAAGTTGGGAGTTAGTCATTGGTAGCGGATATTTGTTTGTAGGTACTTATCCCTTTGAGGGAGATTCTAGCATGGGTTCACCGCTTGCCAGTCCAGTTGCAGAGGCTGATCGGCAAACTCAGATTCAGTTTATGGAGGAACTTGCTATACGTGCCTTTGCTCAGGTCGTCTCTCGCATTTATGATCTAGATATTGATGTGGATTCAGTGATGGCTGGTACCCATCACTACATTGATTTGCCCTCTAAAGGTTGTATACGTTCTTGGACTCCAAACGATCGAGAACTTAGCGTTCTGCTGCCAACTGCCCTGGGAGGCGTAACCATTATTGACGGTGGTGGAAATACTGGTAGTACGACCAAGGCTCCATTTATTAGTAAGACAGCTATCAAGTTCACGCAGATCTTGGATCAGGCAGAGGTGAAACCGGTTCGTTTAGACGCGGAAGAACTTCAAACAACTTATCATCAGGTTCGGGCTTCATTAAGGCGTACTAAAGATAACTTGCCTGCTTCCCAGTGGCAGAGGTTAGAAAATGAGCTAAATGAAGCGATCGCTGCGGCGCAATTGCACGGTTGATTCTGAATGGCTTCTAGTTGAGAACTGCTGTTCTGTCCATTGAGGAAAAGTGGTGCGTCTGATTGGTGTTTTGTTAATTGTGATCTCGGCGGCCTCCTTTGGGGCTATGCCCATTTTTGCCCATGTTGCCTACGCCGCCGGTGTGACTCCGCTCACCGCCCTGTTCTTTCGCTTTGCGATCGCCGCCCTCTGCCTAGGGGCATACCAGGCCGTTCGCCAAAGACCTCTGCCCCAGCTCAAAAACCTGCGCACGCTGATGGTGATGGGAGGCCTTGGGTTTGTGCTGCAATCCCTAAGCTTTTTTACCGCCCTCACCTTCGCTACTCCTGGGGTGGTGGTGCTGTTGCTGTACCTGTATCCCACCATCGTAGTGGGTATCTCAATCGTGGTGCTGCATCAGCCCAGCAGCCCCACCAAGCTGGTGGCCCTAGGGCTTGCCCTGGGCGGTACAGCGTTGACTATTGGCTCGGTCGGCGATACCCAGCCTATCGGTGTCTGCCTGGGGCTCGCTTCGGCCTTGGTCTATGCCATCTACGTTCTCGTGGGTGAACGGGTCATGCAGGAAGAATCACCCATCATGGCTTGTACTGTGATGATCACCTCGGCGGCGGCTGTGTTTGGGGGGATTGTGGCTTTGCACGGCGTCAGCCTGCCGACCATGGCCAAGGGCTGGGCCGCCCTCGGTGCCTTGGCGCTGGTTTCCACCGTAGTGGCCATCGGAACCTTATTTACCGGTATCAAGCTGTTAGGAGCTCCCACAGCGGCGATTTTGTCTACCCTAGAGCCGGTGGTGACCATTCTGTTAGCGTTGGCTATTTTACAGCAGCCGATTACCCTGCCCCAATTGGCCGGTGGCACCTTAATTCTAACTTCGGTGATGATGTTGGCTACTGGCAAGGAGCTAGATTAGAGTACCAAAGCCGCCTAGATGTCTAAACGACTCAAAACTGTGGCTGGCGATCGCTTTTTTGCTCTATCTCCGTTACCGGATGGGCACCGCCAGAGACGTGAAGTGATGCCGCTACAGATGATCCAGTTGATGAGCGGGAATGGTCAGGTACAGCATATCGCCAGCTTGGGGAGTTGTTCTTTTCTCCGGTAAGAGACAGTAAGGGGATCGATTAATCCGCATTGCCAACAAAATTGAGATGCTTCGCGCCAAGAGAGCATAGAAGAAAGAGAAAAAAGCGATAGTGCACAATTACTAAAAGCTAAGCTGGAGTCCACGCCGAGGAGACGACAACCCGAAAACCATCGTGGTAGCTCCTGATGTCCGGATAGCGCCCAACACAAAGCGCCGAACGGCAGTTCCGCGGAAGGTCGAGCCACGAACCGCCCCGCAGCATCCGAAGACCTGAGTTATTGTTAGTCAAGTAGGGTGAACCGTCAGTCGGAACGCCATCATAATTTTCACGATAGTGATCAGCGCACCATTCCCAAACATTGCCGTGCATATCGTATAGGCCAAAGTCATTAGCAGAAAAACTGCCCACATCAGTGGTTTCTCCTCTAT
>RECH01000034.1 GCA_007694125.1 Leptolyngbya sp. DLM2.Bin15
ATGATCGTGAGAGAAACTATGAGCAAGCTCACCAAACCTCAAGCTTGTATGCAGTTCGCTTCTCTCCTAATAATGACGGGTCACTGGGTATTGGTGTTTATGAAAATGCATCAGGTCGCTCTGTAAGTCGCCAAAATGCTGGCTTTGGCAATCTCCTATCTTACAATAACCAAATTTTCAGAGAGGTAGGACAAGACTCTTGGATGGGATCCCTCCCTTGGAACTCTCCCTACTTTGGTAGATATAGTGAGCCTTTTGACGAAAACGAGACAAACCTGATGCCCAACATCATCAACTCAGGCGATCGCGTTGGGGATGTGGTCATGCACACCAGAGAAGAACTGGAAGCTCAAGGATTTAACATCAGTAACTTCTTTCAAGAAGGAGAGCAAATCTTCGGGTTCAGCTTCGATCGCCCCCCAGGCTTTGTTGGCGATTTCATTGCAACCATTCTCCAAGAATGCCTCAACGACGGAATTTCTCTGCTAGGTATCTTTTCTGATCCGTCTGAACCTGAGCCTGAGCCAGAACCCGAGCCCCCACTCATACAACTATTTGAAGACTGTCCCATCAGTCCTGGACAACGATACGCACTACAACCCTCCAGAATTGAAGACGGTGTCAAGATTATAGACAATCCTATTAGCGGTGCATGGTACGATCCACCGCCATACCAAGACTATAAGATTCAGGCTAGTAATGGTGCTTTAATCACAGAAATCGTCAGCTTTCCCTGTGGTCTCATCGCACAGTTTATGTATCCTGATACTTGGTATACTTTCCAAAAGTTTTCGGTTACTGTCGAGGGCATTCGTTTACCTGGAGAGTTTAACCCTAATGAAAGCATTCGATTTGAAAATTTTCAGGATTTACTGCAAGGTAGACTGCGCATTGGAGAGAATGGAAAACTTGGGGTACCTGAGTTTACGATAGAAGGTGTGCTCTCGTCTGTCTGCTTTGGTAGTTCGGGAAACGGTAATGGTGTCTGTGACCTTCCTCCACCTACTAATCCAGCTCCAATTCCCTATCTCTGTGACAACAGCGGCGAGGCACAATCATTTTGTGTTCAGCTATCGTTTGATCGAGAGAGACCGGGCCCTATCAGGATTGGGCCAAAACCAGTTCCAGAACCAGCAACAATTTTGGGTACGATCGCTTTTGGTGGCATTCTCATGAAAGTGGCGCGATCGCGTCGGCGCTCCTAGACAACTGTTCAGCAGATTGTCACTTACACTGAACTATCTAGGGTATGAATGCTAAGCGTCATGCCCTAGTTTTGCTGGCCAACCTTAGTGGTATTGGGATCAAAATGGGTACTCTTAAGCTATGAACAGGCGATCGCACCCTCATAGCCCTTGGGTGCGGCTGAACATAGATTGACGTTACGAGCCAACCGCGATGAACAGGCTGCTGCGATCGCGACGCTACTTCCTGCCCATTTATTGATCAACGATCATGACACATCTTGTTTTACTTGGGGATTCTATTTTCGACAATGCTACTTATGTTCCTAGCTCTTTGTCGGTGATCGATCAGGTGCAGCAACATCTTACCGAAACAGGCGATCGCGCCACTCTGCTAGCGCTTGATGGTAGCTACATTAATGGTATTGCCCATCAGCTTCAAAACCTTCCAGATGATGCAACTCATCTATTTATTAGTACTGGAGGCAATGATATTCTGGGCTTTGGCTGGAAGTTGTATGATGAAACGATGAGCTTTCCTGATGTGCTTGAGAAAATTCTGGTCATGAAGCATCAGTTTCATCACGACTATCAAACCATGTTGCACCAGGTCTTGGCTCACCAAAAACCGGTTACGCTATGCACTGTTTATGACCAAAGCCCTCAATCTGATACCTTATTTACACTTTTTACTCAAACCATACTTCCATTGTTTAACGACTGCATTACTCGACAGGCGATAGCTTTCGGTCTACCCTTGATTGATTTACGATTGGTGTGCAATGACTTGGAAGACTATGCAAGCATCTCGCCTATTGAACCCTCGGTGCAAGGAGGAGGTAAAATTGCTCAGCGTATTGCCATGATTGCCAAGGAGCATGATTTCTCGATGCCCCATACCGTATGCTATCCATAACAGAAGAACTAGTCACACCATGCCAGCCATATGGCTATCAGGTCATCAAGCGATCGCCCTTTTATTTCTCGCGAGAGATTTGAAAGCCGCTCATAAATTGTTTCTGCAGCAGGATAAAAACAAGTAGCGGAGGTAAGCTAGCCAGGATTGCTCCAGCCATCAATGGGCCATAGGCCGTTCCTGTATCGCCAGCACTTTGAATGCTGCTGAGCCCCACTTGTACGACCTGCAGGCGATCGCTGCGGATAATTAACACAGGCCAGAGGTACATGTTCCATACATAAACAAACTGAATCACGGCAAGAGCACCGATTGCATTCCAGCTTAGGGGCAGAAGAATCCGCCAAAGGAAGATTAAGGGCCCTGCCCCATCTAGCTGGGCTGCTTCTGAAAGTTCAGCCGGTAAGTTGGCAAAGTGTTGACGAAAGAGAAACGCACCGGTAGCGCTGGCTAGGAAAGGAACGGTGAGGGCATAGAGACTATCGCCCCACTGAAAACCTCCTGCCACAATGCGGAATAAGGAAATCGTCAGCAATTCTGTGGGCATCATCAGGGTGAGGAGAACAAAGCCAAAGACCAGCCACTTGCCGGGAAAGCGGAAGTAGACAAACGCTAGCCCTGCCAATAGCGATAGGATAGTTTTCCCCACGGTTACAATCACAGCCTGGATGGTGCTGTTTAACATATAGCGACCGAGGTTGCGAGAGACCATCGCCACCCAAATATTACGCCCCAAGGAAGAGCCGGGGGTCACCTGAAAGGCAATAACCTCAGGGTTGCTCTGGGTACTCACCAGCATGGCATAGAGCAACGGAATACCTACCAAAAGGCAGGACAGACAGAGCAGGAGATGAATGGGCCAGCGTTGCGGCCAGCCAGGAAAGCGATCGCTCTTAGGGCGGTGAGATAATTCAAATTTTGACATATTAGGCTCCATAGTTGACCCGGCGTCCACTGGTGCGAAACTGCACGAGGGTGACGCCAATGACCATGAGGAATAGAATGATAGACTGGGCTGCCGCCCGCCCTAGATCGCGATCGCTGCGAATACCGACCCGAATAATTTCATAGATAGCAACGGAGGTTGCACCGCTAGGGCCACCCTTGGTCAGGTAATCAATGGTGCCGTAGACATCAAAGAAAGTGTAGGTAAGATTCGTGATAATCAGAAAAAAGGTGATGGGAGATAAGGCAGGCAAGACAACAGTCAAAAAGCGTTGCCAGCGATTGGCTCCATCTAGGGTAGCCGCTTCCAGCAAATCTTGAGGCACGGTCTGCAAGCCAGCGATGTAGAATAAGATGTTGTATCCTAACTGTTTCCAGATGCTGGCAAGGATGAGGACAAACCTTGCTAGGAAGGGATCCGTGAACCAGGGCAAGGCGCTACCATGGAAAACCGTCACCAGAATATGGTTCACCACGCCTACCACGGGATTAAACATAATGGCAAAGATCACCCCCGCCACGGCTGGTGAGATAGCATAAGACCAAATCAGCAGGGTACGGTAGATACTAGCGCCCTGAATGGGTTGATAGGCTAAGATCGCCAGTCCTAACGAGATAGCGAGTCCGATCCCAACGGTGAAAGCAGCTACCCATACTGTGTTGAAGAAAATTAGGCGATAATAGTCACTCCACAAGCCCATGACCAAGATATAGCCAGAGGCGATCGCTCCTAACCACAGCAACCGTTGCCCCAGCCCATAGAGTCTAGAATTAGCTAATCCCCGTCGCTGACCGTAAAAGACGCCACTTCCCAGTAGCGCTGTCATCCCGATGACCACTAGGTCTCGACCGCTATAGCTAGGGTCAATCAGTTCGGTGAAGTTGCGAACGCAGACAAACTGAGTGCGGGGCGTACTCAGGCGGGCTAGACGAGTTGCCAAGCTAAAGGTATCAAGCGCTGGGTAGTAGATAAAAATAAGTAGGATCAACAGCGTAGGAGCTAGCAGCAGCAGCGGTACGATCCAATGGGTCTTAAATTGCCCCGGCATGGCTGGCTCCATACCCAAACGATGGGAGCGATCGCCCCCGATGAGCATCGAAAGCCAGTTGACGAGCCCCAGAGCCATACCGGCACCCAGCAGCACTAAGACCACGCCAAAGCCCCGATCCAAGGGTGATCGCTCTGCTGCAAACGTACAAAATCCTAGGGGCACCATCAAGCTAAGGGAGCCCACCGCCGCCGCGATCGCTCCCACCCATGCCCCCATCCCTGCCGATCGCTGCCGTCGCCGAAACGCGATCGCCATGATCACCGCCCCCAGCGCCGCTGTGAGCATCAGCAACCCTACCACTAACCCACCCATGGCCTTCCTATCTCATCTCTGCAGATCACTACCAGGTTGCTGAATCCTCCCCATGTCCCTGACTCATCGGCACCTTGAGTCCCAAGCGATTCCCCCTTGAGCAAAAGAGACCTTGAGTTTAGTTTTTGCTGAGTCAGGTTAGGAGGGTTGCAGCGAGAGACCAACTACTCAGCCTGCAGGGCGTTATAGTCGTCCAACAAGCGGTTGGCCTGTTGGTTAGCAGTCTCCAATGCCTCATCCA
>RECH01000033.1 GCA_007694125.1 Leptolyngbya sp. DLM2.Bin15
TTTTAGATCCACCAAGCTTGGCTGACCCGGCTCTGCGGTCTGTAGATTCATGAACTTGACTTAACTGGGGTGCTAGGATTCGAACCTAGGAATGGCGGGACCAAAACCCGCTGCCTTACCACTTGGCGACACCCCATCACGGCTGCTTACATATATTAGCAGTTGTGTTACAGGTTGTGTCAACCTTTACAAAAGATTTTTGGCGATCGCCCTCGATTCCTAAAATCCTTGCCGCAGCAGGGCATCGGTCTGTTGATATAACCCTTGCCAAGCGCTTTGCCAATGGCTTTCGGACGACCAATGCTGAAAGCAGCTGGTTTGCGATAGCAGGTAGTAGAGCAGCGCCTTGCGGTATCGGGGGGATTCGCTGAGGCGGTGGCTGGCTAGGGGCGGGCGGTGGCCAGCGGCAACGGCATGGTGGAAGCGTTGGTGTAGGCGTTGGTGGGGCACGTCGGGACGGGTGGAGGGCGATGGCATCACCTGGCAGGCGGGATAGTCGTTGAGCCCTAGACCGGTGGCCTGCAGCAGCTCTAGATATTCGGTGCCGGTGAGCCCTTGGACAGAGCGATCGCCTGGGTTGAGTATGTCATACCAGGTATTGCGGAAGGCGGCCGGGAAGTCGTGCATCATGGCATGGGTATTTTCGCCGTCTTCGAGCTGGGTGACCAGGGGCGGGACGTGGCGATCGCCGAGGGGTTGGCGGGCAAGCTGCTGGGCTTGGCGGTAGGGCTCCATGCTGGCAAGGGAGTCGGCGGTGCTGTGGCTGCCCTGGAGGAGCACTGCCATGCTGATCGATTGACCTTGGGTGTTGGTCACCTCTAGACGATGGGGGAGGTGTATTTGGGAGAGCGGTTGTCTTTCAGGGGTGCAGACCTGCTCTGCGCGCACCAAGAGCCAGCGGTAGCCCGCATCTTGCAGGGTTTGCACCAGGGTATAAAGAGCATTGGGCTCCGTGGGAAGCTGTAGCTCGGGCAGGCAGAAGCCTCGCACACGCCGCAGGGCCTCCCAGCCAAAGATGGCGGCGAAGTGGTGCTGCCAGGCTTGGATATGCAGTTTGAAATCAGCGGCGGGAATGGTGGGGGCGATCGCATGGCCCCAGAAGGTGCCGAGCCATTCGACGTAGGGCTGGTAGGTTTTTTCGGTGGTGATGCGTTTGAGGTTATCGAGCACGTCGCCGCGTCCCATCTGCCGCAGACCCCACAGCAAGGTGCCGGAGTAGGTCAACATCACCCGTGGGCTGTAGCCTTGGTTGATGAGGTCCACCATGAAGTTGGCGATGCGGCTGTAGCAGTAGGTGAAGGTGCCAGCTCGATGGTTGTCGCCATCGAAGGGATGCTCAAACATATACTGAAGGTGGCTCATCAGGTGCCCCGGCTCTTGGCCAGGTACCATGGGCTGGTGCATATGCAAGGCGACGGCAAAGGCGGCGCTGCAAGACTCTAGCGTCACGGACGACTGCTCTACGAAGACCGGACGTTGATCCTGCCGCACCTGCTCAAGATCTGTTTCCCAGCCGCACAGATTAGGGAGGTCATTGATGAGTTCTGGAATGGGCTGTAGGGGAGCGATCGCTTGGGAGTTGGACGATTCATCAATGGGCGGCAGAGCAGAGATCATGACGGCGAGCCTTGTTAAAACTTGAAACAATGACTGGAGTCTTACGCGCCGGGGTGATCAGGTCATTGCGAGGAGGCGCAACTTCACCCAGACGCGATCGCTCAAGGGGGTAACGGGTAATCTAAAAATATCCTTAAGCACCCTAAACCTTAGTATATCGATCCCTTGATGCCTCTCTCTAGTCGTTAACAAAGTTCTATGAATACCGCTGACGATTCGTTTCAAAAAGCTAACGATTGTTTCCGACGATCGGCGCAGCAGCGTTGGCATCGCCACCAAAGCCAGCTCCACATTTTGCGATCGCAGCTTGGTTTTTCCGACGTTGCGCCCTCGCGGCCGGCGGTCTGTCGCGGTTGTGCCTACTACCATGGGGTTGCCTATGGGCAGGGCCGCGATCGCCGCACGTTGTTGATCTGCGGTTTCCATCCCTACGGTTGGCAGGGGCAGACCTGTCCAGACTGGCAGCCCGACGAGACCTGCGCTCCCTAGCTAGACATTCCATGGTTGTGGAGGGGGGCGATCGCTGTCTCTGACGTTATTTGGCGCATATTTTACGATAGAGTAATTGGATGCAATTGGGATGGACGAGGGAGATGTCTGGTTTCCTCGCCATGCTAGTGATGAGTGGTTATGTCTTTGCCGTAAGGAGTGGTCTGTGAGCGACAACGTCTATATTTTTGCCCATATTCCTAAAACGGGAGGGACAACCCTCCGCCGCCACTTTGAGAGACACTTAAAGCCCCACTCGACGTTTATCCACTTGGCTAGCAGTGGTGAACGCAAGGCTGTGGAGAAGAAGGGACTGGCTCCGTTTGCACAGCGGAGTGAAGAGGAGCGAAACAAGGCCCAGGTGATTTTGGGGCACTTGGTGGATAAGGACACCTATAAACTGGTGCCGGGGCGAACACCTAAGCACGTTATTTTCTGGCGAGAGCCGGTATCTTGGGTCGCATCTCGCTACAACTGGGTGATGAACTCAAACAAGAACAAGGGTGAACCCGTCATTGATTTTGATGTGTGGTACAACGAAACGGAGCAGCGCCAAAGTCAAATTTTTTGGTTCCTTCGCCATTATGGCAAGATGCGGATGGCGCGTTTTAAGTCACCAGCGAAGAAGCTGGATGCAGCCTATGATCTGCTGTCCACGTTTTCGATGGTGTCGTTAACAGAACGCTTGAACGATGATGCACCAATGATCTTTAGGTTGTTGGGAGTTCCGGAAGAGTTTAAGTCGGCAAATGTGGCGGGAGTACGTCACGAAAAGCTGCTCACGCCATCGGATGAGTTGAGGGAAAAGCTATCGGTGAAGTTAGCTCCGGATATTGAGCTCTATGAAGCCTTAAAAGCTAAACCATCTAAAATTGAGCTGTAGGTTTCTCGGTGCTGTATCGGTTTTGCATCAAACTTCATAGGTGCTAGTAGGTATCTATAGACAGCCGCCCTTAATGTCGATAAACAACTGGTTGTGTGATGGCAACTCATAGCAAAAGGAAGCAAGACATTGTTGGATTTAGGACAGTTTTCTGACGGTACTCCTATCACAGAAGCTAGTCTAAATGCTTGGAAGGCGCTACCGATGGAGGTGAAAGCTGAGCGTAATGTAAGGCAGCTTGATCGCTTAGTCGTGGGCTGGGATACTTTAGTCACGTTTTCATGTAGCCAAACACAGGAAGACGAATCTAACGCTGATAGTACTCATGAGAGTCTGTCAGATATATTAGTCAAGGTGCCTTACATTGATGGCGATCGCTCTATCGTTGTGTTTTTACATGTTCCAAAGGCCGGTGGTACAACGTTGGAATATATCTTAAATAAAAACTATGTGATTAATCGTTCAATCCATATTAATGCTCCAGAATTAGAACATAAACCTTATCTTTTGTTTAAGCATGATATTGTGTATGACGTGGTGATGGGGCACCACAAAATTAGCTCGATTCTATATCAACTTCTGAATCGACCACTGATTCACATGACAATGTTGCGGGATCCTGTCCACCGCGTTATTTCATATTATGACTATCTGCATACCTATGAAGCGCATCGGCTACACCATCAAGTTAAGCGGATGACATTGCAAGAATTTAGTGAATCTGAAGAATTTGTTGAGTTGGACAATGCTCAGTCCCGCCGTTTAGTTGGCAGATTACAGCGGCAGAAAGGTCAGGGGTTTCAAGGGTCAGATAAAGCTTTGTCTATCACTAATTCTAGTGAGCTATTGCATGAAGCAAAAACGATATTAAAAGGTCGCATTTCTCTGTTTGGTATTGTAGAAGACTATGTACGCTTTTTGTTGATGGCACAGCAACTCTTGCGGTGGAGAGATATTTACTATACGCATCAAAATGTATCGAAGCAAAAAACAGATGTTACAAAGGTAAATCAGGCAACTCTTGCGGTTATTCGTCAACGCAATCAGGTGGATCTTGCCTTATATAATTATGCAAAACAAGTGTTTGACGAACGTTGTACTCAGCTAGGTATTGATCAACAACGGGTTGATCAATTTAATACCTTGAACGGAGAATATCAAAATCTTGTGTTTGCTCATCATTAGAGGTGCAGGTCTTGAATTGATAGTGTCATCAATCATCGGGGCTGTAGTGCTTTTCAAAAGTTATAAAATGGCGGTGTGCTGCAATAGTTGACTCTGTTTGCACCAATTTGTAGTATCATTTTGTGAACTAGATCAAATGGTTCTCAAACTTGCATGAACAAGAGCGATCGCACCATAGAGCGCTTTTTCGTGATCACTGGGACGCCCCGCAGTGGAACGACCTATTTGTCGGCTGTTCTGCACTATCCACCAACTTTGACTACATTGTCTGAAGCCCAACGGCAATGGCGTCAATTCTATAAACAACAAGGTCGAGCGGATCCTCTGCTCTATCGGGAGTATGTCACTTTTGCAGATGTACAAATTAGGAGTTAGAGAGTACGTGCCTGAAAAGCTTGTGAATAGGACTTTTAGCCATGAGTGTAAGTACTCAATTACAAGATGACATGCTACCCTGAC
>RECH01000136.1 GCA_007694125.1 Leptolyngbya sp. DLM2.Bin15
ACTCCAGCAATCAGCAGGAGATCAAGGGGTTGGGTGGCATCCACAGGATTGGCGATCGCCACGTCCTCACCATCAGGTGCAAACATCACCATTTGCCCATGCTCACCCCGTTCCTGCTCAGTGCCAAACAAACCAGACCCATCGAGGACATAGGCAAAGGCGTTGTACTCGTTCGGTACTGGCTGCACAATGCTTCCTCCTGGTTGTAGCGTGCAATGCAGATAGATAATCGGGGTGCGGGTTTCAATCACCGCTTTCGCCCCCAACGCTTCTCCCGCAATCACGCGCACGGTCACGAGCCCATCGTTGGTCTGAGCCACCGGAATCTGCGCTGATGGAATGTCCTGATAGCGAGGAGTCATCATCTTGTCCTGCTGCGGCAAGTTGACCCACAGTTGGATGCCGTGCAGCCGCCCACCCGTGCGGGTAAACTCAGCCTCTGGCATTTCGGAATGCACGACGCCTGCCCCAGCGGTCATCCACTGCACATCACCAGGATTGAGCAGTCCGGCATGGCCGACCGAGTCCTTGTGTTCTAGGCGGCCATCCAGGACGTAGCTGACGGTTTCAAAGCCACGATGGGGATGATCCGGTGCGCCCTTTGCTTGACCGGGCTTCAGATTCACGGGCCCCAATTCATCGAGGAGGAGAAAGGGGTCAAACTCAGAGAAACTGCTCTTGGGAAAGGGACGACGCACTAGGAAGCCTGCTCCTTCAAGCGTTTCTACACTATTAATGATGCCAGCAACGGTTCGGAGCGTTTGAGCGGTCATACAGGTGCCTCCAGGCAGACAGTTTATAAGATGTATCCTATATATGACTAATCATATAGTAGCATAGAGGGATATAAATTCTATGGGTAGGGCTTGTCCTCCCTGTTCGTTCGGTAAACCGCCTATGTCTCTTGCCCATGTGATCCTGGGTCTGCTCCAACACCAGGAGCGAACAGGCTACGACCTCAAAACCGAGTGCTTTGACGATGGCATGTCCCATCTGTGGCCAGCAGATCAGGCACAGATTTATCGGACGTTAGACAAACTGGAGTCACAGGGATCGATTACCTGTACCGTTGAGATTCAGCACGATCGTCCCAACCGCAAGGTTTACCGGATTACCCAAGCAGGCGAAGCAGAGTTAACCCACTGGCTTCAGACGCATCATCCGTTGCCCGTGTTGCGAGAGCCGTTGCTGGTGCAACTCTATTTTGCGGCTCAGTTGCCTAACGAAGCGATCGTATATCTGCTGGAGCAGGAACTGGAAGCACGACAAGAAAAGCTAGCCCAGTGTGAGACGATCGAGGCTCTATCGTTGAGTCATCCGACTGCATCGCGGGAACAAGAACTGCATCAACTGGTTTTGGACTTAGTGAAGCAACGGGAACAGACGTATTTAGATTGCTTGGAACAGGCGATACGTGCTGTGCACAGGCTGAGCGATCGCAACAATCCGTAGCCAATCAACGTAGATTCCTTCTTCTTCTAAGTTGCCAATGGAGAAGCGCGCCATCCGAATGGGCGTTTATAAAAGAGAGATAGGGCTCCGGAACTATGGCTACGATCATTACTCATCTTTCTCCATCCGTATCAGACAGGAAACCTTGCAATGTACTTGCCCGATCCCTCGACTGCATATTTATTTTCATAAATTTAATGTAAGCTATCGCCTTTAGGTTGTCGTCTACAGTAAGTTAAAAGTTCTGTGGTGCAAATCGGTAGGGCAACCGTTCTATCGTGGAGTGGAAGGGGGACTCTAACTTAAGTTAGAGTTCGAATTTGATCGAAAGTACACTCTACAAACTGACAATGCCGCGCTTAACGGCAACAATCACAGCTTGAGTGCGATCGCTCACATCTAGCTTATTCAAAATTCGGTTAACATGAGATTTAACCGTGCCTGCACCGATACTCAACGCTGCCGCAATATCAGCATTGCTCATCCCCTGCGCCAGTGAGCGGAGTACGTCTAGTTCTCTTTCACTCAGTTTTGGGTTGCTGAGGCGCTGCACCAACTTTGCTCCCACATCAGGTGGGATATACTTCTGACCCCGATGAACGGTACGAATAGCATTCAGAAGCTCGTCAGGTTCAGTTTCTTTCAACAGATATCCTTTTGCGCCTGCCTGCAACCCTCGATAAATATCTTCGTCGCCATCATACGTAGTCAGGACAATAATCCGAGCAGATTTAGCAGCAGCATAAATTGCACCGATGGCAGCAACTCCTTCCACTTCCGGCATTTTGAGATCCATGAGCGTCACATCTGGTTGGTGTTCATGAAATAAGGCGATCGCCTGTTCCCCATTTTCGGCTTGGGCAATCACCTGCATCTCTGGGTCACGGTTAATAATTGTGGCTAATCCTTGCCGAAAAATGGCGTGATCGTCCGCAATTAGAACCTGAAGGGTCGTGGCTTGGCTCATTGTGCTGCTACTCCTGATTGATGGTGACAATTATCTCCGTTCCTTGTCCAGGTTGACTCCTAATCATGAGTTGTGCGCCGATGCGCTCTGCCCGTTCGCTCATGCCGAGTAAGCCAAAACCCTCAGAGGATGGAATACTCCCAACTCCGAAGCCCTGCCCATTGTCGTTCACCCGCAAGCAAACCTGGTCGCGATCGTAGACTAGCTCTACTCGAATTTCGTCAGCATTGGCGTGCCGGATCGCATTGGTTAATGCCTCCTGCCCCATTCGCAGTAGGTTACTCTCGACTTCAGCAGGTAGAAGATAAACTGCACCCTTAGTCTCATAGTATAACGTGGTATCCATTGCAGTAGCCCTGGTTTGAGCAACGAGACGATGTAGAGCGCTCTGTAAACTGCCCTCCTCTAGAAGCTGAGGACGGAGTGCAACGACCGATCGCCGCGCTTCAGTCAGTCCAGTTCGCGCCAATTCTTTGATCAGGTCTAGGTGTGCCTGAGCTGCTTCTACATCATCCGTTAGCACCTGGTTTGCAGCTCCCACCTGAGCCAGAATGCCTGTAAACGCCTGAGCGAGTGTGTCGTGAATTTCCCGTGCCATGCGGTTACGTTCTTCTAAAATTGAAGCTGCTTCAGCCCGTTTGAGATCGTCGATATCTGTATAAACTCCCAATGCTCGGATGGGTTCACCGGATTCATTCCAGGCAACAATTTTGCCGACAGAAAGAATCCATTTCCACTGACCATCCCGGGTACGCAGGCGATACTCTGCTCGATAGTTGGGGGCTTCTCCAGTTATGAAACCCCTGTAAATTGCAACCATTGATTCTCTGTCATCAGGATGCAAACTCTCAACCCACCTAGATTTGCTCTCATGAAATGTTGCCGGATCGTAACCCAGCATTAGAGCGTATTCTGGGTTAACTACGATTTCTTCAGTTTTGAGATTCATATCGTAGAGTCCCTGATTTGAAGCAGTTAATGCTAAGCGTAGTCGTTCTTCACTTGTTTGTAGAGCGGCTTCTGCTTGTTTGCGTTCGCATAGCGCAGCTTGCTGTTCGCTGATATCTGCAATCACCCCTTCGATGTAGTCATCGTCTGCATTCAAATAAGAAGAGAAAAGTCCCCAAAACGATGTCCCATCTCGTTTTCGCATCTGGACTTCAAAGCTTCGCACTTCCCCATCCCGCTTCATCATCTCAATGGCTTGTTGGCGATCGCTAGGGTTCACATAATAGTCTGTGGTGTATTTCAGCCCAATCACATCCTCTGGTGAATCAAAGCCAAACAGATCGGCAAAGCGTTGATTGGCATCGAGAATTAAGCCATCACAGGTGCGGGTTCGGTAGATGCCCACCTGCGAGTTTTCAAAGATCTTGCGGAATTTAGCTTCACTTTGTCTCAATGCGGCTTCAGTTTGTTGCCGTTCCGCGATCTCCTGCTGCAAGGCTTGAGTTTGCGCTTCTACTGTCCGTTCCAGTGTTTCAGTATAATCTGCTAACTGCTCATACAGCTGGGCATTTTCTAGTGAAATTGCTGCCTGAGCCATCAACAGGTTAAGGATTGGCAAGCGATCGCGGGTAAACACTCCGGTGCTGAGATTATTCTCCAGATAAAGGATGCCAATCAGCTGACGTTGCTTGAGAATGGGCATGCAGAGGAGCGATCGCGTCTGTTGGTGTTGAATATAAGGATCAGTTAAAAAAGACGGTTCACGAACTGCATCATCAAACACCAGAGTTGCTTGACTGCGTTCTACTGAGTGAATGACGGAGATAGGGATCGTTGCACAGTCAGCAACAGCGATTTTTTCCAGGTCGCACTGTCTACTTCCACTGCATTGAGCCACCACAATGAGCTGATCGTCTTCCAAGAGAATTAGAGTGCCTGTTTCAGCCCCTGCATGTTCTATCACCACCTGCATTAATGTGGCAATGAATCGATCAACGTAGATTATTTCTGAGAGAGCTTGAGCTACGTTCATTGAATTTAATGTGCAATTGCCGCTCAAAATGGCTTTGTCAGATTATTTTCTCATCAAGTACAAATATTTGTTCAGCTTTTCAATGTTTAGATAATTTACAACGGCTGTTCTTTACGAGTAGTTATCTCCTGAGGTAGGGGAATAAATTCTGTTTCTTGGGGAACTTGATCAAATCGTCCCGCTTGCCAATCTCGCTTGGCCTGTTCAATGCGATCATGACGGCTGGAAACGAAATTCCACCACTTATCTCGTTTTCCAACCGGCTCGCCCCCAACGACAATACAGCGAGCATCCTGTTCAGCAGATATGCGAGCTGCCGTGCCAGAAGTCAACACAGCTAGCTGGTGCTTCTCCAGCGAAACACCATTGATGTTCAACCCTTCAGTCACGCTGTAAACGGCCTGCTCACTATAGCTATCTGGCAATGTAAACTGGGCTCCCTCAGCTAGCTGTACATCTAGATAAATCATCGATGAAAAGGTTTGCACTGGAGAAACGCGACCATAAACCTCACCGGCAATTAGCGTGAAGGAGACGTCGTCCTCTTCCCAAGTAGGCAACTCGGCAGCGGGGTGATGCCGAAACCAGGGATCTGTCTCCTCGTGCTCATCCGGCAGGGCGATCCAAGTTTGGATTCCGTGCAGCGTTGTTTCAATACTGCGCTCATGGTCAGGGGTTCGTTCGGAATGGACAATTCCTCTGCCAGCGGTCATCCAGTTCACATCTCCAGGACGAATCGCCTGGACGCTGCCTACGCTATCACGGTGCATCAAAACACCTTCAAATAGGTAGGTCACGGTTGCCAGATTGATGTGCGGATGGGGTCTGACATCAACGCCCTTGCCAGGCGGAAATGTTGCAGGCCCAATATGGTCAAAAAAGATAAACGGGCCTACCAGAGTAAGAACGTCTGAAGGCAGCAGACGACGGGCCTGAAACCCTCCTAAATCTTGGATATGGGGCGTGATAATATGCTGAATGAAATCTACCATGATAGGCTCCACAATGGGTAACGAAACGGTTTTTAGATTCTTAGGTCAGTTTGTCAGATTCTTGGCATGTTGGTGAGCCTGTTTAGGTGTTACTCCAGCAAGTCGTTTAAAGTTCTGTGTCCAATCCGCCGTGATCCAGCTTGCATCAGCGTTCATCGCTGTTCATCGCTGTGATTTGGACGTTTTCTAACTATTTAGCGTTAATTTTTAAGGAATGACAACAGGTCAGCATTGAGTTGATCTTTGTGAGTATCGGTCAATCCATGGGGGGCACCGGAGTAGATTTTGAGGCTGGCCTGGGGCACTAGTTTAGCAGCGGCGATCGCAGCGGCCCCAATCGGCACAATCTGGTCATCATCGCCGTGCAGGATGAGCGTGGGCACGTCAAACTTTTTCAGGTCTTCGGTGAAATCGGTTTCAGAGAAGGCTTTGATACAGTCGAAGGCGTTCTTGTGGCCCGCCTGCATGCCCTGGAGCCAAAACCAGTCGATCATGCCTTGGGAAACCTTGGCCCCAGGACGGTTGAAGCCAAAGAAGGGGCCGCTGGCCAGGTCGCGGTAGAGCTGGGAGCGATCGGCCATGGAGCCCGTCCGCAGCCCGTCGAACACCTCGATGGGCAGACCATCGGGATTGTCCTCCGTTTTCACCATTAACGGAGGGATCGCCGAGATCAGCGCTGCCTTAGAAACTCGACGGGTGCCGTGACGACCGATGTAGCGAGCCACCTCGCCGCCGCCCGTCGAAAAGCCAATCAGCGTGGCATTAGTTAGGTCTAGGGTGTCGATCAGGGTGGCCAGGTCGTCAGCATAGGTATCCATCTCATTGCCGTTCCAGGGCTGGCTGGATCGTCCGTGGCCGCGGCGGTCGTGGGCGATCGCCCGAAATCCATGGTCGGCCAGAAACAGCATCTGCGCTTCCCAACTGTCAGAATTCAGGGGCCAGCCGTGGCTGAAGACAACGGGCTGACCTGCGCCCCAGTCTTTGTAATAGAGTTGAGTACCATCTTGGGTGGTGAGAGTTGCCATAAAATTTTCCTTGGGGATAAATTAAGAGTGGACATAAACATGGTCATTAGGTTGCTGATCTGTCCCCATTCTTCAGCCCCATACCTTTTCGGCCCACTCAAGATCGTTGAGTTAGCACGTGACTTATCGAAATGGGCGTGATATTCTTCAGACAGAAAGGTGTTAGTTGATAAGTTTTGCTAATGAGTTTTTGATCAACGCAGGCTATGGTTGCTAGAGATACCCTGGCAACCTAGTGGTATGCCCTTAGGTAGAAAAGACTGGTAGATAGGCTCGCTTTGCTCTTTCGAACCGATACTGATCTATGGATGCCAACCCGAAACGATCAAAGCGCGATCGCAGCACCCCTAAGCGGGTTCGAGGCGTCGCTCTTTCACCCCAAGGTTGGCAGCGGTGGCAAACGGTTAAACAGCAAGCCGAATCTACCGAGCGCTGGGGTAAGCGGTTTACCCAGGAAGAGCTGAGTCATCGCACCGGTCTATCCCTCAATACCCTGGCTCGTATTGCCAAACGTGAACTGGGGGTCGATCGCCAATCCCTGGAACTACTCTTTCAAGCCTTTGGGCTGGAGCTGACGAGCGCCGACTATACGACGCCTTCTACCCTCGCCGCACCCACCGCGCCACCGCGAAGCAATGCCCGGCAGGATTGGGATAACGCAGCCGATGCCTCGATGTTTTACGGACGCGAGGCCGAATTGGCCCAGCTGTGGCAGTGGATGGTGGCCGATCGCTGCCGCGTGGTAGGACTGTTCGGCATTGGCGGCATTGGCAAAAGTACGATCGCCGTCAAAGCAGCCCTGCAAATGCAGTCTGAGTTTGAGGTCGTGGTGTGGCGATCGCTGGCTAACGCGCCCTCCTTCGATGACTTGCTGACCAGTCTACTGAAATTTCTAATGCCGCTGCAAGGCGACGATCCAATTATTCCTGCTTCACTGGATGGCAAGTTATCTAAGGTGATGGAATACTTGCGATGGTCAAAGACCGCTCCCAGAGGAGCATCGCAGCGATGTCTACTCATTTTAGACAACGCTGAAACTATTTTGCAGAGTGACCAGGTGGGTCAGTGGCGATCGGGTTATGAAGCCTACGGGCAATTTTTGAGAGTGCTGGGTGAAACGCCTCACCAAAGCTGTCTATTGCTCACCAGTCGCGAGAAACCACGCGAAATGATATTGATGGAAGGTGAACAAAGCCTGGTTAAAACGTTGCCGCTCAGCGGACTAACGCCTGACGATGGACGCGCCATTTTCCGACAAAAGGGCATATTTACAGGTTCAGAAGCAGAATGGCAGACCCTGGTAAATCACTATGGCGGCAATCCCCTAGCGCTAAAGATGGTCGCATCTGCCACCCAGGATGTATTCAACAATAGTATTCGTGAGTTTTTAGCGTACCTCAGTCAGAGAATCCTGATCTTTGAAGATATCCGTGATTTACTGGATCGCCAGTTCAGTCGCTTATCAGACGCTGAACAAAAAACATTATTTTGGTTTGCCATTCACCGTGAACCTCTGACCCTCACAGACATTCAAACTAGTGTGATCGGATCGGTGCAGCAGCAAAGTATTCCTCAACACATCAATTCGCTGTTGAGGCGATCGCTGCTTGAAAAAAAAGATAAAACATTCTTTCTCCAGCCCGTTGTCATGGAATATGTGACAGAGCGACTGATTCAGCGGCTTTGCACCGAATTTACAACGCAGCAGCTAGATGTATGGCAAAGCCATTCCTTAATTCGCATCCGGGCCAAAGATTATGTTCGAGAGATTCAATTGCGTCTGATCATGCAGCCTATGATCGAATGGCTTTTGTCCTCATACCAGAATGTGTCAGTGGTTGAAGATAGAGCCCAGTTATTGCTGACCCAGCAACAATATTCATCCAGTTCCCGAGCAGGCTATGCCGCAGGTAATCTGATCAATCTGCTGGTACAGCTTAAGGTCGATTTGCGGGGCTCTGACTTTTCGGGGCTGGTCGTGCAGCAAGCTGACTTGCGGCAGGTCAACTTAGCCGGGGTCAACTTTAAAGATGCCGATTTGACCCAATCCATTTTTTCCGAGAGCTTAAATAGCGCCATGTCGATCGACCTTAGCCCAGACGGACAGATGGTGGCCGTGGGAGATTCCACTGGGCTGATCTACCTCTGGCAGATCGCCACCACTCAATTACTGGCAACGTTTGTAGGCCATACAAGCTGGGTCTGGTGTGTGGCCTTTAGTCCAGATGGTCGCCAGCTAGCCAGTAGCGGTAGTGACATGTCGGTGCGGTTGTGGGATGTGGAGAGCGGTCAGTGTTTATGGGTGGCCACCGAGCATACAGGCTGCGTTTGGTCGGTGACCTTTAGCCCGGATGGGCACCGCTTAGCCAGCGGCAGTGATGACCAAACGGTGAGGGTGTGGAATCTCCAGGGAGACTGCCTTCAGATTCTGCAAGGGCATACTAAAAACGTTTATTCTGTTCACTTTTCACCGGATAACCAAACCCTAGCCAGCGGCAGCAAAGACGAATCGGTGCGGATTTGGAACACGAGCAGTGGAACCTGTCTGAATGTATTGCAAGGCTATGGTGAGGGGGTTCATTGTGTGCGTTACAGCCCCAATGGTCAACTCCTCGCCAGTGGTGGTTTTGACGGGTCGATTCGACTTTGGCATGGGCAGACGGTTACGAGTAATCATCCATCTAGGGTGAGTTCAACGGTGTTGTCTGGCCATACCGGTGGTGTTTGGGGAATGGCGTTTAGCTCAGATAGCCGCATTCTGGCGACCGGGAGTGATGATGGAACACTGCGCCTTTGGCATGTGCAAGAGGCGCAATGCATTAATATCTTGGATGGGCATACGGATGATGTGCTGGCGATCGCCCTTCGAGGTCAACTCCTAGTCAGTGCGAGCCAAGACCAAACCGTGCGGTTGTGGAATTTGCAAGGACAAAGCCTCAAAACATGGTGTGGTTGTACTAGCGGCATTCGTTCTCTCAGCCTCAGTCCGAATGGAACAACTCTGGCCAGTCGGGGTTTGGATGAAGCCGTTTACCTGTGGCAGTTGCGGTTTGATGCCGACCTCTCTCCCTCACGCCCCGACAAAATTTTGCAGAGACGAACGGGTTTAACATCTCCGTTAACCAGTTGGGTTTCTTCCTTAAGCTTTAGCCCAGATGGTCAAACTGTCGCGACGAATGGACAAGACGGTTCGCTGCTGTTATGGAATGTGTCCATGGGTTTGCTGCATCAGTGGGTTGGTCATGATGCGCCTGTATGGACGGTCGCGTTTGATGCAACCGGGAATGTTCTGGCAAGCGGTAGCAAAGACGAATCGGTGCGGCTATGGGATGTCCAAACCCATCGATGCTTGCAAGTGCTGGAGGGGCACAAACACAATGTGTGCGCGATTGCCTTTGATGACGACAATCAATACTTGGCGAGTGGCAGTTCTGAGCAAACGATTCGACTATGGGATGTCAAAACTGGGGTGTGTCGGCATGTATTGCAGGGGCATACAGGAGGCGTTTTCACCCTGGCCTTTGCAGCCCACGATCAGCAGCTGATCAGCGGTAGTTTTGATCAAACCATCCGAGTCTGGAATCTCCAGACTGGCGAATGTACACAAGTCTTACGGGGGCATACGGGTGGAATCTGGTCGGTTGCTGTATGCCCTGATCATCATCTGTTGGCGAGTGGCAGTGGTGATCAGACGATTCGGCTCTGGAATCTGCAAACTGGCTCGTGCCTGAACGTCTTGCACGAGCACACCAGTTGGGTCACGTCAGTCAGTTTTAGCCCAGATGGGCAGTTTTTAGTGAGTGGCAGTGACGATCGCACCATTAAGGTGTGGGATGTGAGCACTGGAGGCTGCATTCAGACCTTGATGGTTGATCGGCTCTATGAAGGCATGAATATTCAGGGCGCGATGGGATTGACAAAAGCTCAAGAGGCGACATTGAAAGCATTAGGGGCGATCGCCCTGTGAAGCGATCGCCCTTTGGGTCAGCGATGCAAACACCTTAACTCAACGGTTAACTGAGGGATCTTGAGTGGTGAAATAAGGAGGCGTCTTGCAAGCTGAACTCATGGTTCGTTTAGTGCCAACCGTAGGTTGCTCATTCGTCTCCGCTGCATTCTTTATTCCCAATCTAAGCTAAATCTCATGACACATATTCTTCATCTTGATGCGAGTCCACGGGGCGATCGCTCCATCTCCCGCATGCTCTCCAAAGAGTTCATTAACCAGTGGAAAACCACTCATCCCAACGACACCATCACTTACCGTGATATTGGGCATTACCCTGTTCCTTTTGTGAGCGAAGACTGGATCGCTGCTGCATTTACTCCATCCGATCAACATACACCTGAGTTGGCCGCTGCAATTCAAATTTCCGACGAATTGATCGACGAGTTTTTATCCGCCGATCGCTACGTTTTTGGTATCCCCATGTATAACCTCAGCATTCCTGCCAACTTCAAAGCTTATCTTGACCAGATTGTGCGTGCAGGGCGCACCTTTTCTGTGGACGAAACAGGCTATAAAGGACTGGTTCACAACAAGAAGATGACGATCATTATGGCCCAAGGCGGAGCCTATCCCGAAGGTAGTCCGACGCACGCCTACGATCTACAAACACCCTATCTAAAACTCATTTTTGGATTTATTGGGATCACGGATATTGAGTTTGTCTATGCCGATAGCTTGAATATGGGGGATGAAGCCCGGAATCTAGCGATCGCGAACGCCCAATCTGCCTTAAAAGCAGCGATCGCACATTAGCAATCATTGCGTTCCTTGTAACCAAGTTTTTTTGAGGTCATCTCTCATGCTAAAGCCAAGGATAGTGGGTACAGATGCAGAAACCCATCAGGTAACCGCCATCATTTCTCACCTCGTCCGAACTGGGCGTGAGCAGGGGTATGAAGAGTGGTTGCACGGGATTACGACGGCTGCTCACCAATTTAAGGGGCATTTGGGGGTCAGTGTGATCCGACCCTGTGATCACGTTCATCCTGAGTATGTGGCAATTGTCAAATTTGATCATTACGACAACCTCAAAACCTGGCTGGAATCCACTGTGCGGCAGGAATGGCTAGCGCGACTGCAGCCCTTGATTGAAAAGCCTGAAACCATTCAAACCCTGACGGGGCTGGAAACCTGGTTTACGCTTCCCAACAAGCCCATGAAGGTTCCACCCCCGCGCTACAAAATGGCGATCGCCACATGGCTGGGAGTGTTTTTTACGATATCTATTCTCAATCATTTGCTAGTACCGCTCCTAGCGGGGCTGCCTGCATTGCTCAGAATGTTGTTGGTTACAGGTCTAACGGTTGCCCTGCTGACCTATGTGATCATGCCACGCCTCACACAACTCTTTCGCACATGGCTGTATCCCATGTAATCAAGCACCTATCTGACAGCACATTCACAGGAGCATTCCATGGCTTGTCAACACCTGAACGAACTGACGCTAGAGACGATGATTTCAAAAGCCAATTACCCGATATTCCGCTGTGAGGAATGCATTCAGGTTGGCGGTCGCTGGGTTCACTTGAGGATTTGCCAAACCTGCGGCAAAATGCTGTGCTGCGACTCGTCTAAGAATCAACACGCCCGCCGTCACTATGAAGAGAGCGGACACCCAGTGATCAGTTCAGCCGAACTGGGAGAACAATGGCTGTGGTGTTTTGCCGACGAACAACAGAAGAACTATTGATCACGCGCCCCTTTTCTACTCGCGAGGAAACCATGATGTCAAATCAGCCTACCCCGATAGATAGTTGGCCGAGTCTACCTTTGGAGGCATGGCAGGATACCTACACCACCTTACACATGTGGACGCAAATCATCGGCAAAATCCGATTGGCCCAAACCCCGTGGATTAATCATTCCTGGCATATTCCCCTCTATTTAACCGTTCGGGGACTGACCACATCCACGATTCCCTACGGTAGCCGGATCTTTCAAATCGACTTTGATTTCATTGATCATGAGCTGCTGATTCAAACCAGCGAAGGGGCAAGACGGGCGATCGCCCTCTACCCTCGCTCTGTCGCTGATTTCTACCAGAACGTGATGGCAACGCTCAGAGCCCTCGATCTTCACATCACCATTAACACCAAACCGAATGAAGTTCCCGATCCGATTCGATTTGAGCAGGATGAAACCCATGCTGCCTATGATGCGGACTATGCCAATCGATTCTGGCGAGTGCTGCTACAGAGCGATCGCGTCTTTCGAGAATTTCGCTCCCATTTTTGCGGCAAAGTCAGTCCGGTTCATTTTTTCTGGGGAAGTTTTGATTTAGCCGTGACTCGCTTTTCGGGGCGATCGGCTCCGGAGCATCCGGGAGGAGTGCCGAATTTGCCCGACGTAGTGGCAAAGGAAGCCTACTCCCAGGAAGTCAGCAGTGCCGGATTCTGGCCTGGAGCCGGATTATCATACCCAGCGTTTTATTCCTATGCTTACCCAGAGCCCGATGGATTGAAGCAGGCGGCAATCCGTCCCGATGCTGCATTTTACAGTAAAGAGTTAGGCGAATTTATTTTGCCCTATGATGCTGTCCGCGAGGCAGAATCACCGGATCAGATGTTGTTAGAGTTCTTGCAAAGCACCTATGAAGCTGCTGCTCATTTAGGCAACTGGAATCAAGAGGAACTCAAGCAATTGACGTTCAAAATGAACCCCTGAATTCAGATAGAAGAATGAAGAAACCGTCTCCTTTTCCGACTATCGCTCGGTGCCGGAGGCGGGGTAAAGGCAGTTTCATCCTTCTACCTTCTTACTTCTGCCTTAATGTACTAGCGCTTATGCTCAGGATTTTTGAAGTCTGTCTTACAGCCTGCATCCCAAACGTCAGGCTGATTTCCGTGAGCAGGAATACCTCCATTATCTTTGAGGAGTCTGGCCATATGCATACAGTTCCAAGCTAAAAAGATGGTATTGCGATTGGTAAATTCGTTCTCCGGCCCTCCAGACCCTGGATCTAAGTAGGAAGGCCCTGGGCCCACTTCGCCTAGCCAGCCTGCATCTGCTTGTGGAGGGATCGTGTAGCCAATATGCGATAGGGAAAACAAAATATTCATGGCGCAATGTTTAACACCATCTTCATTCCCGGTAATGAGGGTTGCCCCAACCTTCCCATAATCTCTGTACTGACCTTTCTCATTCAAAAGGTGAGTATATCCATACATCCGCTCTAAAACTCGACTGCAAACAGAGCTTTTTTCACCCAGCCATACTGAAGTACACAGCACTAAGATATCAGTTGCATCAATTTCTTTCTGGATCTGAGGCCATTCATCTGTCTGCCACTCATTGGTTTGTGACATATCTAACCCTAGCCCCGCCGCTATCTCATAATCTACAGGTCGAATAACTTGAGTGGTTACCCCATTGGCCTCGAAAATAGCTTTGGCAATATTGATAACCCCTTGTGTATGGGATAATACTGGCGTTTTATTGAGTGTGCAGTTTAAAAAAAGAGCTTTTAAATCACTATACTGTGCAGGGGCATTTTGGCACTGACTATCCGTGATTGTTTTGAGCTGTTGGGACATGGCTTCGACTCCTATACAAAACAATAGTCTGACTTATGCAGGTGATTGACCGACACCAGGGCTGACCGTATTCACTCAAATCTAGCAGTCTTTGAGGTCGAGTATCCAGTTGCGGGCAGCCGATTTCTTTTACAGAGGCATCAAGTTCAGTCGGGTGACGCCCCGTGATCAAGACATAGGGATTAGAAATTTGGGTAGTGCTCAAAATTGGTAATGATAGCGGAATGAGACCCCTGATTCTTAAGGGTTCTAGTGATAGATAGCATTACTTTTGTAGCACTACCCTTAATCCGCTGATTTGCAAAACCCTGCTTAAACTAGCGTGTGAACTTGCCTCAACAGATAAACCACAGAGTTTTTCATCAGTCAGACATGCGCTGAGTTACTGATTATTCCTGCTGCAGAAAGTTCAGCAACGCGGGATTGACCTGATCAGCGTGAGTCCAGTTGATGGCGTGCGGCCCGCCAGGAATGATGACAAGGTTACTGTTTTTAATAAGCTTTGGCAGTCTTGCTGCGGTAGACTCAAGTGGCAAAATGCGATCGGCATCGCCATGGATGATCAGGGTTGGTACATCAATACGGGGCAGATCATCGCGGAAATCGGTGAGCCAAGACGGTACACAATCTAACGTCCCTTTAGCAGAGGCCCCGACTGCCACATTCCAACTTGCCTGAATGGCTTCACCGCTAATGCGGTCGCCCAGCAGCACATCCATATTGAAGAATTCTCTGAAAAATGCAGAAAAATAGGCTGGACGATCTTCAACGATCGCTTTCATAATGCCATCGAAAACGCTTTGGTCAACGCCTTCGGGATTATCATCGGTCTTCAGCAAAAAGGGCGGCACGGGAGCCATCAGCACGGCTTTTTGCACCCGCTCTGAGCCATAGGTGCCAAGATAGCGCGTGACTTCACCGGTTCCCATTGAGAAGCCGACCAGCACAGCATTCTGCAAGTCAAGGTTGGTCATCAGCACGTTCAGATCTGCTGCAAAGGTATCGTAGTCATAGCCAAACGACGGTTGGCTAGAAGCACCAAATCCTCGGCGATCGTAGGTAATCACTCGATACCCTGCATTGAGCAGCACCAAAACCTGCTTTTCCCAGGAATGACCGTTGAGGGGAAATCCATGAATGAGTACAATCGGTTGACCTGCCCCCAGATCTTCGTAGTAGAGATCAATCGTTGCAGAATTTTCTTGACCGACAGTAACGTAAGGCATTGCAATCTCCTAGGAATAACACATTAGATTCTTATCTGACTTAGGCTTAAATGTAATAAGTTCTAGTGCTCGGTTTCTTTCAGATTCTTAGGGTGTTTTGTCAAATTCTTGCGCAATACGTTTCGCCGCCGTCGAGTCAATGGCCAACGCACCCATCCCCTTGCTGACGCCGTTCCTCCACGGGTCAGATCCAAGGTCAACCGGCTCAGGGCAGGGGTTCGCAGAAGCTCCACGATGGTCGCAGCCAGTTCGTCAACCGCCATCGCCACAAGGTCGCCCCGTACCGTCTGAATCCCGCACGAGGCGATCGCCTCCGCTTGCGATCGCCGCACGAGACCGATGGGTTCGTCGCCCACCTCAGCCAGTTGTCTCGCTACTCAGCGACCGATGCCACCAGCAATGCCGATGATGACCTCCATCGCTACGCTCCTGCTTGGGGATGGCGATCGCGGGCAACCAGACGCTGAGCGGCTGGGGCTGACGAGGCCGGATTCTGTCCGGTGATCAGCAGGCCGTCCTCCACGACGTAGGGGCCCCAGTCCGCACCACTCAAATAGATACCGCCCTTGGCCTTCAGCTCGTCCTCCACGAGGAACGGCACCACCTCGGTCAGGCCGACAGCAGCTTCCTCGGTGTTGCTGAAACCGGTCACCTTCTTGCCCTCAACCAGCGGCCGACCCTCGGCGGTCTTCACGTGGCGCAGCACGCCCGGCGCATGGCAGACCAGTGCGACTGGCTTGTTCGCCGCCAGGAAACTCTCGATTAGCTCAGACGAGTCCTTGCTCTCGGCCAGATCCCACATCGGGCCATGGCCGCCGGGGTAGAACACCGTGTCGAAGTCGTCTGCAGAGACGTCGGCAAGCTTGACGGTATTCGCCAGTGCCTTGCTGGCCTCGGCGTCCGCCTCAAAGCGACGGGTTTCGTCGGTCTGGGAGTCGGGTTCGTTGCTCTTCGGATCGAGCGGTGGCTGACCGCCTTTTGGAGAGGCGAGCGTGATTTCGTAGCCAGCCTCCTTAAACACGTAATAGGGAGCAGCAAGCTCTTCAAGCCAGAAGCCGGTTTTGTGACCGGTGTCGCCGAGCTGGTCGTGCGACGTTAAAACCATCAAAATCTTCATGTTCGTTCTCCTTCAATGGGTCATCTGTTGGGGGACTTACCGCAGCGCGCGGTCTATATCGACACGGGGCATGAGGGCTCCCACTCTATATATATTGGAGGAGAAAACTGCGGATGAACTGAGCGATCTCGCTCGCATGCGTCTCAAGCGCAAAATGGCCGGTGTCCAGCAGATGAACCTGCGCATCGGGAAGATCGCGCTTATAGGCTTCGGCACCGGCGGGTATGAAGGCTGGGTCATGCCGGCCCCAGACCGCGAGCAGCGGGGGCTGATAATCCCGGAAATAGGTCTGGAATTCGGGATAGCGGTCTAGATTGCTGCGATAATCCAGGATCAGATCCAACTGGATTTCTTCTGCTCCAGACCGGGACATCAAGGCGATGTCAAGAAGGTAGCCGTCGGGCGCAAGTCGGTGCGGATCCGTTCCGGTGCGATACTGCCAGTTCTCGATCACCTTGGCCGAAAGAGACTCGCGACAAGCCTCACGGTTATCAGGGCTTGGCTCACGCCAATAAGCCTGCCAGGGGCCCCACTCGTCACTGAAGCCATCCAGATACGCGTTGCCGTTCTGGCTGATCAGAGCGGTTATACGCTCGGGATGCGCAACCGCCAGCCTATAACCGACTGGAGCTCCATAATCAAAGACATAGAGGGCGTAGCGATCGAGGCTCAAAGCCTGCGTGAACCCATCGATCACCTTGGCGAGGCAGTCTACACTCCAAGAACGCTAGCTTCAACGCATATTTACTACTTCTGAAACACTTTGCTGCTTTCGGCGTTCTTGCAAAGCTTGATCAATTAATTTTGCAACCAGCCACGAGACAGACCGTTCATCTGCCTGTGCCCACTCCTCCAATTCTCGTTTCCGGTCGGAAGGAATATAAGCAACCACTCGATCTAAATCTGTTTTACCGCCCATTTTGAATTTCACGTCTGATTTGCTTACATCTAAGATACCAGAAATAGCCTAGCCCATGCCACGCTATGCCATGCTGTGCTAGCATGGCATAGCACAAGTAATCAAAGCTTTATCCATGAACCATCAAAATGTGCTCTCAATCACCGGGGATTTTGTACAACCCCCAGTGAATCCAAGACTTGTCTTGCTTTCGAGTAGAGAACTAGACAAGATGCGCCGGGTTGGACGACTTGCTGCGAATCTCCTCAATCATCTTGAATCAATGGTGCAACCTGGAATGAGTACGCAAGCTTTAGATGATGAGGCGGCGCGTTGGCTGCGAGCTCATGGTGCAATCAGTGCCACACTTGGCTACGCACCTCCCGGCCATCCCCCATTTACAGGTTCAATTTGCACCAGCGTTAATGACGTGGTTTGTCACGGAATTCCTAATCCAAACCAAATTCTTAAAGACGGGGATATTGTCAATATTGATGTGACGCCACGCCTAGACGGTTATCATGGTGACACGTCTAAAACATTCCTGGTTGGTAATGTATCCGCAATAGCCCGGAAGCTGGTTGAAGCCACTCAAGAATCGATGATGCGGGGTATTGCGGAAATCAAGCCTGGTGCAAGAATTGGTGATATTGGTGCTGCAATTCAAGACTATGCCGAGGCTCAGGGGTTCTCAGTTGTTCGCGATATGGTTGGGCATGGCATTGGCAGGCAAATGCATACAGAGCTTCAAGTTCCTCACTATGGCAAACGAGGCAGTGGGTTGAAGCTGCGTCCAGGAATGGTCTTTACAGTCGAACCGATGCTGAACGAAGGAACGCATACGCTTAAGTTTTTAGCGGATCGTTGGACTGTAGTTACAAAAGATAAGAAGCTTTCAGCTCAGTTTGAACACACCGTTGCTGTGACTGAGGAAGGGGTAGAAATTCTAACTCTTCCCTAACTTTTAAGATGCAATGCCTTTAATTGATGCCTCGATTGAGGAGCACAATCGAGGCATCACAAGTCGCTGCGGTAGGGGGGAAAGCTTTGACATTCGAGCTGACAGTACCGATGTAGAAGCGGTAAAACACGTCGTAGCTGAGAAGGAGGCGATCGCTAGCTTTACCCGTGATGCCAAGATCTTGGAACTCGCAGCATCACGGTCAACAACATTCAACATGGCCCCATGGACACCGACATGAACCCAGCAGATGGAGGCTTTGCTGTAGAGGTGACCAAGATGACTCCCTCGATCGCTATGGATGAGACACCGAGGTGGCTGGCGTGGTTTCCTATCGCGCAGTAACACCATAAGAATCTGACAAACTACCCTAAAAATCTGAAAGAAACCAGTCATTAGAACTGACTATACTCCAGATAGATATGTAGAAGAGGACTTAGATACAATGAGAAAGCAACTTGTTAACCCGCCACAACGCTATGATGGCAAACCACACGGGTTGTCCCATGCTGTAAACGATACTGCATCGGGTGTCGTTTATATTTCTGGTCAGGTTGACTGGGACATGAACTTCCAAGTTTCGTCCCATACTGTTGAAGGGCAACTAAAGAACGTGCTAAAGAACCTAACCATTGTTCTAGATGCAGCAGGAAGCTCTGTAGAGAATTTGCTGAACCTTCGCATCTACATTCGCGGTGAATTTGGAGAGTTCTCTGAAGAAATTGCACCTATTCTTGCGCAATTTCTAGCAGACTCACGCCCTGCAATTACTGGCATCGGTGTTGCCTCGCTCGCCTCTCCAGAAACATTAGTTGAGATTGAAGCAATAGCAGCCCTTAAGTAGGATCTGCTGAAGAAGTCCAGAAGTACCTATTGGCTTATTGGGTTAGCGAAATCCCTCCAATGGAGGAAGTATCGAGCATAGCATCATGATTTAGTATGTATGCCTTGGGTTAGAGGGTAGTGCTCAAAATTGGTAATGATAGCAGAATAGAACCCTTGACTCTTAAGGTTTCTAGTGATAGACAGCACTATATTTTGAGCACTGCCGGGTTAGAGTTCTGGTTAGTGATTATTTCGTTGCACCAGAATCAGACTAAAAAAAGCTAGAACATGTTTATTCTGCAACTGCAAGCAATCGGTGAAAGCAAGCTCTATGACCAGCAATCTGCTCAACTCGCTCGAACTTAGCCAACAGTTGAATAAAACGCTGATGTTCTCCAGTCGGCAAACGAACTGGAGTGGCATTTTGGTTGAGCAGTGTCAAAGTCCTGCTTCAGCCTTTGAACTAGAACTCCCGGCTCTATTCGATCACTGGCTCTACTTTCACACAGGAAATCCCGCCCCTTTAATTCAGAAACGGGACGATCGCCTGCATGAATCCATCCTTCACAAAGGTGACAACTTCTTGGTTCCGGCTGGACAACCGAGTTATTGGTGTCAAGCTCCAGATATGAGTGATGATATTTGTGCCCCATTACACATCTGCTTAAAACCAGACTTCATTCAACACGTTGCTGAAGCCTCTGACATGGGCTCAAACCGCTTCGAGCTTGTGCATAGTTTCGGTCAGCAAGATTCGCAACTTCACCAGATTGGTATGCTGCTGTTCGCTGAGTTGCGATCGGGTGGGATGATGGGGAAATTGTATGTCGAATCACTGACTCAAATCCTGGTCATTCATTTACTGCGACACTATTCGACTCTGAGACAACCGATCGCATCCCAAAACAGCAGCTTCACTCGTACCCAGTTGCAGGAGGCGATCGATTATATTCACACTTACCTAGATCGAGATTTATCCTTGGCAGAGCTGGCAAGTGTTGTTAACATCAGCCCAACTTACTTTGCGAGTTTGTTTAAGCGAGCCATGGGGATTTCGCCCCATCAATACGTGATTCAGCAGCGTGTAGAACAGGCAAAAGTGATGCTGTTGAAGACAGATTTGGCGATACGTGCTGCGCACAGGCTGCGCCAACGCAGATATCGCCCTACAAGTTGGTTTCTCTAGCCAAAGCCACTTAACCCAACAGTTTAAGCGCCTCACTGGCATGACACCGAAACAGGTTCGCTAACACCAGAAGAA
The DNA here is from genome assembly GCA_007694125.1 of Leptolyngbya sp. DLM2.Bin15. GTDB lineage: Bacteria > Cyanobacteriota > Cyanobacteriia > RECH01 > RECH01 > RECH01. The sequence continues at coordinate 20,248 of RECH01000136.1, forward strand.
TCTGATAAATCATCGTAAGAATCTGAAAGCAGTGAAGTGTTGAAATTCATTACACTTCAAGTAAACAGCACTTAAGCACTTAAAACAGAACTCATGAAATCTAGTCAAAGCGTCGTCATAGAGCAACTGCAACCAGCACAGAACGAACATGACCCGGAAGCACTTTTAACCTGTTTTGTATCCGACGTTCAAGGTGATCATCCACGCCATCCTGATCGAGCCTTCCAGGGAA
>RECH01000032.1 GCA_007694125.1 Leptolyngbya sp. DLM2.Bin15
TTTTTGGGAGAAGGGGTTGGGGGATGTAGAGCTTGCGCTTCCCGAAGGGTGGGTCAACTTGCGAAACTGGGATGCTCCCCTCCTGCGTTGGTACCATGGATACGCTATGGATACGCTCAAGCAGAGAATTCGGCATAAAAAAACAGGGGATGGCTCCCCCGTTTGAGTAGCGATCGCTCCTTCTTATTCAAGGGCGATCGCTTTTTTGTAGCGTGACCTAGGCAATGGTAGCCATTTTCACATCGCTGCTGGCTAGAAGCTCCTGCAGCTCCTCTGCGTCAACGGTTTCCCGTTCGACGAGCATTTGGGCTAGGTGATCCAACACGCTGCGGTTATCCACCAACACCGACTTGGCGCGGCGATAGGCTTGGTCTACCAGGTTGCGGACTTCATCATCCACAGCGGCGGCGGTTTCTTCGGAGAAGTCTCGCTCAGCGGCGATATCACGACCGAGGAACATGTTGCCTTGCTGACGACCAAGGGCAACAGGGCCGAGGCGATCGCTCATCCCGAAGCGCATCACCATTTGCCGAGCGACACGGGCCACCTGCTGCAAGTCATTGGAAGCACCGGTGGTGACTTCTTCATCCCCGAAGATGATTTCTTCAGCGATGCGTCCACCCAGGGCAACGGCCATTTGGTTTTGCAGGTAGGAGCGAGAGTAGAGACCAGAATCCATGCGGTCTTCGCTGGGGGTGAACCAGGTAAGTCCACCGGCACGACCACGAGGGATGATGCTGATTTTTTGCACGGGGTCATAGTCGGGCATCAGGGCACCCACCAAAGCATGACCAGCTTCGTGGTAGGCCACCAAGGTCTTGCGCTTCTCGCTCATCACCCGATCTTTCTTCTCAGGGCCGGCCAAGACGCGATCGATGGCGTCGTTGACTTCGTCCATGGAGATTTCGGTGAGGTTGCGACGAGCCGCGAGGATGGCTGCTTCGTTCAGCAAGTTGGACAGATCCGCACCGGTGAAACCGGGCGTCCGGCGGGCGATGCGATCGAGATCCACATCTTTCGCCAAGGTTTTGCCACGGGCATGGACGTTGAGGATTTCGAGACGACCAGCATAGTCGGGGCGATCGACCACAACTTGGCGATCGAAACGACCGGGACGTAGCAGTGCCGAATCCAACACATCAGGACGGTTGGTAGCCGCGATGATGATGATGCCGGTATTGCCTTCAAAACCATCCATCTCGGTGAGCAACTGGTTGAGGGTTTGCTCCCGCTCATCATTACCGCCACCTAGACCAGCACCCCGCTGACGACCAACGGCGTCAATTTCATCAATAAAGACAATACAGGGAGCATTGGACTTGGCTTGTTCAAACAAGTCGCGAACGCGGGAAGCACCCACCCCAACGAACATTTCCACAAACTCAGAACCGGAGATCGAGAAGAAGGGAACACCTGCTTCACCAGCGACCGCCTTGGCCAACAGGGTTTTACCGGTTCCGGGAGGGCCCACCAGCAGCACACCCTTAGGAATCTTGGCACCGATGGCCGTGAAGCGATCGGCATTCTTCAAGAAGTCCACCACTTCCGCCAGTTCTAGCTTGGCTTGCTCAATCCCGGCCACATCACCAAAGGTGACCTGGGTTTGGGGTTCCATTTGCACCCGAGCCTTCGACTTACCGAAGTTCATCGCTTGGTTGCCGGGGCCGCTCTGGGCACGACGCAACACGAAGAACAGCACAATCAGCAGCAAGAAGGGAATCAACAGGGTGCTGAAGACCCGAGCAAACACGTTGTCTTCCGGCTGAGGAGCGACGGAAATATCAACATCGTTTTCAGTCAAGATGTTGAGCAGTTCTGGATCGTTGACGAGGTTAACCAGCACCTTGCTGCCATCTTGGGCGGTGATGGTGGCGCGAGCACGGTCAGAACTAATGCTGACCTTTTCAACCTGATTTTGCTCAACCCGTTCAATGAATTCGCTATAGCGCCAAGTATCTTGCACTTGGGGCTGGCGATCGCTGAACAAGGATGCTCCCAAAAAAAGCACCACGACCGCTAAGAGCGCGTATAGTCCTGTATTTCTCCACCGCTTATTCACTAAGGTCAATCCTCCTAATACTTATATTGAAGTAGCCCTAAACCGAGGACTATAGGGCCAGGACTTACGCTATGCCTTGAGACCGGAAGAACACGAGAGCCAAAACCCTGCGCCACAAACCAGAACCTGCGATAAGCCCTAAGCTTGATTTCTATTGTTAACTAATATTAACGCATTTCAGAAATCTACGGGATCGGGACGAGCGATCGCTTCTTGAAGCAACCCTAGTCCGGGATGGTGAGGATCATAGGATCGGCAATCTGCGCCGCTGAGAACGTGGCCAATCGGCACGACCTCGACCACAGAATTGCAATAGGCGATCGCCTCTAGATGAGAACGAACCTGCGCGCACCATGGTTCCTCACGTATCTCTATATTTTGGCACTTTAAGCTAGAAATGAGGTGCGATCGCGCCAAACCCGGCAAAATTCCTTGGGAAATCGGCGGCGTCCAGTAGCATCCAGCTCCCCAAGCCCACAAATTGCCGGTACTGGTTTCCAGCCAAGCGTCATCCAACCCCACCAAAATGGCCTCCTGGGCCTGGTGCTGCTGGGCCCGTTGGCGGGCAAGCCAGGGTGCTAGGTAGTTTCCGGTTTTATGAGACGGCAGCGATCGCCCCCCATACCCCTGAGTCTCCCCCAAATCTTCCCAGGTGGCCACCCAGGCGGTGATGCCCTGCTGCTGCCAACGATCCAGGTCAGGCGGCAGCGATCGCCCCAAAATCCAATGGCGGCCGTCGGGAAACAGGGTGACGCGCAAAACAGGGTAGTGGTCGGCGAGATAGATTGCCCCCTGCTCCACCTGAGACCAATCGGGCGATCGCCATCCTAGGGCCACCAGGCTGGTTTGCAGGCGCTGGAGGTGATCGCGCCAATGGCTGCGGGGATCGTGGAGGCGATGGTAGATGCGCAGGGTGGTGAATACCGTTGCGCCAAACAGCAGCGCCGGATCATCGAGGGCAATGGGCAACGTATCGTCGGTATGACGTTGACCGTTGTACCAACTCAGCATAGGGGCATAGATGGGGTGGACAATATCTGGCAGATTCAAACCCTTTTTATGGGCTGTAGCCTGTAGCGTGTGTTAGCGAAGCGTAACGCACGGCTGAATATAGCCTGTGTTACTGATGAAACCTTGTATCAAATTCGGTTGAAGGGTCATGGTTTTGACATCCTGCATTGGATCCCCCGCTTCGCCGCCCCCTTGGCAAGGGGGCTACAGATATCCCTGTCCTGATGAAACCTTGTATTAAATTCGGTCACCTCTTCCCATCAACTGGGTGCGAGGGCGGAACGCTAGGGAATGCGAATGGTGAAGCCGCCGTCGGGATTTTCGATGAACTGGCCGCCGAGCGATTCAATGCGATCGCGGGCATTTTGCTGGGTGCGTTCATCCACAGCATTTTGCAACACCAGCATCCAAGCGGCAATTTGGGCGGCGGTGCTATCGGGGCTTTGGGCTAGGAATTGGGCGGTTTGGCGAGAGATGGCGGCAGCATTGTCGCTACCGGGAAATGAGGATTGCTCCGCCCAGTCGGCAGCGGTTTCAAAGGATTGCCGAGCCGTTTCGCCATCGCCCAAAAAGAGCAGTTCATCAATCGCCTTCTGTCGCCAGACAAAATAGGAATCGGGCGGGGCGTTGGGATGGAGGCGAGACACATTGCGATCCATAATCTCGATGGCCCGCTCTGGCACACCGGCATATTGGGACGCGCTGGTGGACAGGAAGGTGTAGGCAAGAATGAAGCGGGGATCGCGTTGCAGAATAATCTCGAAATACTCGGGGCTGAGGGAATAGTCGGTGCGCTGGCGGATCTCGGTGTCGCCGAAATATTGCACGAAGCCCAAGAAGACCCAGTTGGCCATGAGGTTGTCGTAGCCAAAGGCAGGCGATCGCTTCAAAAGCTCCAAACGGGATGCTTCCAGGAGCAGTTGCTGCTGTAGTTCTTCATCGGCAAAGGTGCGATCGCCTTGGATGCGTCGCAGTTCGGGCACCTGTAGGGAGGCGATCGCTCCTAGGGCCACCAGACCGGTGAGGGCTGCGGCTAGGGTATGTCGCCAATGGTGTCGGGGGGATGCAAGTTCCATGGCTGGGGGTGAGAAACGACAACATCCCCCTAGGCTAGGAGGATGGAGGGAAGCTGAACAGAATGTTGTGGAACAGTCTCAGCGTCAATCTTAAGGGAACGAGCCGAAGCTCAGGTTTTTGTAAATTTTTGTAAACAAGTGATCGATCGCTGAATAGGGCTACATCCTAGGCGGAATCAGCCTCGGATTGCTTTTCTCCGTAATTATACGAGGGTTAGCAGATCAAAAAAAAAGAAGTTATGCTGGGTGCAACGCTTGAGTGCGGGAATACTTAAGTTGTAATTCGGGATTTCATAACAGTGAGGTGGGTTCATCACCTCTCTTCATTCAAAAGCTACTGGGCGAGCGGGAAACCGTCCGGTAGCTTTTTGATTGGGGGCTACGTAGTGAAGCGGCAGATGCCCCACGGGAGAAGAGAGTCATAGCCT
>RECH01000190.1 GCA_007694125.1 Leptolyngbya sp. DLM2.Bin15
TGGGTTTGACGTTGCTCAACCCAGCCTAGGCAAAAAGATTTGTCAGTCAACCAGGGGGCATACACATGTCCCACTAGAGAAAGCTTTAACCTAGTCATGATGATGGATCAAACTCGTGATCTCTTAGGGTTTTCCCTTATCCTGAGAGTGAACAATATTGATTTTAATGCCGGTCTTCAAAACACTGCCGATCGCTTCTCCTAGCTTTTCCTCAGCTGATTTTTCCTTAGGGGGCTTAGGAAACAGTGTCGTTTGTGTCCACCAAGTAACGAGTATCGTAATCATGAGGATGCCAAGAATATCCATTGAAACTATGCCTCTTAATTCAGGAAGAAATTAGAAAACTGACAACACTTCTGCCTGCAGTAACGCTTTAGTCGAATTAGTGTATGGATTAAGGCACCATCAGGTTGAGGACAACGTAAGGTAACGGCATACCACCCTTGTTGGCTTGCCATTGAAGTTGTGTTAACAACTGTTGTAACCTCTAAGCTGTTTATTCTGTTGCCTAAGAACTACTAGAGTGCCGCGACACCAGGAGAGACCAATCACATAATCCGATCAATGCTTTCTAACATGTACAGGAGTGAGCTACAGTGACGAACTGTGATGAGGTAGTTAAGTGTGATGTTGAATCTGAAGCCCTTGGTAAACGTATCTTTAGTTACAAGTCCGTTCAGTCAAAGCTCTTCAGTGATATCTCATTCATATCAAGAAAAATCATGATTGGGGTCATTGGTTAAGTTTATTTACTGAAAAAATGAACAAAACCTATGTAATTTTCTTGACGTTTGACATGGATTTCACCTGAGACCACAAGTCATTGGTCTTAAATTCCGGATGATTTCATGTATTGTGGACTATTTCTAAGCTAAGTCATAGGATATACATTGCTCTTGCTGCCCACTGATGCACAAGTTCAAATGTACTCAGTTGATGGGAAAGCGATCGCTTAAAATAAGCACTCTTGATGCAATCATGGTCACGTAAGCTATACTTGCGTACTAAAGTACTATCAGTGAAGAATAACGATGGCGATGACATTGTCCTCAATCGTGCCATGGGGGCGATCATTTCAAGAGTATGTTGATATGTTTGCCCTTTCGGAACAAGACTTAGCCGGTAAAATCTTAGGTTGTGGAGATGGCCCAGCCTCCTTTAACAGTGAGGCCACCCGTCGTGGTGGGTATGTGACGTCCATCGATCCTATCTACCACTTTACGGCTCAAGACATTGACGATCGCATTCATGAGACATTTGATATCGTCCTCCAGCAAGTGCAGGACAATTACGATGATTATGTCTGGGATACGATTCGTTCTGTCAAAGACTTGGGTGAAACTCGGATGGCATCCATGCAGATGTTCTTGGATGACTACGACCAAGGAAAACGCGATCGCCGCTATCTGCCTGCTAGTTTACCTGAAGTCCCATTTGAGGATGGCAGCTTTGATCTAGCCCTATGCTCTCACCTCTTATTTTTGTATAGCGATCGCCTATCGTTTGACGTTCATCAGCAGGCACTAGAGTCCATGATGCGAGTGGCGTATGAAGTTCGCGTCTTTCCACTACTGCAGCTGGATGGACTGCGTTCTCCCTACCTTGATCCCCTCTGGGCGTGGTTCCAATCTCAGGGCTGGAGAGCATCGATCGAGAGAGTGTCCTACGAGTTTCAGCGTGGTGGCCACGACATGTTGAGGTTATGTCGATCCTAGGCAGCAGATAGGCAGCAGAGTCGCTGTTGAAAGCGATCGCCCTATCGTTGTCTTGTAGCTATAGGCACATAGCGTGATCCGTATTATTGGGGATGATGCTGGATGTTGTCCCGGAATTCCGTGATTGTACGGTTGCTTTCCAAGAAGAGCTATTAGGGTGCCCCTACACTTACGGGTACTAAACGACCAATCTTGATGGCGATCGCCTTAAATCCGTAGTTCTGCACATTAATAGACAAGGGTTCTTACGCTTCAATACAGACATCGGAACACCACAGGGTGTCATCTACGCACTAACGTCATGGATCGGACATCAATATGGGTGAACTAAAAGGTGACCTAAAAACGGATAGTCTGTTTGAGTTAATGCCGTTTGGCTATGGTCTGTTGTGTGAGCTCCATCTCCATACACCTCAAGACCTAGTTCATCATAGTTATGACGTAGTGACATAGAGCTGGAGTTTCGTCGTCACATTCATGATGATGCCAGATGAGCATCATTGCATTCTATGGGGTGACTGTTCCTGCAACCCCTACGGTTCATTCTTTTAAGCATGGGTAATCAACTATGATGCAGTTGAAGTTAGTAAGACGGTTGCCAGCAGTTCTACCGTCCCAGCCGCCAAATGGTTCTCGTCATGATAGCTCGTTGACCTCAACTGATAAGCACGAAGTGCTGTCAATTCTCAAGGCTTATCATCAGACGTCTTCTCAACTCGATGTAGAAGGAGGTTTTGTGCAACAAGCATCTCAACTAGCTAGCCCTAGCTCTGATACTAGTCTTGAAACTCTATCTGATGCTGTGGATGATGTGCTAGAAGAGTTACTCGCGAGAGAAGCTCCAGGGCAAGGGCGGCCGTCCGGCAGTTCGACTGCGGAATTAGTCAATGTACTCAATCGCACTATTTTTGATCTGCAATCGTTTCTGAACACGCTAGACGATCATGAAACAGATGACATTCAACATCTGCGAGGTGTCATTCAATCATTTATTGATGATTTGAGTCTCACAGTACGATATTTGCTAGATTGCCGTCTCATGTCATCAAGTCTTGTCGATTGGGTTGATGAAGAAGTAGCCCACGACGGTTGGCTACGTGAGGCATAACCCCGGCAACCTGTTGGGCTAATGGTGGATGCTTGCAAGTGTGTTGACATGACTTGTTTAATCAGGTGATGCAGCAAGGTGATGCAGCAGATACTCGACGCAACGACCACCACTGATACAAAGTTGAGTTAGTGTTGCTGGGGTGAGCATCCTAGAAAACGTTGAGGGCAATCAATAGGTTTTAATGAAGAGAACCTATGAGGTGTCCCACAACTATCCTGCTGATCACCAGCAACGTGCTAGTAGAATCTCTAGCTTCCAAGCCTGGGCTCAATACAGCTACGGCTCTCACGCTTCAGACCTTTCCTGCTGCTAAATGGCTGGTTGCCCTTATCCAAGTCATCTCAGACCTCAGTGACCCTCCTGCTGGAGAAATGGGAGGGGCGATCGCCTATCTAGTTGATGAAAGCTATTGACGCTTAGGGTGAACTAGTCCTTCTCTCGATTATCTGAGGGAAGGGCCTAGTCTAAAGGCACGATAGTTGTATGGATAAACCCTATTCTTTCTCGACGAGTTAAGGCTTACTCGTTATCTTGGTTATATATCAGTCTTAAATTCATCAAAACTCCCTTGATAGAGAAACTAGGTCTCAAGTTTTATCATCTAGCGTTGTAGAGTATGAATGATAAGGCCATGTACCACCATTATAAGTAAGCTCTGAATTTTTATGGTTAGGATTCTTGTCATTGAAGATGAAACAATACTGCGTAATAACATTGTAGATATTCTGGAGGCAGAAGGGTTTGACGTTGATCAAGCGGAAAATGGATACCTGGGAGTTCAGTTAGCGCAAGCCCGCTCTCCCGACTTAGTAATTTGTGATGTTATGATGCCTGAACTAGATGGCTACAGCGTGCTATCTCAACTACGCCAAGATCCAACCACGGCTTTAGCATCCTTTATTTTCTTGACAGCTAAGGCGACTACCGCCGATGTGCGTCAGGGGATGAATCTGGGTGCCGATGACTATCTAAGTAAGCCGTTTTTGCGAACGGAACTTCTGGAGGCGATCGCCACACGTCTCAGCAAACGACAGTCGATTCTGCAACTGCAGCAGCAGATTGAGAAACTAGAACAATCGAACTACCTCAAAGATGAGTTTATGAGTACGGCGTCGGAAGAGCTGCGGGGGCCGCTGACGAATATTTCCATGGCTGTGGAAATGCTGCGCAAGTCTCCCAATGTGCAGAAAATGCAGCGCTACATTGAACTGATGCGCTCGGAATGTACGCGTGAATTAAGGCTGATTAATAATCTCGTAGATCTTCAGCGATTGGAAACCGGGGCCCGATCGTTCCGCCCAGAGGTGATCAATCTGCAGCAGCGCCTACCCACGATGATTGAACCTTACCGCCAGCAGGCACAAACTGAACGCCAACTGTTCCAGATTACCCTGCCACCCTACATTTCATCTATGGTGACAGATGTCACGGATTTAGAGCAAATTTTGGGCGAGCTGCTCGATAATGCCTGTCGGTATACATCGCCCCGTGGCAAGATTGTCTTAGAAGTGTCGCGATCGCCGATGCTGTCTGAGCCGGGAGAGCCTCCTCGTTCTATGACAACGTTTATGGTGAGCAACCAAGCGGAGCTTGCACCAGAGGATGTAGCTTACTTGACGTCCATCTTCCAGGATGAAGATTCGGCTATGAGCAAACGTCGAGGCTTAGGCTTGAAGCTTACGCAAAAGCTGGTGAAACGTCTTCAGGGAAATCTGCAGGTGACGAGTGATGCTGGCTGGACGTTTGTTGTGGTACAACTGCCGAATTGCGCTGAGCCTAGTTGAAGTAGCAGTCACGTCAGTTGTACCCTGGATAGCTTAAGCCTCCTATCCAAGCCGGTTAAAGCAACGCACGGTCTATCATGGTGCCAGCGCTCCCGCGTTGACCCCTCTCGCTACCCGTCGCACTGGATTCAGAGCCTGGTCGATCTATCATGGTGCCAGCGCTCCCGCGTTGATGCTACACGATTCGGTTCTCAGCAAGCTTGGGCAAGATGTTCATCCTGAGAATGCTGTCATCAACCTGAGAAACCTTAGAGTGACGATTCGGACTTGATATCATCATCATTCATGAGAATGGCTTCAAGTTCTGCAATCAGCTTTTCAACTCGCTTTCGTTTACTATCGTTGTTCCAGGTCTTCTTGCGCCGCAACTGGCGACTCAGATCAGCACAGCGTTGATCCAAGGATGGAGCGTATACCGGTTCGGGAACGCTGGTTTCCTGGGGGACATCAGCAAGTGATTCGATACGGGATTGGATGTCTCGTAGGGATAGGTCTCCTTTGATCGCATCTTTTAGTAGGTTCTGCTGTCGCTTGGTTTCCTTTAATTTAGCGATCGCTCGCGCTTTGGTGTAAGCAATTTGCCCTGATCGGAGGGCCTCCAAAAGATGAGGCGGCAAGTTGAGGAGCGGCAAGCGGTGGGTCGCAAACGATGTCCACGAGAGGGTTCCGATGGCTTGAAAGACGTCCTGAATTTGCTCTAAAACATATTCATCGGCCGTTCCGACAACGTTGTCGGAAGATTTGGCTAGGCGATGTAATAGGGAGGGAATGTCTTTAACAGGTTGATTGAGCCGCAATGACAGCAACATAATCAAGCTTTCAGTCTCTTCCACCACATTCAAGTCTTCTCGCTGTAGGTTCTCGACGAGGGCTAACTGCAGCGCCTCTTCACGGGTGAGGGCGCGCACAACCACAGGAACCTCGTGCAGGCCGGCTGCTTGGGCTGCACGGTAGCGACGTTCCCCCGCGACCAGTTCATATAAGTTGTCGTCAATGGGACGAACAATTAATGGCTCTAGGATCCCGTGGGTTTTGACCGACTCGGTGAGTTCCTGCATTTTCTGCGGGTTGAAATGCTTGCGGGGTTGATCCTCACTGGTGAGGAGCTGCCCTAGGGCGATCACATAGCGATCGCCTTCAATGGACGTATCAGTCGATAGGCTGGGATCTAGCATAGGTGCGGTAGAAACGGCGAGTAGCGCAATGGCTTATACGATAGACAGGAATACTAGAGACCGCAAGGATGCGATTACCACTTTTTCCTGAGGGGAGACCTTGACCTCAGGAAAAATACCTGCCCTGCTGGCTGGTGGATGGCCAAAGACGCCCAAAACTTGAAGGGCAAAAAAAAGACTGAGATATACTCAGTCTCGTTCAGCCATAGAGTCAAACGTCTGCACGCATCACACGCCTTCACCGACAAGCTGAGGTTGGCCATCTCCACGCTGCTTGGGTATAGATCAGGGGGCAGCGTGGGGATGGTTCAGCCCTGTGGGTGGGGCAGCGATCGCTAGAATGCGTACTGCATCCGTAGGTTGCCAACCCAGATGGTTGGATTGGAGTCAAAGTTGTTGGGATTGGCAATGATATAGAAGGCTGGGGCCAAGGAAATATTATTGCCTAGAGGATAGAAATAGGTGGCTTCAAACTCATACTGAATACCCCCATCACCGCCACCAGAGGCTAGAAACTCCCGCCCATCTAAGATGGAAAAGGGAATCAAGTAGGACAGGGTGAGCAGGGCTCCATCTTTGCCGAGGTCAGGGAAGGCTAGACCAGCTTGGAACGACTGAGCGTCAATACTGCCTCGGCCACGACCAGCTTGGACGGGATTAACATACAGAGAACCGTAGCTATATCGGCTGAAGATGCCAAAACGGTTTGTAATCCGCCAGTCAAAGTTGACGCTGTAAGTGTCTGCTGATGCATTATTGATGGAACCACCAAAACCATCATCAGCTACCCCATAGATGGGTTCACTGACGGCACCGCCCACCCCGAAGCCTGTAATAGTACCGTTCTCATCCCGAATGGCAGCATTAGCCAACAGGAAAGAGCGAGTGTAGGTGAACCGGAAGTTGGTGCGGCTGCTGGGAGAGTAGGTGAGCCCTGCTGTGAAAGTATTGGAGGCATTGAACAGGCCTCGGCTGGGGTCGGTGGCGGTATTAAAGAAGGCATTCGGCAAAAACTCAGTGTTTTCGCCCAAGTAGCCGATGTTTAGACCAAGCTGGTTGTTAATATCCCAGCGGACTACGGCTCCTGCACCTCGGTCAATGGCGTTCAATTGTGTGCCGCCGCTGGAGTTGAAGCTGCTGGCTCCAGTGAGGAAGAAGGTGTAGGCATTGCCGTCAAAGTACCGATACCAGTTGATGCGAGGGCCAACAGCAATCCGAATGCTATCGCCCACGGGGAAGTCGTAAAACAACTCCCGCACCACAAACTCGTTATCATTGACCCCACCGGATTGATCGGTGAACGGTACGCCGTAGGTGTTATACAGCCCAGATGAGACGAAGAGATTAGCAGGGGAATCGCCATTACCAACGGCTAGTTGGGTAAAGAGTAAATCATTACCTGTGAACGATGTGGCTAGGTTCAGCCAGACAAGATAGCCAAGGGTGAACTGAGGATTTTCGTCAATGCGGCTAACAATAGGACGATTGGTGAGGGAGTTGCGGGCCGCCGGGCGGATATTGAGGGGAGCGTCGGGGTTACTGGTTTCTGCTAAGACGCCACCATTTGAACCTGCTGTACCGAAGTGGAAGAAAGCGAGGCCGCTGAGTTTGGTGGTTGTGGAAAACTGAGCGCCTTCTAGAGCTGCTAAACGGGCGTCTAAGTTGTCAACGCGATTTCTAATATCCGCTAGTTCGGCGCTGAAGTCCTGCACGAGTTGATCAACGGTACCCAGATCGTCTGGGGAGGCAGATGCGGCAAAGCCGTCTAGACAGGCATTGAGCCCTGCAGCAAACTCGTAGCGAGACATGGGCGCGTTGCCGCGAAAGGTGCCGTCTGGATAGCCGGCAATACAGCCATAGCGATCAATCAAGGATGAAAGCGCCTGGTATGCCCAGTCGGTGGGCTGTACATCGGAAAGCTGGTTCACCGACGTAACGGTTGCCATGCTGCCATTAAGAACGGCAGGATCCAGTTCCACAACCGACAGGGATGACGCATCGCCAAGGTTTGAGAAGTCCTCCGCGTTCGAGATGATCTCCTCAGGCGTATCTAGGGCTGCGCTGGTTTCAGAGACGGCTGTATCGAGGGGGGCTGCGTTGAGGGGAGCGATCGCCTCTTGAGGAGCCTCAGCTACGGTCTCCTCAAGCGTTAAGTCAGGGACGGTGCTGGGGTCAGATGAAAGACGGTCATCGAGCACCAAGGCGTCTGTTTGAGGATCGGGTACGGGCAAATCGTCTGCGATCGCTGCTTGCTCTAAACCAGGCAGAAGGAAACTTAGGGAAACCGAGCATAGACCGATAACCAGCGAAACCGCTAGTTTCGTGGGTCGCATCAGCAAGTGATTGTGCATAATCTTAAGGTAATGATGCCCCCACACCACATAGGGGAAGTTATTAAGTGGATTTCATGCTACCAGAACAAAAAGACTGAAGTGTGATGACCGATACACTGATCCGTAAATGTGTGCTGATTGTGACACGCTCATGACTTGGAGGATGTTCATGGGAGGAGTCGGTAAGGCGTCAGGGAGCAAGGGGCATGTAGCGATTGTCTTGGGGGATGGCGTGGGATATGGCGGATGTCGTCCATGGGACGGCTACCGATTGAAGAAGTCTAAAATTTGTATCCGTTCTATCAACAGGTGGGGATCTCTTTCGGTAGGGTGAGTCATCAGCTAGGAACAACAGAGTCTGGGGATAAGCATGAACCTGTGAGGCAGTCTACGAAGACGCTGTTCCCTGCAAACTAGCTGGGACTGTTGAGTGGAGAAACATTTGTGCACGACCTGAACGTGGTCATCATTGGGGCAGGCATTGGGGGATTAACGGCCGGTATTGCTTTGCAGCAAGCCGGTTTTACCGTAGAGATCTACGATCGCGTCCGAGAATTGCGTCCGGCTGGGGCGGGGATTTCCCTGTGGTCGAATGGTGTCAAGGTGATGAATTCCCTGGGTTTGGGGGAGCAGATGGCTGCCATTGGTGGGCAGATGGATCAGATGCAATATCGAACCAAAACGGGAGAGCTGCTGAACGATATTGATCTATTGCCCTTAATCGAAACGGTGGGACAACGACCCTACCCGGTTGCTCGCCGAGATTTGCAAGCCATGTTGCTCAAGGCATTTCAGGGCGAGGTGCATCTAGACCATCGCTGTATTGCTGTGGAGCAGGACGAAACTCAGGCGATCGCTCTCTTTGACAACGGACATCGAGCAACGGGAGACTTGGTGATTGCCGCTGATGGCGTGCGCTCCATTTTGCGGGAGTATGTTCTAGGTAAGACCGTAGAACCTAAGTATGGCGGCTATGTGAACTGGAATGGCTTGGTGCCTGCCTCGGAGGACTTGGCTCCCAAAACGAGCTGGGTCATCTATGTGGGCGATCATCAACGGGCCTCGCTGATGCCGGTGGCGGGCGATCGCTTCTATTTCTTTTTTGATGTGCCCCTACCGAAGGGAACGCCAGCGGAGCCAGAGCGATATAAGTCTGAGTTGGCCACCCATTTTGCCGGCTGGGCAGAGCCCGTGCAGCGGTTGATTGAAGCCTTTGACCCGGCCACCGTGGCGCGGCCAGAAATCCACGACGTGGGCCCCATTGATGCCATGGTGCGGGGGCGGGTAGCGTTGCTGGGGGATGCGGCCCACGCTACCTGTCCAGACCTTGGGCAGGGCGGATGCCAGGCCATGGAAGATGGTTGGGTGCTGGCTCAATATTTGAAAACCACCAACATTAGCGTAGACTACGCCCTCCAGCGTTATGAGCGCGATCGCAAAGAGCGCACAACCGCCGTGGTGCAGAAGGCTCGGCAGCGTGCAGAAATGATTCATGGCAAGGATCCAGCGCTGACCCAGAAATGGTATCAGCAGCTAGCCGAAGAATCGCCTCAGGATGTAACGGACGCGATCGCCAAGGTGATCCTAGCCGGCCCGATGCACTAATGCCAGAGCCGTCTGTGATTTGCGATGACGATGAGCCAGGTTTGACCCAACGATTTCATACCCTGATTTAAGTACCCCACCATGACAACCCAAAACCAACCCCTACCGCGCGAACAAGCTCCTAGCAGCGATCGCCCCAGTTCATCCTTTGATTTACTCTACGGATTAGACGATCGCCCCCCTGTTGCCGAGGCGATTTTTGTAGCCTTTCAACATGTTCTGGCGTCGTTTGTTGGCATTATTACACCGCCGTTGATTATTGGTGGTGCCCTGGGGCTAGAGCCCGCCGACATGGGTTACATCATCAGCATGTCGCTGTTTGTGTCAGGGGTGGCCACCTTCATTCAATGTAAGCGCCTTGGCCCCGTCGGCTCCGGCTTGCTGAGCCTGCAGGGCACTAGCTTCGCCTTCTTGGGGCCGATTATTGGCGTGGGTACGGCAACGATTGCGGCTGGCTCATCGCCCCAGGATGCTCTAGCCCTGATTTTTGGGCTATGTTTCTTCGGAGCTTTCGTTGAAATTTTCCTCAGCCGATTTTTACACCTAGCCAGCAAAGTGATTACCCCGGTGGTGTCAGGCACGGTGGTGATGATTATTGGGCTGAGCCTCATTAAAACCGGCATTTTTAGCCTAGCCGGGGGAGCGATCGCTGTACAGAATGAAACCTTTGGCAATTGGCAAAATCTGGGACTAGGCGGCTTGGTGCTGTTGATTATCGTGATCATGAACATGACCGGCAACCGCTATCTACGCATGGGAGCGATCGCCATTGGTCTGGGCGTTGGCTACATTGTTTCCATTGCCATCGGCCGGGTTGATTTCAGCAGTCTCAGCAGCTTGCCCTTTGTGCGGGTTCCGATTCCCTTCCACTACGGCATGTCCTTCAACTTCACGGCATTTATTCCGTTCATGCTGCTCTATTTCATCACGGCGATTGAGACCATTGGCGATTTGACCGCGACCTCCGCTGTCTCGCGTCAACCGGTGAAGGGTAGTCTCTACATGCGTCGCATCAAGGGTGGAGTGTTAGGCGATGGCGTGAACTCCCTGATAGCGGCTGTGTTTAACACCTTTCCCAACACCACCTTCAGCCAGAATAACGGCGTTATTCAGATGACTGGGGTCGGTAGTCGCTATGTTGGGTTTTATGTGGCCGGTATTTTTGCCTTGCTCGGCCTTCTGCCCATCGTTGCCGGGCTATTTCAAGTGTTGCCCCAGCCGGTGCTGGGCGGCGCTACGATTGTCATGTTTGGGGCGATCGCTGTAGCGGGTATCAACATCATTGCGTCGGCTGAAATTAACCGCCGATCGCTGATTATTGTGGCAGTTTCCCTGGCGTTGGGGCTGGGTGTGGTCTATTCTCCCGAGATTCTAGCCGACAAACATCCACTGATTAAAAACGTGTTTTCGTCGGGGATTTCCACTGGCGGTCTCACGGCGATTCTGCTCAACTGGCTGCTGCCCCGCAATATGGAGCAGGGAAGCCTACCGCCCATGGATGAAGGCATCACCGATGAAGAGACGGTGTAGCTCAGAGCTAGGTATACGTCGCTAGATCCAGACTGGCAGAGTGGACGGAGCAGAGTTTGGAATTAGCTTGAAATAACAAGGAGCGGTGGGCTGCGCAACGGCAAAGCCCACCGCTCCTATTCATGGGAGTGATTTTAGCGATCGCGCTCGTCTAGGGGAACGCCAAACCGCAGCAGCGGCTCGGGCTCTCGGCGCTCGATCTCTACCCCAAAGGAGTCATCATTGCCTTGAATGCGAACGTCGGTTTCTGGACGACGACGATCATAGAGATCCACATCGAGACGACCATCACGCTGGTTGAGTTCAATGGGCGATCGCCGTCGATTCCGTGGCTCCAACTCAACATCAACCCCATCTTGGCTATCAAGCCTAATGGAGGATGGCGATAGAGCCAAGGTCGGCGCAGCGCTGACCGCCCCTAGGCCAAGGGAAACAGCGATCGCTACCCCGAACGGTAGCAAAGGCTTGCGTTTTTGTATCAAATGAGCCAACATTAAATCGTATCTCCGATAACTGCATTCAGACGTTCATTCCAATCTCTATTCCCAAGAATGTCCACAGCCACCGCATCACATCGTAGTTGGTGAGCACGTGACCCCATGGATTGGAACATGAACTGACCTGAGGAACGACATCGGTTAAAGTTACGTCTCAAGTCTATCTGTCTTAATTTCTATGCTAGCGATGATGCGCTCTACCCTCATCTATCGAAGGTAGGGTCTTTGTGTCATTCGAAGAGTTGGGAATCAAGTTGCTGTCATACTTGGTTCAAGGATCATGCCGGACACTATTCTACAGTTTAGATAACTCCTCAGATCAAGGCCATCCCTAGGTTTGCACACCGGTGGACAGCAACAATGAACTGTTGGAATGAACTCTGTAGGGACGAACGTAATCGTTACATTTGCTTAACTTAGGGCAGTATGAGCACCACATTTTCTCATCCGTTTGGCTTATCGTTTGCTGACTTGTCCCGCGCACTTCCCGACTGGGAGGCGCGTCTTGGTGAGATTTCTCCCCAACTAACCTCGCGTCGTCTAGAGCGGGCTGTGGCTTTGTTCAACGATCCAGCGGTTCAGGAGCAGGTCTTGGCGATCGCCTCCTCTACGGATCTAACGGCGGATCGTTTGCGGCAATGGGTTCGTGACCTGCTGAGCGAGCATGGCCTGGCTGGAGCGGGCTTTGAGGCTCTATATCAACAATTGGAACCAACTGTGCTGCGTCTTTTCGAGCCTGGTGTGCTTGAGGGCGAGGTTGTTGAGGGAATAGATGGAGATGACTGGGCTACGACGTTAGCGCTGGGAGAGGAAGGCGGCGACTGTTGGCTGCCAATTGATGACGGTTTGATCACGACCGAAGCGATTGGGGAAGAAGGCGGCGATGGTTGGGCCACAACCTTAGCACTGGGGGAAGAAGGCGGCGATGGCTGGGCCACGACTAGGATGGTTGGGGAAGAAGGCGGCGATTGCCCGACCGGCTACGACGATATGCAGATGTCAACCCGTGCCGTGGGGGAAGAGGGGGGCGATAAAGGGGATGATTTGATTCGCTTTACCACCCTTGCCCTCGGTGAAGAGGGGGGTGATGATGCCTGGCCGCCGTCGGATGGAACGCCGGATGCGCTTGGAGATAGCGACCCAATTATCGGACAGCCTGGCTCTGAACCAGAGTTCACCACCTTAGCCCTGGGAGAAGAAGGGGGTGACTGGGGCATGGGATCGGGAGATGAAGTGGTCACCTCTTTGGCTCTGGGAGAAGAAGGGGGGGCAACGACCGAGGTTCAGAGTGGCGTCGATCCTTGGCTCGATGAGTCCGATCTATCATCTGGGTTAGTTTTGAATAACGGACTGGGGTATGGCGCAGATCCTCATCCTGGGCAACTCTAAGGATGTTCATGCGGCGCACCTGCGGGAGGCGATCGCTCAGACAGGCACCGATGTAGACTACCTTGACACAGCCCAGTTTCCCACCCAGCTTCGCCTATCATGGTCACCCCAGACGGCCGAGGGCGTCTTGACCTTGCCGTCTGGGCAGCAATTCAACTGGCAGACCATCCGCAGTGTTTTTTGGCGGAGCTTGGCTGCGGTACAGGTGCCCGCATTGCCCGACGATCAGCGTCAGATCGCGGTGAACGATACCATGGCCGTTCTGCGCACGGTGATGCAGGGGACGTCAACCCGTTGGGTTAATTCTTGGCAGGCCTACCAGTTCCATAAGGAAAAACCTCGGCAATTGGGGGTGGTGCATCAGTTGGGCATTACGATTCCCGATACTCTGGTGGGCAACGATCCGGTGGCGGTGCTGGCGTTTGCCCAGCGCCACGCTAAGGTGATTTTCAAGCCAGTCTATGGGGGAGCCTATATTCAGCCCCTGACTTCGCAACATCTGCAGCCCGAACGCCTGCAGCTTGCGCTATCCTGTGCGCCGATCGCTCTCCAGGAATACATTCCCGGCACCAACATCCGCACCTACGTGATTGGCGATCGCGTCTATGGGGCTGAAATTCGCAGTCCGTCCCTAGATTTCCGTCTAGATACCCAAGCTGAACTGATTCCCCTAACCCTGCCGGATGTCGTGGAGCAAGACTGTCGAGCGATCGCCCAGGCCCTGTGGTTAGATTGGACGGCGATCGATTGGCGACGCCGACCGGATGGCCAGTATGTGTTTCTGGAAGCCAATCCCAGTCCCATGTTTATCCATTTTGAACGGCAAACTCGCTATCCCATTACCCAGGCGCTGGTGGATCTGCTGCTCTCAGACTGAGGGCTCAGGTTTGGAGTATGCCAAGATCAGGGTGATGGTCAGCACAGGATAAACAGGATGAGGGGACGCAAAGGCTGGGGTTGGATGGCGAGCCTGGTGGGCATGGTGGCGATCGCTTGCCTATGGGCAGGGGGCGTGCTGGCAACGTCGCCTGCGGTGCTATCTCGTTATGCGATCGCCCAACAGTCGGACTTCAACCGCCCTGACTACTATCCTGTGCAGCAAGCTGTTGATGCAACCTTGTATCAGCCGGTGGCAGATTGGGTAGGACGGTTGATTTTGCCCGAGCGGGGCCAAGTTGACCAGGATGCTGGGGATTGGGTCTGGCTGGAGATCTTGAATGCTCCCGATCCAGCCTGGGTGGGGCGGCAAGCCCGGCTTGAGTGGCAGGATCGTCCTGATCTCGCTGCCTACCTGCAGACTGTCACCCAGCCCATTGCCTTTACCGACGAAACCCGCCAGAGCATTCAAGCGGGTAATGTGCATCCGGAGCGACTGGATGGCTGGCCGCAGGTGGGGCCGCTGCAGTCCCTAGCGGGAGCCCATCCCCAGGACGACGTGATCGTGGCATTGCCATCTGGGGAACTCCTTCAGACTGGTGAACAGCCGGTGCTGCAGGTGGCAGAGATGCCCACCCAGGTGGTCGGTCGATATTATGGGCTGGTGCAGGTGCTGGGGCCCAGCCCCAGCGCCGAGGATCGTCCCGATCGCTGCCCCCCTGGGCCGCCTTGTACCTCAGATCTAGTGCAGGTGCGGCATTACAATCCCAGCGCCGGGCGATTTGATGGCCCGGTGGAGACGGTGCGCATTCCTCAGGTGCTGCCAGCCTACGGAATTTTTCAGTCTACGCCCCACCAGTTGCACCAATCTCCTGCGGGGCAAGCCGGCTGGTATATCTACGGGGCGCAAAATGCCGAGGGTGTTTTTGTCGTCCAGGCGATCGCCCCTCGTTCCTTGTTACGCTACGAGCCTGAGCGTTTGACCTCGGAGCAGCGGTGGGTTGGCCGCGATCGCCCCCATAACTATGTTAATTTTCGCAATTGGCAAGATACCTCCCGCCGCAAGGGCACTGTGCAAACGGCATGGCTGCATCGTACCCAGCAGGATCCTGACTTCCAAGAGGGCGATCGCTTTTTGGTGGTGCATGTGTTTGGTGGTATTGGCGGCGAGAGGGCGGAAACTCCCGCTGTTTTGGGAACCGTGACCGGACATTTTGCCTACGGTACGGCTAGGCTGATCCGCGATCACTTCACCGATGAACTGCGCTTTCAGGTGGACTATTTTCAGGTTTATTCCCATAACCCCAACGGCATCATTGCCGGAGCGATCGCTTGGGAGAGCTACATGGGCGACCTGCAAACCGGCTGGCTGGGAACGCGTCCTGTTTCGGATGTATTAATCAAGCTGGATGCGGTGACCGAGGACTATCACTTCGGTGACGCTCGGCTCTCGGTGATGGATGAGCTAGACCGCCAGTTGCAGATCATGATGGCCCGCTACCGTACTGGGGACGGTACGGGGGCCGCCATTGTGACGCCGGCCCAGTCCTGTGTGCAAGATTCGAGCCAAGCCTTGTACAAAACGATTCAGACCATAACCCAGCAGGTATCAACCACTCCGGCGATTCAGCAATGGCTACGGGAGCATCCCAACGATCCGCAAACCCAGCGGTTTCAGCGTCTGGTGCAAGTGGGCGATCGCCTGCGTCAGGAACTGGTACCCGTGGGCATTGTTCGTCCCGACTGGCAGCATAATGCCGATGCCATTGCTGGCGCGCAGCCTACGTTTCAACGTCACAATAACCTCGTGACCCAACTGCTCAGTTGGCGCACGATCATGCCACGGGTTGCCTACGATCAGCTCGTCAACAGCTTCTTAGAACAGGGAGCTGGCGTTTGGGTGCTGCGCACCAATCAGGTGGGCGGCTGGGATGCCACGATCGCCCCCCTGGCTCCCACGGAACTATTTGGGCGCTATTGGGTGATCCCCACCCTATTTTCCCGAGCCATCGAAAGCCTGCGCCGTCCAACAGCAGCGGATTTGGGCATCGCATTCCTCGGACTGATTGTGTATGGAGCGATCGCCCTGCCCCTGGGCTGGCGACTGGGCTTTTTGCCCACCCCTTCCCTGAAGCGAACCCCTTTGTCGGCCCTGCAGTGTTTGCGGGTCGCTTTGGTGGCCTTGGTGGTGCCAGCTTTGCTAGAAGAGGTCATATTTCGAGTCTTGCTGTTGCCCCATCCCGGAGAAGCAGTACGGGGCGAAACCTTTTTGCTGTGGACGCTGCTGAGTGTGGGGTTATTTGTGCTGTATCACCCCCTGAATGGCCTGACCCTGTTCCGGCAGGGGGCTGTAACCTTTCGCCAGCCAGCGTTTCTGCTGCTTTCCGCCTGGTTGGGCCTGGTTTGTACAGCGGTCTATGCTGTGACGGGTTCTCTGTGGGCGATCGCCTTGGTGCACTGGGTCGTTGTCGTCGTCTGGCTGTTGGCCTTAGGGGGCTATGAGCGCTTGTACTCCCAAGTGGGTGGACATGCATAAACCTGGTGTAGATGGAGTTCACCCTAGGGCAACATCTCTGTAAATAATCCTCATAGCTTTAAATCCAATTGGATGAGGTGTCCGTATCTCTAGTAGTAGCCCTTGCAGTTTTAAGTCTTCGTCAAAGTTCTGGCAGGTTTCTAGGCGATCGCTCCATAAAAGCATTGGCCTAACCGATCGTTTTCGAGCAAGCACTGTAGAATAGCAGCAAGAAGATTCTAAAAACTTAATAAAGAATAGTTAACTACACCATCATGTCAATCGTGGTGCTTGGAAGATGCGTCAATCGCTAGCGGTTCTCTATCAGGTTTACCGTTTAGCGACCAATGCCAGGATTAGGTTGGTGCATAGTGTTCTGGAACGACTGAGGATGAAACACATGGGTAAACCGCTCAATCAGCAACGGGATAGGCCTTGGGCAGCAACATTGCTGCTGGTCTCAATGGTATGGCTACCAATGGGCTGTGTACAAGTTGTGGAAGGGCAAGCCCCTTCGTCGGAAGGTTCAGAGGAATCGGTGGCAATTGTCGATGTGGCTCAAGCAGGTACAGAGTCTGATGACGGCCTATTGTCTTACACCGGCACCACTGAACCGGCTCAGCAGATCTCCCTGCGATCGCAGGCGGATGGTCAGTTGTTGAGCTTGACGGTGGATGCTGGGGATCCTGTGGCAGCCGGACAGGTGATAGCGCGCTTAGATGATGCTTTGTTGCAATCTCAAGTGGGCGAAGCGCAGGCGGAGTTAGCTGCCCGTCAGTTTGAGGTGGCCCAGGCTGAAACTCAGGTGGCGGACGCCTTAGCGCGGGTGGAGCAGGTGAATGCTTCCCTAGAACAGGCTCAGCTTGATGCCGATCGCTTTCAACGTTTAGCGGAAGAAGGGGCGATCGCTACCCAACAGGCCGAAATTGCCTTGACCACCCTGCGCACCACCCAGCAGGAATTGCGATCGGCTCTAGAGCAGGTGCGCACTCGGGAACAGGCGATCGCCTCGGCTCAGCAGCGGGTTGCGGTTCAAGCAGAATTGGTGCGGCAGGCCCAGGAACGGTTGTCCTATTCTACGATTGTGGCCCCTATCAATGGCGTGGTGCTCGATCGCTTGGCCGATCCAGGAGACTTCATCCAGTCTGGACAAGAGGTGCTGAAACTGGGTGACTTCCAAGATATGCAAGTAGTGACTCAGATATCCGATCGCGATCGCAGTCAGGTGCGAGTTGGGCAATCTGTGCGGGTGGAACTGGATGCCTTTGCTGGGTCGTCGTTAACGGGGCAAATCACCCGGATTTCTCCTGTCGCCGATGCTTCATCGCGCTTGATTCCAGTGTATATCGCCATTCCCAATACCGATGGTCAAATCAGCAGTGGTTTAATTGCCCGCGTCCGGTTTGAGGCCGTGACCTCCCAATCCGTGACGGTGCCGGAAACAGCCCTGGAGCTCAGCGAGGGCGACGATGATTTGGTGTTTATTGTCACCGATGAGGGGGAGATGGCAACGGTGCAGCCCCGTACGGTACAGGTGGGCGATCGCCGGAATGGTCGGGTTGAAATCTTGGATGGATTAACCCCAGGGGAAGCCTACGTGATCCGCAGTAACCGACCGCTGCAGGCAGGAGAGTCAGTACAGCGCAGTTTATTATCAGACTCCTAATAGCGGTTGAACGGCCTCATTCACCTGTCGCCGGAGTTTAGGGGACATCTCGTCCTAAGCTTAGGCGCATTCTTGACCACTCCTCACTCAAGTCATCATGTCACAATCTCCCAAACGAGCCGGTTTAAGCAGCCTGGCCATCCGACAGCATATCGGTACCTTGGTGCTGACGGTGGCCACGATTATTCTGGGTTTTTTCGTGATTACCCAACTCCCGGTGGATCTGCTGCCTTCGATTACCTATCCACGCATTGGTCTACGAATTGACGCGCCGGGGTTAGCCCCGGAGGTGGCGGTTGATGAAGTTACCCGTCCCTTAGAAGAAGCGCTGTCTGCAACAGAAGGCGTGGTGCAGGTCTTTTCCCAGACGCGGGAAGGACGGGTCAGCCTTGATCTATTTTTTGAACCAGGCGGTGATGTTGATCAAGCCCTCAACGACGCCACGGCAACCCTCAACCGGGCCCGCGATCGCTTGCCGGATACCATTGGTACGCCTCGACTATTTAAGTTTGATCCATCCCAACTGCCGGTGTATGAACTGGCGCTGACCTCTCCTTCCTTCGATGATGCAGAACTACGGATTTTTGCCGATGAGGAACTAGCGCGGGAGCTGGTGCAGGTGCCAGGAGTCGCCAGCGTCGATATATCGGGCGGTCTATCGGAAGAAGTGCAGGTGAATGTTGACTTGCAGCGCCTGCAAGCGGTCGGGGTGAATGTGAGTGACGTGATCAGTGCCCTGCGCGATCGCAACCAAGACATCTCGGGTGGCCGTCTGCGGGGCGGTGAGGAAGAAACCCTGACGCGCTTGGTGGGCCAGTTCCAGAGCGCCGATGAAGTCCGCAATCTGGCCATCCAGGTGGCCGATAGTGATTCTCCCCAGCGGGTCTATCTGCGAGATGTGGCTACGGTGCAAGACGGCACGGAAGAACAGCGGATTTTCGTCTTACTGAATGGACAGCCGGCGGTGAAGGTCAGCATTCAAAAGCAATCCGACGCTAATACGGTGGAGGTTGTGGATGCGGTGAAGGCCCGTTTAGACAGCCTGCGGGCAACCGGCTTAATTCCTGAAAATATGCTGCTGACGGCCACCCTAGATGAATCGCGGTTTATTAATAACTCGATTCAAAATGTGGCGATCGCTGGCCTGACAGGAGCCACCCTAGCGGCTGTGGCTGTGCTGTTGTTCCTAGGATCCCTGCGGCAAACCTTCATCATTGTTCTAGCCATTCCTCTGGCCACCCTTGCCGCCATCATGATGATGGGACTGTTTGGCTTATCGCTGAACGTCTTTAGCTTAGGGGGGCTAGCCCTAGGCGTGGGGATTGTGGTAGACAACGCCATTGTCATGCTGGAAAACATTTCTAAAGATGCTAAGCCAGCCGTGGCCGTGGTGCGCAGCAGTCGGCGGTCTCGTCGCGAGGCCCAGCAACGGGTGATCGATCAAGCCCAAGCCAGCAGTCAGGCGCTAGAGTCGGCGCTGTTGGCCTCCACGACCACCAACCTAGTATCGGTGCTGCCCTTTCTGTTGATTGGCGGCTTCATCTCCCTGCTGTTTAATGAACTGATTCTCACCATCAGCTTTGCCGTTGCAGCATCGTTGCTTGTGGCCTTAACGGTGGTGCCAACCTTAGCATCGCGGCTCTTAACCGTGCCGACCACCAGCGGCGTTAGGAACCTGGGCCCGATTGTGGCCTTTAGTCAACGCGTGGAAGGCTTGACCCAACGCTATACCCAACTCCTGACCTGGGTTTTACAGCATCGTATTCCGGTGCTAACCATTGCTGTGGTGGTTTTGGTGGGCAGTAGCCTGATGATGGTCAGCCGGATTCCCCAGGAAATTTTGCCTCGGATCAATACAGGATTAGCCCAAGTGCGGGTGCAGTTTCCTTCCGGAACGACCCTAGAAGCCAACCGGCGGGTGATGGCGATCGTCGATGATTTGCTGCTAGAGCAACCGGAAACCGACTATGCGTTCACAACCTCTGGTGGGGCTTTATTTGGCAGTTCGACCAGTGAAAATACCCTGCGCGGGTCGAGCACCATCTCCCTGAAGCCGGGGAGCAACGTGTTGACCTTTGTAGAACGCATGGAGCAGGAATTCTCCCAACTCAGCTTGATTGACACGAGTATTCGGGTGTCGGCGGGAGCTGTGCGGGGGCTGGTGCTCAACAACTCTCCCGTGCGTTCCGATCTGGATGTGGG
>RECH01000229.1 GCA_007694125.1 Leptolyngbya sp. DLM2.Bin15
CCCAGGATGAAATCTTGCTGGGCAGCGACCACCATTTCCATCTGATCGGCAGCTACGGGTTAACAGAAGCCGTGGCCCGGGTGCAGCAGCGCTTGGGCAATCCCCCACCGGTGGTCGATGGATCGCGGCGGCGGGGCGTGGGGTTTGCGATCGCCATGCAGGGCAGCGGTCTGGCCAAAATCCATGAGGCGCGGGTGAGCCTGCGGCTGAAGCCCGATGGCCGCTACGAACTGCGCACCGGTGCTGTGGACGTGGGTACCGGCTCCGACACCACCCTGCGTCAGATCATTGCCGACCAGTTGAGCACCACCGTCGAGGCCATTGACCTAATCGCCGCCGACACCCAACAAACGCCCTTCGATGCCGGCTCCTACGCCTCCGCTACGCTGTACATTTCCGGTACCGCCTGCCTGCGCGCCGCCCAGGAGCTGCGATCGATCCTGCTGCACCAAGCCAGCCAGCTCCTGAACGTACCGCCCCCCGATCTATCCCTCTCCTCCACCCAGGTGATGGGGCCCATCTCCCTGCCCCTGACCACCCTGGCCGAGAAAGCGATCGCGGCGGGAGACACCCTGACCGTAGAGCAATCCTATGCCGCCGATGCCTCCACCCTCACCTTCGCCGTACAGGGCGTGGAAGTGGAGGTGGATCTAGACACCGGCCGGGTCACGGTGCTGCGCTGTGTGCAGGTGCTCGACATTGGTAAAGCCATCAACCCACGCATCTGCGAAGGTCAGGCCATCGGCGGTACAGTTATGGGCCTGGGCTATGCCCTCCAAGAAGAGCTGATCCGCGACAGTCAGGGTCAAACAGTCAATCCTCTATTTCGCACCTACCGCCTGCCCCTAGCCAAGGAGGTGCCTCCAATAGACATTGAATTCATCGAACAGCCCGACCCCCACGGTCCCCTCGGCGCAAAAGGCATCGGCGAAATTGGCACCAACTGCACCGCCCCCGCCGTCGCCAACGCTATCGCCAATGCCACCGGCGTACGCCTCTACCAACTGCCCATGACCCCAGAACGGGTGTGGCGGGCTTTGCACGAACGCCATGACCCTTGAGTTCTATCGCCAAGTGCTGGATATCTTACCTCAAGAACCGGTGGCGATCGCCACGGTCATCCACACCCAAGGATCTGTTCCACGGGAGGTGGGAGCCATGATGGCGATCACAGGCGATCGCACCTGGGATACCATCGGCGGCGGGGCCGGGGAAGCAGCGGTGATTGAGGCGGGCCGTGACGTGCTCCGCCAGGGTATACCCCAGCGAGTGACCATTGACCTGGCAGCCACGGCCGGTCGCCATGGAGTTTGTGGTGGCCAAATGCAGGTGTGGGTGGCCCCATGGGTGGGGGAGCAGGCGATCGCCCTCCTCCAGTCTCTGATCACCCAGCTCAGCGCCGGCCATGCCGTGACCCTGACGATCCCTCTCACCGACACATTGCCTCACCTATCGATGACGTCCCTCAACCAAAGCGCGATCGCCCCCGATGGTCAGCAGTTTTTCCATGTCCTGCATCCCAGCCCCACCCTGCTGATTGTGGGGGCTGGGCATGTGGGTCTGGCCCTGGCTCGTCTAGCCCAGATGATTGACTTCCAAGTCTGGATCCAAGACGATCGCCCAGAGGTTCTGCAAACCCTGCCCCCTGGCATCACCGGGTACAAAGCGCTCCCCGCCCTGCCCCCCGCCAGCTACATCGCCCTAGTCACCCGCAGCTACCACCATGACCTAGCCGCACTGCGATCGCTCCTCCAAGCCCCTGCCCCCCGATATATCGGCATGATTGGCAGCCGGGCCCGCATCCATCGGGTCTTTCAGCAATTGGAACAAGACGGCATCGAGAGCGATCGCCTCTCGTCGATCCACGCCCCCATCGGTCTCAACATCGGCGCACTCACCCCCGATGAAATCGCCGTCAGCATCGGTGCCCAACTCATCCAAATTCGTCGTTGCCCACCATCTGCGCCATGACCTACGCCGCCATCCTCCTGGCCGCCGGGGCCTCCCGCCGCATGGGCCGCTGTAAGACCACCCTGCCCTGGGGCGATCGCCCCTCCCTACTCACCTACCAAACCGAACAGATGCACCAGGCCGGCCTCATGCCCATCGTGGTGCTCGGGCCCCACAACGCCCACCGCCAAGGTGACTGCGCCCCCAGAACCCAGGTGGTGATCAACCCCCAGCCTGACCAGGGTAAGGTAAGCTCCGTTCTCATCGGTCTTGCCCACCTCCCCACCGATGTCACCGCCCTGTTCCTCTGCGCCATCGACCAACCCCGCCCTGCCAACTTGTACCTTGCACTAGTCAACGCCTACAAACGCCACACTGCGCCCATTGTCGCGCCTGTACACCAAGGTAAACTCGGCCATCCCCTTCTGTTCTCAGCCACCCTCCTACCCCGTCTCCACCAGATTCGAGACGAAACCCTCGGTCTACGGGCCGTGGTGCAGCAGGTCTACCCTCAGATTCACCGCCTAGAGTGGCCCTCCCCCCTGATTCACCATGATCTCAATACCCCTGACGCCTACACCCAAGCCTATGTAACCTCCCCATCAACATGGCGCGGTGGCTAACATCAGGGCTATGTAGCTTCATCCTCGTCCTATCGGATCCTGAACCAAGACTCTCGTCCACCACCAGCCAAGGCAAGAACGCCGCAAGCTATCCAGGAATGTCGTACTATCTTGGCAAGGATTTGCGTAAGCGGTCTTGGCAAGATCGATGGAGGGCCTAGCATGTCAGCCGCTGGGGTTGACAACCATCCCCTCATCTCTCATCATCCATGGGGTTAACGGCCCAACGGTGACGGTGATAGGTGGGATACGCTTCCTCAGGCGTTCACGATGCCCTAGAACACCAGCGGCTACCCGCAGCAATGCGACGTACCCGGTTGTTTCATCCATATCTCTGCATTCGTTCTAACTACTACACCCTAGGGGGAAACCAACCGATGTCATTGTGCTATAGAGCATCTATTTCTGCGATCGCCCTTCTGGGCCTCACCCTGGCTGCCTGTGGTGAAAGCAAAGCTGCCCAGTGCAACCGCCTGATTGAAGTCGCGAATAGTGCGGTCACGGCTGTGCAAGAGGTCACCACCGCAGCCAGCGCGGATGACCCAGAGGCATTAAATACCATTGCAGATACGGCAGATCAAGCCGTCATCAATATGCAGGGCTTAGAACTTGCCGATGAGCAACTACAAGACTATCAGCAGCGGTTCGTGGCGATGTATGAGGAAACCAGTCGGGCTAGTCGGGCTATCTACACAGCCGTGAGTGCCGATCCCCCCAATAACGAGGCCGCCCAGCAGGCTGTCACCGATCTACAAACGGCGACGGGACAAGAACCAGACCTCGTGGACGAGGTGAATACCTACTGCAATGCATCCTAGACCTGCGAATCTCCTCGGCTATACCCCAGCGTACCAAGCCTAAAGCCCTCCATAACGGGCGATCGCGGGTTGACCGTTCTCTTGCCACACCCAACGCTGATCGCCCCAGGAAAAATGCCACCATTCCTGGGGATGTTGGCAAAATCCAGCCGTGGTCATCACCTGGCGCAGCAGCAGCCGATGGGCGTGGAATTGGGCGGCTTGGGGATGGGTGGCGATCGCCGCTTGGTAGTGGTCGGGATAGGAGCGGGGCGACATTTCATCAATGGGGGATCCCATGTCAATGGGCTGACCATGGCCATCCACTAAGGTAATGTCCACCGCTGCACCTGTGCTGTGGGGGGGTGGCGTAGCCGGGTCGGCGCTGGGTGGAGCCCAAAACTGATAGACCTCCTCCAGGAGCTGCTGCCGCTGGTCTGGTGTCAAGCGATCGCCCTCAAGCTGTCGGTTGGCCAACAGTTCCGCCAGGGTATAGTCCACCATAAACTGCTGCACAGCAATGGGGCGGTAGGCATCGAAGATTAAAATCCGCCAGTCGGCATGGTGGGTGGCCAACTGAGCTTGGGCGGTGCGCAGACGATCCAACACCCCCTGCCGCACAAAAAAGGGAGAGCGATCGCCATAGGGTGCTCCCAAGTTGACATAGGCATGGGGTTGCTCGAAGGCAAACTCATCGGCCGGCAGCGGCACCAGCGGTTCACCACAGTCTTGGATAGGAATTTGATAATGGGGTTTCAAGGGCACAACAGCACACGGGACGTTCCCCATTCTAAACGCCCCCAGAGCGGGCTACTCAGAGGCGATCGCTGTTTGGCTCACCGGAATGGTAATTTGAAATTCACAGCCCTGGCCCGGATTTGAGATGCAGCGAATTGTTCCCTGGTGGTGTTCTGCGACAATCTTGTAGCTGATGGCCAGGCCTAACCCCGTGCCTTCACCAATGGGCTTGGTGGTGAAAAAGGGATCAAACAATCGAGGTTGGATGTCGGCAGGAATGCCCGGGCCATTGTCGGCGATCGCAATGGTGATGGTTGCTGGCTGAGGGGCGATCGCCTCTGTGCAGAAGGTGCGAACCGTGATGCAGGGTTGGTCTGGAGCCCCCGTGCTCCGCAGAGCATCAATGGCATTACTCAAGATATTCATAAATACCTGGTTGAGCTGCCCCGGCAAGCAATCTACCAGGGGCAAGTCTCCATAGTCGCGCATCACCTCAATGGTGGGGTGGTGGGTGGTGGCCTTGAGCTGATGATGCAGGATGAGCAGAGTGCTATCTAGACCTTCATGAACATTGGCCCGTTTCATATCGGCCTCATCCAACCGGGAAAAATTGCGGAGAGACAACACAATTTGCCGAATGCGATCGGCTCCCACCTGCATGGATTTAAGCGTAGATACGATATCGATTTGCATGAAATCTAGATCAATATCCTCAATGCGATCGCAGATAGACTGAGGTGGATCGGGATACACCGTCTGGTAAAGCCCAATCAAGTTAATTAAGTCCCGAGCATATTGCTGCGCATGGGATAGGTTGCCGTAAATAAAATTCACAGGATTGTTGATTTCATGGGCCACCCCCGCCACCAGTTGCCCCAGACTAGACATTTTTTCATGCTGAATTAACTGGGTCTGGCTATGACGCAAATCCTGCAGCATCTGTGCCAGTTGCTCCGCCTGTTGCCGAGTCGTTTCCAGAAGCTCCGCTTGCCGAATGGCTACACTCAAGTGGGTCGCCACCTGCTGGGCAAAGTGAATTTCCGCCGGCCGCCATAGACGCGGGCGAGCGCATTGATGGATACAGAGCAAGCCCCAAAGATATTGGCCCTGCAGCAGCGGCACCACCAAATTGGCCTGCACTTGGAACTGTTCCAAAATGCTGATGTGGCAAGGGCTGAGATGGGCCGCATAAATATCATCGATGGCGTAGACCTTGCCCTGCTGGTAGCGCCTGGCATAGCTTTCGCCAAAGCAGTGATCATGCACCTTGGCAGCGATCGCCGAGCGATAGGGAGGCACCACATCTTCCGACACAAAGACTCCATCATCCCAGCCTGAGTTGGGATGGAAGCGAAACACGCCTACCCGATCGGCGTTCAGAGTTTGCCGAACTTCCGTGGCGGTGGTCTGAAAAATAGTCGCTAAATCCAGAGATTCGCGAATCTTAGTAATCACGCGAAAAAGAATAGACTGCTGCCCCATGGGTAGCAGTGTGGGTACAGTGGGGTCAGAGGTTGCCACGATCTGCTGGAGTTCAGCCAACGCTGCACCATCTTGGCAATAGGCATGAAGTTGAGTCAGAAAAGCTGCATCCATGGACATCTACCAGCATCTTGGATAAACGGTATGGCACCATGAACCTACCCACCACGATCGTCTGAAGGCTACGTTCATGCCATGCATCCTAAACACTGGACTAACCATAGAGAAGTACCCAATCTTTATAGGCTGAATTTGCGCCCCTGGGTACGGTAGATACACGGCTTTTCTAGCCTAGAGCTGTCACACTCCACACTCCTACAAGCGTCGTGTCAGAACGAGGGGATCACCAACACCAAGGCTACGCACTTGGGAAGTCAAGTCTAACCAAGGCTGAAGCTGACCAGCCTGAAAGGTGCGACTCATAACCACGTAAATGGACGTTTGATCACCGCCGATCGCCACCGCTTGCACCGCATCCCAACTCTGGGCATGGAGCTCATCCGTCACCTGCCACTGTCCATCCTCCCAGGTCAAGTGCCGCACAAACTGAAAGGGAGCTGGAGCTTTGCCCACAATCAACACCCGCTGCAGCAGCCGACGAATCAAGTCGGGGAAGAAGCGCCCCACGGTCAGCATGACGACGCGCAGGATCAAAAGGTTCAGAGGGGTCATCTGCGTTTGTTTCGCCCAGCCCAAGGCACCCCGAATAGTGATCGCGTCCTCACTCTGCTCCACACGATAGTCACCCACCAAGTGAGCCACCGCTGTTTTGACCGATGTGCCCACCCGCACCTGGACGGAGAATTGCGTGTCGGACACCACAAGCTGGCGATCGCGAAAGAGCTTAAACACCCCACCCTTGTTCAGCGCTAGGTACAGCTCCGTACCCTGGCGACGATCGATCAAGAGACGGGCATGGGGCAGCCAGATGCGATCGCGCTCGGGAGAAACCGCCGGAGTTCTATCATCCATGCGGGGCTGAAAGTCTTGCCAGGCCAGAAGATAATTCCAAGCATGGTGGCCAATAATATGGTCGTCGGCGTAGCAGGGGCCGAGGTTTTGGGCCAGACCGCGCAGAAAGCGATCGTTGATGGTCAACGCCTCGGGCAGCCAGCGCCCCACCAGCTCAAAGCCATGGGGAAAAAAGTTGTAGGTATTACGACTGGTATATTCACCGCCGTAGGAACCATCGGGATGGACGAAATAGCTGGCCAGCTCCACCGCCTTGGCGATCGCTTCCTGAATACGTGGATCGGGGCGCAGGTCATACAAACGCGCCAAACAGGAAATGGTGAGGGTGTGATAGCCCGGATCGCAGCCTTCATATTCCTGAAACCAGCCCTCCGAGTCTTGCCAATCCAACACCTGTTCTAGGCGCAGCGCCTTAGCCCGATCCCATTGATAGCTGTGAAGCTGAGTAGACAAACGCTCCAACCCTAAGGCAATCAGCGCCTGATGGTTGGACAGCCGACCGCTTTCCTGATGATCGGCCAGCCAATCTGCCCGTCGGGCCAAAAACGTCTGCACCGCTGGGTCATCCATGCCGATGATCTCATAGCTTTCTAAGCAGGCCAGCAGGGAAAAAGCGGCAGCACCGCTGGCCCGCTCAAAGGGAAAGTAATCGTCACAGGAGCCATCGGGATGGGCACTGCGGGCGGCGTAGCGAATACCGGCGGCTACCCAGTCCCGCAGCGCTGCCTGGTGATAGAAGGGATTGTCGGGACAATCGGTTTGGTAGGCCAAGGCCAAGGGCCAGACAAACTCCTGGGCCATGCCGCTGGGAAAGTCAATGATTTTGTAATGCCAAAAGTTGCGATCGCCACATCCATAGGTAGGGCTATGGCGATTGCGATCCATCAGGGTCAACAACTTGGGAACTTGGGCGATCGCTGCTTGGGCAAACAAATCTCGGCTCATAGATTAGGCGACTAGAGGACAGGCTGACGGCAGATCACGGCTCAAGCATTGTGCCACGTATCGGCAAAGATACTGCGAACAGCGATCGCAATCCGCTGCAAGTCCTCATCCAAGAGCGGCGGCCAGTCTAGTCCCTGCTGCCGTCCTTGGTCATACCAACGACGACTGTCTCCAGCCAGTTGGTATAGCGCATTAGCCAGATCGCGATCGAGGGTGGGCACCTCCCGCAATTCTTCAAAGATCACCTTTAGCGCCAGCAAAATGGTCGTCACTTGCCCCGGCACCGGTGGACGCCCCGTCTGCAACCGCATCAAAAATTGATTGGGATCCGCTGCTGGAACCTGGCCTTGGGTGAGCAAAATGTGGTGGGCGGTCTCATAGTCCATAACGCTATTCTCTAGGTCAACCAGCAAATCTAGAGGAGCCCAAACCATGGGTGGAGCTTTCCTCCTCCCCCTATTTAATCGTCAAACGGCAGCGATCGCCGGATCATCATGCCCCATCACGACCCTGCATTTTGCTACCCCCAACGTTCCCCTCGCCCACTCCCTCCCCAGCTAGTCCCCGAAGTTACTAGAATTAAGTGCAGAGAGAGGGGCAATTTCTGATAGCTTAACTACTGGGGGGTGTGCAACGCTCAGGCGTTTGTGCATCGATCGCCCTCCATGACCCAGACAGGTATCGACCATGGAGCAAGCTCGGGTTTCCCGACGTTCCAAAGCGCTGGCTGAGTCTCTCGTATTGTTTGCAGTAGTCTTCACGATCTAGTGG
Source organism: Leptolyngbya sp. DLM2.Bin15 (assembly GCA_007694125.1). Classification (GTDB taxonomy): domain Bacteria; phylum Cyanobacteriota; class Cyanobacteriia; order RECH01; family RECH01; genus RECH01. The sequence goes on from RECH01000229.1 coordinate 8,279, forward strand.
GAGAACCAAGGGAATGACAATTGTTTTCAACCTATTCTTGTTTGCGCTAGTCGCACTCTCGTTCATCATGGTGATCGGAGTACCCGTGGCCTATGCGTCACCACAAAACTGGGATCAATCTAGACGGCTTCTGTTTCTAGGATCTGGCGTTTGGGTCGCTCTGGTTATTTTGGTGGGAGTCTTAAATTACTTGGTAGTTTAATAGTCCCAGGTTTCAGAGTCGAGCCAATCTTTTGATGTTACAAAACGTTATAAATAATGACAGTTTTTGAGGGCAGTTTTACCCAAACTCAGGATTTGCGCCTAGCAATCGTGATTGGCCGCTTCAACGACTTAGTTACGGGTAAGTTGTTGGAAGGATGTCAAGACTGCCTGAAGCGTCATGGAATTGATCCCGATCCATCCGGCATTCAGGTTGACTATGCCTGGGTGCCTGGATGTTTTGAAATACCGGTTGTCGCGCACCAGCTTGCGCTCAGCCGTCGTTATGATGCCATTATTTGCCTAGGAGCCGTGATTCGCGGGCAAACACCCCATTTTGATTACGTAGCCTCTGAGGTCTCCAAGGGCGTCGCTGCTGCAGCCTTTCAAACCGGGGTGCCCATTTCCTTCGGCATCCTCACCACCGACAATATGCAGCAAGCCTTAGAGCGGGCCGGCATCAAGAGCAATCTAGGCTGGAACTATGCCATGAGCGCGATTGAAATGGCCAGCTTGATGCGCCAGCTTCGTAAAGCCCCCCCAGGCAACGCCCAGGGTCAACTGGCAGGCAATTCCTCCCAGGCTCTACCCAATGTTTCCCGAGCGATCGCTGCCGAGTCTGGCAATCTAGACGCCTAGGGACGCACGTTGCGCTAATTCCCGCCCCGCCCGTGACCCGCTAGGACAAACCTTGGGAAATGTGACGGGGCTAGCTGAAAATTTCAGCCCAAACGGGTTGACAGAGTCTGAAATTTCTGGCACATTAATAAAGCACAAGAAATTGCGGGTATAGCTCAGTGGTAGAGCGTCACCTTGCCAAGGTGAATGTCGCGCGTTCGAATCGCGTTACCCGCTTAAAAAATCCAAGTAACCTACGTCCTCAAAATTCTCCTGGAATTCTGAGGTATTTCGCTGTCCGGCAGTCACCTTGACAATTTTTGAGGGTTTGCTACGCTACAGGTTATGATTCCCACGGTTAAGAATCTAGGCGGTTGCCTCTATTATTCAGATGCAACCAACGGCGGTCTCTCTCTCACCATGGGAATCCGTCTTCATCTAAGCTCTCGCCCTTGGTCATCATCGCCCTAACCACAAAGCAGATAGCATGATGGTTGACGGTTAGGTTGGTTCAGCTAAACCCAGTCTCATTCCAGTCAACGCGCTAGAATACGTCAAATTTAAGCGATCGCCATGGTCACGACCAGCGAGAGCAGCCGGCCGAGTCACGGCTCAGGCTAGCAGCCGACCTGTACTACTACTTCTATCGATCTATGCAAGGGTGGTGCAACCCTTACCAGGCTAAGCTATTCAACCTTTTTCACCGCTAGGGTTACTTGTGCAACCACAAAAACCTCACAAGATTGATTTAAGTGCTGAGTATCCCTGTCCGTGCCGCCGTCATGGTCAACTGAAGCCGATTACTCTCACTGAGGCGTTTGGGTGCGATCGCTGCCAGCAAATCTTTGTTGTTCAAGAAAATGGCTATGCTCTAGAGCAGCTATCCTCCCACTACCCCTACAAGAAAGTCTGGCGCTGGACAGGACGACAGTGGAGCATGGTGCATCCATCCTTAGCACGAGGCTACTTGCCCATTCTCATGCTGGTGATTTTGCTGGGGTTAGCGTTCTTACTCCTCATTACTATCTTGCAGTCAATCTTGAGTTCTGACATTGCCTTTCGCATTATTGCTGCACTAGTCATTGTGATGCTAGTGTTGATGCTCTGGATGGCCTATCGACAGTAGTTCATGGCAGCATATTCCTCCATTTCTTCACCCGATCTAATTCCAGTCATTACCCAACGGGCCCATGAGGCCTCCCTTGAGCTGCTGAAATTTAGCGGCAGCGATCGCAGCCGTGCCCTGCAGGCGATGGCCAAGGGAATCAAAGCCTATAAAGATGACCTTTTAGAGGCCAATACCCTTGACCTAGAAGCGAGTCGGGAAATGGCTGTACCCGAGCTCATCTTGGACTGGCTAAAATTAACGCCAGAGCGGTTGCAAACAGCGATCGCTATTTTGCAGCGTCTGAGCGACTTGCCCGATCCACTCCAGCAGGTGCAAAATCCGCCCTACGCGGTGGCCCAAGGGCAAACCTACTGCCAACTGATGCCCCTAGGAGTCGTCGCGCTGGTCTATGAAGCCTTTCCAGAGCTGGGAGCGATCGCGGCGGGGATGTGTGTGCGCACGGCCAATAGCCTCATCCTCAAGGGCGGCAGTGAGGCCAGCCAGTCTAACCACATGTTCGCCAGCATCCTGCAATCGGCCCTAGAGCAGGTTGGACTGCCCACCAGCAGCCTTGAAGCCCTGCCGTCAGACTGCGGCGACCTCACCCACGAGCTGGTCACCTGCGATCGCGCCGTGAATTTGGTGATTCCCTACGGTCGGGCTAGCCTCGTCCAGCAAGTCATGCGCCAAGCCACAGCCCCTGTCCTCAAAACAGCGATCGGCAACTGTTACCTCTACTGGTCGCCCTCTGCCGGCATCGACCTCGTCCGCTGGATGATTTTAGATAGCCATGCCAGCGAGCCAGATCCCGTCAATGCTATCGAAAAAGTTTTGATCCACCGCAATCATCTGCCCTCCTCCCTATCGCTGTTGTGGGGTAGCTTGCTGGAGAAAGGGTATGAACTGAAGGGGGATGAAGAGTTAGCCAAGGAATTCCCGGAGCTGAGCCCCGTAGCACCCACGGAATGGCGGCAGCCCTATCTCAACCGCACCATTGCCTTTAAGTGGGTGAGAGACTTAGACGATGCGATCGCTTGGATGAATCGCTACAGCAGCGGCCATGCCGACTGTCTGGCCACAGAGTCTTACCAGGAAAGTCGCCTGTTTGCCTCCCAGATGGCCAGTGCCACGGTGTATATCAACGCATCATCCCGGTTTTATCGAAACCCTAAGTTCAACCTACCCATTGCCCTAGGCATGTCCAACCATAAAGGGCATCGTCGCGGATTTATTAGCCTCGAAGCCCTGACAACCGTGAAGCAGATTATTCAGGGCAACGAGTAGTGTAGCCAGATCGCTAGCTGAGATCCGCAGTTGCATCAGAATGGGCCACTGGAAGCGCTGGTTCAGCCTGAGTCACCACCGGTGGATGGAGCAACGGCGTGCGCAAAATGGATTCGTTGGCTAGGGTAAACAGCGGATTGGACAAGACGCCAGCTAGGGAGGTAGCCACGAGCGCCAAGACCAAGCTCACCTGCAGGGGGCGCATTCCGAAGAGGTTCCACATGCCCTCTGGATAGTTCTTCACCGCATCGGACATTTCCTGGGGCTCTTTCACCACCATCATCTTGACCACACGGATGTAGTAATAGATGGAGATTACGCTGGTTAATAGCCCCACCAACACCAGGGTGTAGGCTTCTGCTTGCCAGCCAGCCCAAAAGAGATAGAGCTTCCCAAAGAAGCCCGCCAAGGGTGGTATCCCTCCAAGAGATAGGAGACAGACGCTGAGGCACAGGGTCAACAGCGGGTCTTTTTGGTACAAACCGCTGTATTCCGTAATCTCATCGGTGCCGGTGCGCAGGGTGAAGAGAATCACGCAGGCAAACCCGCCTAGGTTCATAAACAGGTAGACCATCAGGTAGAACACCATGCTGGAATAGCCTGCATCGGTGCCCACAATCAGCCCAATCATGACAAATCCAGCTTGCCCAATGGATGAATAGGCCAACAGGCGCTTCATGCTGGTTTGAGCGAGGGCCACCACATTCCCTAACACCATACTCAAGATGGCCAGGGCCGTGAGCACGAACTGCCATTGCTCAGCCACCAACGGAAAGGCCGTCACCAATAGACGAATCGCTAGGGCAAAACCGGCAGCCTTGGAGCCCACCGACAAAAACGCCACCACTGGGGTGGGGGAGCCTTCATAAACATCCGGCGTCCATTGGTGGAAGGGCACTGCAGCAATTTTGAAGGCAATGCCAGCAATCACAAAGACGAGGGCAATGAGCAAACCAATCGAGTCTTGGACATTACCGCTGACGATGCTAGCCGTAATAGCCGAGAGGCGAGTTTCTCCCCCAGACAAGCCGTAGAGCAACGACACGCCATAGAGGAAGATGGCCGAACTAGCCGCACCAATCAAGAGATACTTCAGCGCGGCTTCATTGGAGCGGGGATCGCGCTTCATGTATCCGGTCAACAGGTATGACGAAATACTCAGGGTTTCCAACGACACAAACACCATCACCAGTTCGTCGGCACCGCAGAGAAACATGCCGCCCACGGTAGCGGTCATCAAAATGACGATGAACTCCGCTAGGGCTGTGCCAGCCTGCACCACGTACCGGATTGAAATCAAGATGGTGAAAGCGGTTGAAAGAGCAATAATCCCTCGCAGTACGGTGCTTAGCGCATCGCTGTTAAACGCACCCAGAAAGGAAATAGGGTTATCAAGATCCCACTGCAAGGCGAGGGCAACAACCGCTCCGAGCAGGCCCGTCACGGCTACGTAGGGCGACCATTGGGCGGAGGATGTGCGCCCGCCAATGAGATCTCCTACCAAGATGATCAGCAGGGTAGCGATGACGATACCCTCTGGCAAAATGACTTGAGCGTTAAGTTGTGCGGCTAAGTTAGCAACGTCCATAAGAGCTTGAGCGCTTTAAGAGTCAGTAGTGGCGGACAGAAATGGCGGACAGATCGTGTAAGGATAGGGAAATGCTTAGGATAATGTTTTAAGAGGACGATTTCCTTTCACACCATATCTCAAATTGTGCAATGGAATGTGCAATGGAACTTGTGGGATGGAAGTGAATTCCCCAGTCTCACAAACCCTTTCCATTGTGCATCATACTCTGCAAACTTACCGAATTGAGGGGAAGCGATCGCAATTTCTCCTTGTATTTCTGCCGACATCAGTTATAAGTAGAGATCTAACAGCTCATTTGATGTTGTTCCATTCTCATGCTAGGACGGGATAGTATAGCAGGCTGATTAGACGGGTGGACACTGAAAACTTAGGCGGTCAGGTTCGCGCCTGTAAAGCACGCATGGCATACGAGACAACAGTCCTAGGCAGATTCGAGTCTAGGCAGATTCAAGGGCAAGCCATACAGACAAGACTGGATCCGCTGATTCAGCCTCGCTGGGCTAGGGGATGGGGCAACCCTGGGTCTTACCATGAAGCACGGACAACCCATCGGGGACGTCTAGGCTCATCAACTCGTCTCTCATTCACTCCCAAGGCAGTCTAGTCTTGGTCAGATCCACTCATCCACTGAATCCTATTTAAGGCTCATGTCAACTCTCGTCATCGTCGAATCTCCAACCAAAGCACGGACTATTCGCAACTACCTCCCCGCGGGCTATCGGGTGGAGGCATCCATGGGGCATGTCCGTGACTTGCCTCAGTCGGCTAGTGAAATTCCGGCTAGCGTGAAGAAGGAAGAATGGGCCAAGCTGGGCGTTAACGTTGATGCCAACTTTGAGCCGCTCTACGTCATTCCCAAAGACAAGAAAAAAATTGTTTCTATCCTCAAAGAGGCCTTAAAGCAGGCGGATGAGCTGGTGCTAGCCACAGACGAAGACCGGGAAGGGGAAAGCATTAGCTGGCACTTGCTCCAAGTCTTGAAGCCCAAGGTGCCCACCAAGCGCATGGTATTTCACGAGATTACCGAAGAGGCGATTCAGGATGCGATCGCCAACTGCCGAGATGTGAACGAAGACTTGGTTCATGCCCAAGAAACTCGCCGTATTCTCGATCGCTTAGTGGGCTACACCCTCTCGCCCTTGCTCTGGAAAAAAATTGCCTGGGGTCTGTCGGCTGGGCGGGTGCAGTCGGTGGCGGTGCGGCTTTTGGTGCGTCGCGAGCGCGAGCGCCGAGCCTTCCGCAAGGGCAGCTACTGGGATCTCAAAGCCACGCTGCTGCGCCACGAGACGCCCTTTGACGCCAAGATGGTCACCCTGAACGGCCAGCGGTTGGCCAACGGCAGTGACTTTGATGAAGCCACAGGACAAGTGGCGGCTGGGCGGAATGTGTTGCTGCTGGGCGAACAGGAAGCGCGGGAACTGCAGGCTCGCCTAGAGTCAGTACCCTGGACAGTTTCAGGGTTAGACGAGCGGGCCTCTACCCGGCGTCCATCGCCCCCCTTCACCACCTCGACCCTGCAGCAGGAAGCCAACCGCAAGCTGCGGCTCTCCGCGCGGGACACCATGCGCACCGCCCAAAGCCTCTATGAGCAGGGCTATATCACCTACATGCGAACCGACTCGGTGCATTTATCCCAACAGGCGATCGCTGCCGCCCGCACCTGTGTCGAAGATTTGTATGGCAGCGACTACCTCAGCCCCAAGCCTCGGCAATATGACACCAAGAGCAAGGGAGCCCAAGAAGCCCACGAAGCCATTCGCCCCTCGGGCAGCACCTTCCGTACCCCCCAGGAAACGGGTCTGCGCGATCGGGAACTGCGGCTCTATGACCTGATCTGGAAGCGCACCGTTGCCACCCAAATGGCCGAGGCCCGCCAAACCCATATCACGGTGATGATTGAAGCCGACAACGCCGAGTTTAAGGCCACCGGCAAGCGGATTGATTTCCCTGGCTTCTTCCGCGCCTATGTGGAAGGCTCCGATGATCCGGATGCCGCCATCGAAAACCAAGAGGTGATTTTGCCCAACCTCCAGGCTGGGGATCCCTTAGATTGCTCCGATCTAGAAGCGATCGCCCATGAAACCCAGCCCCCCGCCCGCTATACCGAAGCATCGCTGGTGAAAATGCTTGAAAGTGAAGGCATTGGTCGTCCTAGCACCTACGCCAGCATCATCGGTACGATCATCGACCGAGGCTATGCCCAGATGCAGAACAATAGCCTCACCCCCACCTTCACCGCCTTCGCCGTGACCACCCTGCTAGAGCAGTATTTTCCCGATTTAGTCGATACGGGCTTCACCGCTCGCATGGAGCAAACCCTAGATGATATTTCCACCGGCACGGCCAGTTGGTTGCCCTACCTAGACTCGTTCTATCGAGGAGAGACAGGTCTGGCAACCCAGGTGAAGCAACAGGAAGACCAAATTGATCCCACCGAAGCCCGCTCCATCACCCTAGAAGGGCTGGATGCCAAGATCCGCATTGGTCGCTACGGCGCATACATCGAAGTCGATCACGAGGATGGCCCGGTGAAGGCATCGATTCCCCAAGATCTCACCCCGGCCGATCTCGATCCAGATCAGGTAGAACTGCTGCTGCGGCAAAAGACGGAAGGCCCCGATAAAGTGGGCTTTGATCCAGAAACAGGGGAGCCCATCTATCTATTAATTGGCCCCTATGGCCCCTACGTGCAGCTTGGGGAGGCGACGGAGGCCAATCCCAAGCCCAAACGCGCTTCTCTACCCAAAGGTGTCTCCATTGAAGCGGTAACGCTAGAGATGGCTACGGGCCTACTGGCACTGCCCCGACTCCTCGGTGTCCATCCCGACACCGACGCGAAGATCAAGGCGAGTTTAGGACGCTTTGGCCCCTATGTGGTGCATGACCAGGGTAAAGACGGCAAAGACTATCGATCGCTTAAGAAAGAAGACGATGTCCTCACCATTACCCTAGAGCGGGCTCTGGAGCTTTTGGCAGAACCCAAGCGCGGGCGAGGCAGTCGTAAGGGAGCCGCAAAACCGCTGCGGGAGCTGGGCGAGCACCCAGGCGATCAAGAACCGGTGAATATCTACGATGGCCCCTATGGCCCTTACATTAAGCATGGCAAGACCAACGTATCGCTGCCAGAGGGTGGCACGGTTGAGTCGGTGACCATGGAACAGGCTGTAGGATTGCTGACCGAGAAGGAAGGCAGCAAGAGCAAAACCAAGCGATCGACCAGCAAAACCACCAAGTCCTCCACGGCCAAGGGCAAAACGACGAAGAGCAGCAAAACGTCTAGTAGCAAAACCTCGACGACGAAGAAAACCACTAGCCGCCGGTCTACAACCTCGAAGAAAGCCTCATCCCAAAAATCTGCTGATTAGATAGCAGGGATAGTCAAGATTAGGGAGCAGGAGCCTGAATACAGGGGCGATCGCTCCCCAAATCGCTCCCCAAATCACTCCCCAAATCACTCACCGGGGCAATGCCGGCTAGGTCAAGAATCTCGGGAATCAGATCTTCGCGCTTAATCGCCATCATGTGCACACCTTGGCAAAGCTGGCGGGCCAGTTGCACCTGTTCCGCCGCAATGCGCATCCCTTCTTGGAGGGGATTGCTGGCCTGGGCCAGGCGATCGATCAAATGCTGGGGAATGTGCACACCGGGTACATTACGGTTGATGAACTCTGCGTTCTTAGCCGACTTCAGCAAAAAGATGCCGGCTAGCACCGGTTTTTGGCTGCCCGCCGCGATGTGATCCATGAATTTCTCTAGGCGATCGAAATCAGAAATCAACTGACTTTGAAAAAACTGGGCTCCGGCCGCTAGTTTGCGCTCAAATCGGCGCTGCAGCCCCGACCAACTGCCGCTCTGGGGATCCACCGCCGCCCCAGCAAATAGATGGGTGGCACCATCGGGCAAGGATTTTTCATTGGCATCTAGCCCTTGGTTCAGCCGATCAATCAGCTTCAGCAAGCGTACGGATTCCAAATCAAAGACGGCTTTGGCTTGGGGATGATCTCCGGCTTTGATGGGATCACCCGTGAGGGCTAGCACGTTCTGCAGCCCCAGAGCTTGGGCCCCCATTAGATCGGCTTGTAGGGCAATTTGATTGCGATCGCGACAGGCAACTTGATAAATCGGCTCAATGCCCTGCTGGTGCAGCAACGCCGAGGCCACTAGGGACGACATGCGCAAAACGGCTCGGCTACCATCCGTGACATTGACAGCATGAACCCGATTTTTGAGCCCCGCTGCCATGGCAATCATGCGGCTAGCATCACCCCCCTTGGGCGGCATCACCTCGGCGGTAATGAGAAACTCCCCCGCTTGGACGGCGCGCCGGAAGCGAGACGCGATCGCCAACGAGGAACTGGCACCATTGGACGAGGACATTCTAACCATGAAAATCGTGGGCGCTGAGGCATGTGAGCGAGGTTGACGTAGCCAAATTGGACAGGCAGAGGAGGACGACACCTCTCACCTTTCTCCCTAGGGCTAACTAGCCTAGTGTGCCACAGTTCGAGAGGTGGATTGACATCCGCCCCAAACTAAAGGTGCGGGGATTCCCCAGACATCCCATCCAGCTACATCCAAACAGGCAGAGCCGCTCCAGCATCTTCTTGCCCTGGGTGATGCAGATCTTCTGACGTTCACCAGAGCTAGGCAGCTTTTCAGGCGGTCGGCACAGGGTCGGCACAGGGTCGGCGCATCATGCCACACGACCCAGCCAGACCCAACAAGGTGGGATAGCGCTAGAACCTATTGGTCAGCCGAGTAGATTCTGTTCAGGTGTAGAGCTTTTATGCTGCTATCATACGTTGGTCAGCATCTAGATTGCAGCCGTGTATAGACGAGAAAAGTACAGTGTTTCAGACTTGAAAGCCCACGTTATTTTTGTGGTTAAGTATCGGCAGGACATATTGAGTGCTGATGGGCTCAAGGTGATTGAGGAAGCTTGTCGGTCAGTCGCGCTGAAGATGAATTTTCAGGTGCTTGAGTTTGAAGGCGATACCGACTATGTTCACGTGCTGATTGAGTATCCGCCTAAGTTGGCTATCTCTCAGATGGTTAACGCCTTGAAAGGGGTGTCTAGCAGACGGTATGGGCTGGCTGGGTTCCCCAAACCCAATGGGAAAGAAGCCTTATGGAGTGCTAGACACTTCACAGTCTCCGTGGGTGGAGCACCCGTTGAGGGGTTGAAGCAACACATCCAAGATCAAAAGAAGCTGTTCCAGAATTACGGGGCTTGAACCCCATGAGTGTCGGTCGTTTTAATCTCAACTGAATCTCAACTGAATCTCAACGCGATCGCCCCCTTGGTGTGCCGTCAGATCCCACCGTTGAGATTTGGAAGATCGTGGCATAATGATCCGGCTATCGTCTTTGATCACCCTATCTCTAAGCACAGCTATGGTTCAATCCGTTCCCATGTCCTCCGCCCTCCCCACCACCTCGGATAACGCCGTTGAGCTAGGCTTTCATCTCCCCGATCCCCACGATGAGCAGGTATCAGACAGCGAGTTTGAACATACCGTATCCCAAGCTTGGCAGATTTGCGATCGCTTCGATCTACAGACGGATATCTGGCGTGGGCGCATTCTCCGCACGGTGCGCGATCGAGAAAAGCGATCGGGGGACGGCCGGGGCACGGGGTTTCTCAACTGGCTCAAGGAACGGGACATTAGCAAAAGCCAGGCCTATTCTTGGATCGAAGTCGCCGATAGCGCTGACACCTTGATTGATGGCGGCTTTTTGGAAGCTGAGCATGTGAACCAGTTCAGCAAGCGAGCCTTTGTGGAAACGGCTCAATCTGCCCCGGAAGTGCAGCAGATGGTGGGCGAAGCAGCCCGGCGCGGTGACCACATTACCCGTCGGGAAGTGCGGCATCTCTCGGATGACTGGACGGCTATGAGTTCTGAGCTGCTGCCGGCAGAAATTCGGCAAAAGGCTGCTGATAATAGCCTGCCCACCCGCTATGTCGCTCCCCTAGTGCGAGAACTGGAAAAACTGTCTGCCCCCCACCAAGTTCCTCTCCAAGAAGAAGTGGCGGCTAGCCCCGATCTCGACACGGTCAAACAGGTTACCGCCGAAGCTCGCTACCTGGCCAAGTATCTGCAATCTGCCACCGAAGTGCAGGCCCTGACCACCACGCCCCTTGACCTAGAATCGGCGCTGGAGGAAGCTCTGCGGGTGGGATGCCTGAGTTCCACTGCCGATATGGTCAACCAAGCAGCCCAGCTTGAACAAACCATTGCCAAGCTATACACCACCTGGAAACGGCTGAACAACTTAGCAGAACGGGTCTATGTAGACAGCGGAGCCAGCACCCCCCATCTGCGATCGCTGCTCACGGCCCTCGCCCCTCTGATTAGCAATACCCCAGAGGTCCGGCTCGGCGATGTGGAAAGCCCCCTCTCCCAAGTCATTCGGGTGGCGGTGTCCTCCGACCTCACGTCATAGCGATTTAACACAATTTAGTTGCGATCGCGCCCCATCTAAGGCATGATTCTTGCAACGATTGCCTACCCGCTGGTTTCACCTCACCTATGCAACTGACTCCCCAAGAAAAAGACAAGCTGATGATCTTCACCGCAGCCCTAGTGGCCGAGCGGCGTAAGGATCGCGGTCTGAAGCTGAATTATCCCGAAGCCATTGCCTTGATTTCGGCCGCCATCCTAGAAGGCGCACGGGATGGCCGCACCGTTGCCGACTTGATGAGCTACGGTGCCACCCTGCTCACCCGCGATGATGTGATGGAGGGCATTGCTGAGATGATCCATGAGGTGCAGGTTGAAGCCACCTTTCCCGATGGCACCAAGCTGGTGACGGTTCACGATCCGATTCGCTAAGGTTCTCCCATGGCCAAAAAAACATCCAAAACATCAGCAAAGACCGCCGCTCCCGCATCAGCCATGATCCCCGGTGAGTTGATTCCAGGCGACGGCGATATTGAACTGAATGCAGGGATGCCTACCCTGACCGTAACGGTAGCCAACAGCGGCGATCGCCCCATCCAAGTCGGCTCCCATTTCCATTTCTTTGAAGTGAACACCGCCCTGAAGTTTGACCGGGAAGCCACCAAGGGTATGCGCTTGGACATTCCCGCGGGCACCGCCGTTCGGTTTGAACCTGGGGATGAACGGGATATCACCCTGATTCCCCTGGCCGGTAGCCGCCATGTATATGGTCTGAACGCCCTGATTAACGGGCCTCTCGATCCGATCAGTTCAGCCAAGGCAGGCAAGAAAGGATCCCGGAAGAAGAAAAAATAGTGCCAGATCCAACCTGGGCGGCATGATCCAGGCTGCCCACCCTTGCTCAGGGTTT
>RECH01000129.1 GCA_007694125.1 Leptolyngbya sp. DLM2.Bin15
GAGCCACCAGAACCACCGGAGCCGCCTCAGCCGCCGGAACCACCGGAACCACCGGAGATCACGCTGCCACCGGGGGCCATCTGTCCACCTTTCTGTGGGGTAGAACCACCCGAACAGGCACAGCCGCCCTTGCCTAGCGAAAGTCCGATTCCCATCGCCACCATCGACGAAGGGCAAATTGTGCTGCAAACCATCGAGGAAGAAACCGGTGTTAAGCCTGCCATCCTCTATGTGGACTTCGTACCCCGAACGCTGACGCTACCCCATGACTTTAATGCGCTCGAAACGAGTACGACTGGGGATATTGCTAATCATCTAGATCGCTTTATTGAACCAACGTTGCGGGTGATACCGGAACCTAGTCCTGACGATATCCTAGAACTGCTGCTCGTCACATCATCCGGCAGTCCCATTCGGGTGACGGTGCCCGGTGTGACCCGCCAACAGGTGCAAGACATGGCCGACTCGATGCGCCAACAGATCACCAATCGTCTGAGTCGGCGTGAGCAATATCTACCGCCGTCTCAACAGCTTTACACCTGGCTGATTTCGCCGATCTTGGCAGATCTAGAGGAGCAGGAGGTGGCAAATCTTGTCTTTATTATGACTGCGGGATTGCGATCGCTCCCGGTTGCGGCGCTCCATGATGGCAATCAGTTCCTTGTGGAACAGTACAGCATTGGTCTGATGCCCAGTCTCAGCCTCACGGATACCCGCTATGTGGACATTCGCAACACGTCGGTGTTGGCTATGGGAGCCTCGGAGTTTACCGATCAACTGCCCCTACCAGGGGTGCCCTTAGAAGTGCAGGGGATCACCGAGGAGCTGTGGCGAGGGCAAACCTTTTTGAATGAGGCATTCACGTCGGATAATCTACGGTTCCAGCGATCGCAAACTCCCTATGGCATTGTCCATCTGGCCACCCACGGCGAATTTAAGCCGGGCAATCTGGCCAATTCCTACATTCAACTGTGGGATCGGCAGCTTAGCTTGAGCGATATCCGTCAACTGGGGCTCGATAGTCCGGCCGCGGAACTGCTGGTGCTCAGCGCCTGCCGCACTGCCTTGGGGGATGAAACGGCGGAACTTGGCTTTGCTGGCTCGGCGGTGCAGGCTGGGGTGAAGTCGGTGTTGGCTAGCCTTTGGTATGTGAGCGATCGCGCCACGTTAGTTTTTATGCGGGAGTTCTACACCCAGTTGCGCACGGCTCCCATCAAGTCCCATGCCCTGCAGGCCGCCCAACAGGCGATGCTCCGGGGCGATTGGCGGGTTGAGCAAGGACAGTTGGTAGACCGAGAGGGCGATCGCCTGATGTTGCCACCTTCCCTAATTTTCGATGGCAGTGGCGATGATCTGTCCCATCCTTTCTACTGGGCAGCCTTCACCATGGTGGGGAATCCTTGGTAGGGACGAGAGCATCGTACTGGCTAGGCGAGTGCGGCTAAGTCTCTGATATCAGGCTATGGAATCATGATGCTTCAAACCCCTTGTCTTCTGGGCAAGGGGTTTGGCGTATGACAAGGCTCTCTGACTCGGTAATTTCCCGCAGCAAACAACCCTACAATGTAGTCATCAATGTAGTCATCTCTATCTTGAGTTGCTTGCTGAAGGTTCGATCAGGTGAGGGCGATCGCCCAGCTTATTGGATAAAAGCATCAGGATCCCAGCTTACGAGAGCAGGAAGCTTGCAGCTTATCTCCTACTCAGATTCCTTGATCTGTTCAGCTCGTTGAATTGCTCATCTGCTTTGAGACCATCAGGCAACAGGGCCCCGTAGCCTAGTTCGCATCATGTTGCTCGTCGTTACATATCCGGTCTAGTATCACAAGGTGGTTCATCATGGCTCAAAAGCTGGGACAGGAGCGATCGCTCTCCCACGTCGGTGTCATCACGGTTATGGGGTTACTCGGGGTCGTTTTGCCGGTGCAGGCCCAGGTGACACCGGGGCAGGATGAACTGGGGACGGGGGTGCGCCGACAGGGCGATCGCTTCATCATTCAGGGCGGTACATTATCTGAGAATGGTGCAAACCTGTTCCATAGCTTTGAAGACTTTGGGCTATCCCCAGGGCAACTGGCCAACTTTCGCACTGATGCTGAAGTACAGACTATCCTGGGTCGAGTGGTGGGCGGTAATCCGTCGCTGATCGATGGCTTGATTCGGGTGACGGGCAGCAATGCCGACCTAGTGTTGATGAATCCGGCGGGCATCTTGTTTGGCCCCAATGCCCGGCTGGATGTTCCATCATCCTTCACTGCCACCAGTGCCGATCGCATTACCTTCGGCGATCGCTTCTTCAGCAGCACCGAGCTCAGCAATTACCAAACGTTAGTAGGGCAACCCGATGGCTTCATCTTCCGATTGCGGGAGCCGGGAGCGATCGTCAACGCGGGACGGCTGCGGGTGGATCCAGGTGCATCGATTACCCTTCTAGGCGGCACCGTGGTGAATACCGGCACGCTGATCGCCCCGGGCGGCACCATTACCCTGGCGGCGGTGGAGGGTGAACAGTATGTACGCCTTCAATCCGAGGGTAGGCTCCTTAGCTTTGACCTTGTTGCCATACCCTCTGTCTCTGGCATTCTGCCGCTGACTGCACCCTCCCTGCCGGAACTGCTGACTCGCCCCGGCTTGCGTCATGCCACTGGCGTCCAGGTGAACCCAGACGGTACGGTGGTGCTCACCGGCTCCCAGATCTCGATTCCCACGGAGGCAGGGACAGCGATCGCCTCAGGACGGTTGACAACTGCAAGCGTCGAGTCTCAAGGGTCTCAGATTAATATCCTGGGCGATCGCATTGGTGTTCTAGACGCTACCCTCAATGTTTCAGGGGCCACAGCGGGCCAGGTGCGCATCGGCGGCGGCTACCAGGGCAATGACCCCATACCCAATTCCCAAATAACGGTGGTGAATAACGGGACGCGGATTCGTGCCAACGCTCTGACGCCCCAAGCTGAAGGGGGCGAGGTGGTGCTTTGGTCTGATGGCGCGACCAGCTTTTCTGGGCGGATTGGGGCCCGAGGGGGAGAGGGTGGTCGAGGTGGCTCGGTGGAAATCTCAGGACGGGAGTCTCTGCGGTTCCATGGCCGGGTGACGACCCGCACCGTCAACGGCACCCCCGGCACCCTGCTGCTGGATCCAGACAATATCTTGATTGTGGCCGGAGCGGGCCCAGCTCCTGATGACGATCAACTAGCCGATCAACAAATCCTGGCAGGTGATGCGCCGGGCAGCACGTTTACCATTTCCCAAGCGGCCTTAGAAAATGCTTTGCAGAGTACCAATACAATTCTGGAAGCGACGAACAATATTCGCATCGAGCCCTTAAGTGGCGGTAGACTCAGCGGCAGTTCTCTGGGTACCTCCCTCACCTTCATTGCTGATTCTGACAACAGCGGTGGGGGTAGCTTTCGCATGAACCGCAATGACGCGATCGCTACCTTAGGCGGTGATATCACTATTGCTGCAGCGCGCATCATTGCAGGAAATTTAGATACTACTCGTGACTTCGGGGCCAGCGGAACGGTCGAATTGAGGGCCGAGGACTCCATTCAAACCCGCGATATTGAGACAAGCAGTCTTTTCGGGCGCGCTGGGGATGTGCGCATCATTGCTGGGGGAGATATTCGAGGTGGTGGCATCGATACGTCGCTCAGGTCTGGCGGGAGCGGCACTGCGGCTGGGTCGGTGACGATTCTCAGCATCAATGATCCCAGCGTAGATACTCGCACGTTGTCTAGCTTAGATCGGGCGACCTATCCCGCTGGCGATGTCACCGTTGAATACATCAATGCATCGAGCTTTTTTGGACAGGGGGGCAATGTCATCCTCACGGGCGATCGCGTCTTGATTACGGGACAGATCTTTGAGGGTGCGCCCAGTATCGATACAAGCGGTGCTATCTCTGCAATTAGCCGCGCCAGGCAGGTTGTGGATGCAAGTGGTCAGATACAAATTACCCATTCGGGCGGCCCCAACAATGTACCCTTTACGGTGGGAGATGTGTCCAATCTCAACGGTACGGCGTCTGATATTGTAGCTGGAACGGTGACTCTCACCGGGGGGAGGGCCAATAGCGTATTTCCTGTGCCTGTGATTGGGGAAACAATACGCACGTTTGATAACGCCAATGGCGATGAACGCATTCGCATTACTGGGGTGAACGAAGCGCCGACCCTGAGAAGGAGTGCCAGATCGTTTGATCGCGATCAGCCGGCTAGAGATGTCTCCGGTGAGGTGGTGGATGTGTGGGTGCCCAATAACAGTGGCCTTGTCGCTACGTTGAATGAGGGGCAGATTGCCCTGCAGAGCATTGAGGAAGACGCTGGGATCAAGCCTGCCATTCTCTATGTAGACTTCGTGCCCCCAACGTCAACGCTACCCCATGACTTTAACTCGTTGGAAACAGCCGCGAGTGGGGATGTTGCCGATCATCTGGATCGCTTCATGGATGCGCCTCTACGGGTGGTCTCGGAATCTAGTCCTGACGATATCTTAGAACTGCTGCTGGTGACCTCATCCGGGAATCCCATCCGGGTAACCGTGTCTGGCGTAACGCGTCAACAGGTGCAAGATGCGGCCAACTCGATGCGCCTGCAGGTCACCAATCCCCGGAGTCGTCCTGAGAACTACCTGCCCCCCTCTCAACAGCTTTACACCTGGCTGATTTCGCCGATCTTGGCAGATCTGCAGGAGCAGGAGGTGGAAAATCTGGTCTTTGTCATGACCACAGGCTTGCGATCGCTCCCGGTTGCGGCGCTCCATGATGGCAATCAGTTCCTCGTGGAGCAGTACAGCATTGGTCTGATGCCCAGTCTTAGCCTCACGGATACCCGCTATGTGGACATTCGCAACACGTCGGTGTTGGCTATGGGAGCCTCGGAGTTTACCGATCAACTGCCCTTGCCGGCTGTTCCGTTCGAAGTGCAGGGCATCACTGCGGAGCTATGGCGAGGGCAAACCTTCTTGAATGAGGCGTTCACATTAGGTAATCTACGCTTCCAGCGATCGCAAACCCCCTATGGCATTGTCCATCTGGCCACCCACGGCGAATTTAAGCCGGGCAGCCTGGCCAATTCCTACATCCAACTGTGGGATCAGCGGCTGAGCTTAAGCGATATCCGTCAACTGGGGCTTGATAGTCCAGCAACGGAACTGCTGGTGCTCAGCGCTTGCCGCACCGCCTTGGGGGATGAAACGGCGGAACTTGGCTTTGCTGGCTCGGCGGTGCAGGCTGGGGTGAAGTCGGTGTTGGCTAGCCTTTGGTATGTGAGCGATCGCGCCACGTTAGTCTTTATGCGGGAGTTCTATACCCAACTGCGCACGGCTCCCGTCAAGTCCCATGCCTTGCAGGCCGCCCAACAGGCGATGCTCCGAGGCGATTGGCGGGTTGAACAAGGACAGTTGGTCGATAGGAATGGCGATCGCCTGATCCTGCCATCGTCTCTGGTCTTTGAAGGCAGTGGTGATAATCTCTCCCATCCCTTCTACTGGGCAGCTTTCACCATGGTGGGGAATCCTTGGTAGAGGTGGATCTGAGCGATCATAGCCCAGCCGTTATGGTTCACCCTCAATGGTAGCGGTGCTAAACAGCACTTGACCATTGCGGACAGCGGCCAGATCAATTTCTAGCGGCCCAGGGGTGGAGATGGTGTTGGCAGCCACCGCTCGGATTTCAATGGGGACGCTATATCGCCGAAGCTGCTGGAAGAAGGCGATCGCGGCCTCCGATCGCCCACCGGCAATTGTGATCGTTTCGGCCAAGATTCCAGCCTGGCGACCCTGAAAGCGGCTAGCTGCAATGAGTAGTTCGTACTGTTCAACCAGCTCGGCATTGGTGAGCTCCGATGGATTCACGGAGACCGCCGCGATCACATCTCCTCGCTGAAAAATCACCCGGTTGACGGCGGCGACGGCATAGACCTGAACACAGGCTTCCCCAGCCAAAACGCAGGGTTCGCCCACCACATAGTTGCCGGCGGAAAACACTCGGACAATATATTCGCGGCCGTCTTGAAGTTGCTCTTTGATTTGCTCAACCTGCGCTACCGTGATTTGAATCACCTGGTCTTGCTCAGCGGCGAGGATATCCGGCAGAATGGCACGGGTCGCCACGCGATTGGCTTCATTCAGTAGACGGTTGACAGCTTCACTGGCTAGGTCAGGATTTTGCAAGCGCACCCCGCTGGAAGCCAAGGATTCATTGCGCAGGAGAGCTACATTACCTTGGCGCAACCCTAGAAATTCTCGCTCTAGGGCGGCAATATCGAGCTGGAGTTCAGCCTGGTCTTGCTCTAGGGCCGACAGACGGGTTTCTCGTTCTGCGATCGCTGCATCCCGTTGGGCGATCGCTGCATCCCGTTCTGCCAACTCTAGCTCTCGATTGGCTAAAAGCTGAGCCCGTTCTTGTTGAATAGCCTGAATTTCCGACTGCAGTTGCTCGGCCTGCTGAGATGCCGTAACCAACTGCTCTCGGGCTTGGCGGAAATTGGTTTCTAGCTGATCTAGGTTATTACGGGTGCGCTCTAACTGTTGCTGAGTACGTCGTTGGCGGGCGATCGCATCCCCAAGGGATTGGTTGATATCTTGCAGCCGGACTTCTGCCTGCCGTTGCTCATTCACCGATCGCTCTAGCTCGTCTTGAATCCGAGATTTTTCAGTCTGGGTTTCATCTAGCCCCTGGCGTGCCATGGCTAGATCGTCTTGAATTTGCTGGAGTTCAAAAACCCCAGTGCGTAGCTGATCGCTGATTAAAAATAAGATGGCTAGGGTCGAGGCGGAGATGATGCCACCGGTCAAAATCGTAATGACGGTGGCTGTCTGGCGAGGACGGAGGTTGAACAAACTCAGGCGCGCTTTGCCCACGCGCATTCCAATGCGATCGCCCAATGTAGCAATGACACCGCCGAGTATCAAGATAGCCGTGATTAGAATCAGCCCGGTTGTCATTCCTGGTTCCAGCGCTCCTCATTCCGATGACCTGGAAACCCTAGAGAATCTGGTAGATGAGATGCGATCGCACTCCTCATGGGTTAACTGTGCTTATTGTAGTAATTTGTTCTGGTGAATCCAACGCTTGAGTTTAGCAAACTCCCCTCTCTTTACACAAACAAATGCGCTACCCGTTGTCGAGTAGCGCTGAGGATCAACCTAGGTTGAAGAAGCGATCGCTGTTTGTGATCTGTGATTGTGATCCGCGATCGCCTTATGGATGTCCCTAGGGCATAGGTTTCAGGGATTTGACCCTAGACCTAGACCCTAGACGTTGACCTTAGTAGTCGAAGTCGCCGCCCATGCCAGCGCCAGCGCCAGCGCCAGCAGCTTCCTTGGATTCAGGCTTGTCAACCACGATGCATTCGGTGGTGAGCACCATGCCAGCGATGGATGCTGCGTTTTGCAGAGCGGAACGGGTCACCTTGGCAGGATCCACGATTCCAGCTTCAAACATGTCAACGAATTCGTTGGTTGCGGCGTTGTAGCCGATGTTGAAGTCTTTTTCCTTGACGCGCTCAGCGATCACGGCACCGTTTTGACCGGCGTTTTCAGCAATGCGCTTCAGGGGAGCGGTGAGCGCCCGAGCCACGATGCCTGCACCGATGAGTTCTTCACCGCTGAGGGTGGTGCTAGCCCAGCTTTCTAGGTCAGGAACCAAGTGGGCCAGGGTGGTGCCACCGCCGGGGACGATACCTTCTTCAACGGCTGCCTTAGTAGCGTTGATGGCATCTTCTAGACGCAGCTTCCGATCCTTCATTTCGGTTTCGGTTGCAGCACCGACCTTGATCACAGCCACACCGCCGGAGAGCTTAGCCAAGCGCTCTTGCAGTTTTTCGCGATCGTAGGAAGAGTCGGTTTCGTCGATTTGGCGACGGATTTGTTCGCAGCGTGACTTCACAGCCACTTCGTTGCCTTCTGCAACAATGGTGGTGGTGTCTTTGGTGATGGTGATGCGGCGAGCTTTGCCGAGCATTTCCAGCTTGGCGTTGTCGAGCTTCAGACCGGCATCTTCGGTGATCAGTTGACCGCCGGTGAGCACGGCGATGTCTTCTAGCATGGCCTTACGGCGATCGCCGAAGCCAGGAGCCTTGACAGCAGCCACGTTGAGCACGCCGCGTAGACGGTTGACCACCAGGGTTGCTAGGGCTTCTTTCTCGATGTCTTCTGCAATGATCAGCAGGGGACGACCGGAGCGAGCCACTTGCTCTAGCACGGGTACAAGGTCTTGCACGAGGGCAATTTTCTTGTCGGTGATTAGGATCATGGGCTCATCCAGCACCGCTTCCATGCGCTCGGTGTCGGTGGCGAAGTAGGGAGAGATATAGCCTTTTTCAAAGCGCATCCCTTCGGTGACTTCTAGCTCAGTGGTCATGGACTTCCCTTCTTCCAAGGAAATCACGCCTTCCTTGCCGACGGTGTCCATGGCGCTGGCAATCATGCGACCCACTTCTTCATCGTTACCAGCAGAGATGGTACCGACTTGAGCGATCGCGTTGGAATCTTCTACGGGACGGGCTTGGTCAGCAATCTTTTCAACCAAGAATGCTGTCGCGCGATCGATACCCCGCTTCAGGGAAATAGCGTTGGTACCGGCGGCTACGTTACGCAGACCTTCCTTAACCATGGCGTGGGCCAAGACGGTGGCGGTGGTGGTGCCGTCGCCAGCTGCATCATTGGTTTTGGACGCCGCTTGACGAATCAAGGACACACCGGTGTTTTCGATGTGGTCTTCTAGTTCGATTTCCTTAGCAATGGTGACACCATCGTTCACGATTTGAGGTGCGCCAAACTTCTTCTCTAGCACCACGTTGCGGCCCTTGGGCCCTAGGGTGACTGCCACTGCTTCGGCTAGAATGTCAATTCCGCGTTCGAGAGCACGACGAGCATTTTCGTTGTAAATGATGCGCTTAGCCATAGTGTTCGATGTCCTAAAGGGTTCTCAGTTTCAAGTGTTGAGTGATGTGTTGAAATGCAGGGATTGATTGAGGTGCTAAACCGAAGACGCGATCGCTTCGGAACGCAGAGACTGTCTAGCCCTCAAATCTGATGGCGTCTATGCAACGACGGCCAAAATATCTTTTTCGGACAAGAGAACATACTCTTCGCCGCCGAGCTTGATGTCGGTGCCTGCGTACTTGGAGTAGAGAACTTTATCGCCGACTTTAACTTCGACTTCTTGGCGGGAGCCGTCATCATTGCGCCGACCGGGGCCAACGGCGGCAATTTCGCCCACCTGAGGCTTTTCTTTAGCGGTGTCTGGTAGCAAAATGCCACCAGCGGTCTTTTCTTCAGATGCGTTCACTTTCACAAAAACGCGATCGCCTAGGGGCGTAACTGTCGAAACGCTAAGGGATACTGCTGCCATAGGAATACTCTCCAACTTCGTCGGTGTAATAGAAAAAACTTAGAATTGCACGGTGTGCAAGGCATATAAGTTTTAACGGATGCTACAACTCTTTCAGATCAACTAGGTTGACTGAGCAGTCGTAGCCACTGCAATCGCAACTCGTAGTGAAGCGAGGGCAGTTAGGAATGAGGGATTAGCACTCTCACTCCCTGAGTGCTAATTTAGCGGACTGAGGTAGGCCTCCGCAACTTACTGATCAGTACGGTTTCCCGAACTGAAGCGGTCTTGAAGTTACCCATGGGGTCGGCTAGCGGCCTGTTTGCAGCAGCCACAGAGCTGTGTAGGTAACCCCTGAGTCATCGGGCTGCACCAGGAGAAAATGTAGACCCTGACTGCTTTGTAGGCGTTGCTGATAGCTTTGT
Organism: Leptolyngbya sp. DLM2.Bin15; assembly: GCA_007694125.1. Taxonomy (GTDB): domain Bacteria; phylum Cyanobacteriota; class Cyanobacteriia; order RECH01; family RECH01; genus RECH01. The sequence continues at coordinate 9,763 of RECH01000129.1, forward strand.
CCGGCGGCGATCGCCTCGGGGTCATCAAAGGTGGTGAGAATCCAGCGATCCACCAAACCAGCTTCGAGAATCAGTCCATTGGGGGCACCGGGTATGTAGTGCAGCGATACGGGATCGGCTTGCTCTAGCCAGCGAGCTAGGCGCATGGACTGCCGCCCTCCGTAAATCACCACGCCGGGCACCATGGTGGTGGAGGCGAGTTGGAGGGTGTGGGGGTGCAGGGCCTCGGGCCAAACGCGAATGGGAATGGGGCGATCGCCAAAGGCCAGGTCGAGGTCACTGGCGGCGATCGCCGCAAAGCGCCAGCTTTCTCCCCAGAGGTTATCAGCTAGGGGCAGCGGCGGTGGGCGATCGAGGGCGACGGGATCGTAGGCTTCCCCGGTGTAGTTGGGCAGGTGGGGATAGTCTAGGGCCCGCTGTTCCAAAAGGGCGTGGAGCTGGGGGGTATGGCGGGTTGCTTCTACCGATAGGCCCAGACTCTGGCAAGCGGTTTCCAGCAGGCTAAGGGACTGGGGACGAAACACCTGCAGGCGATCGGGCTGGCCATGGAGATTGATGGCAGTGGTGATCTGCGCCGTTAGCCAAGCACTGCTGAGAGCTGGCTGGGGACAAGCGGCGATTAATAAAGCGCGATCGCCCTCACCGACGACGAACTCCCATAAAGGATTGCCCGCCCCATCCTGTAGGGGGCGACGATAGATGTCTGCTTGCCAAGTTCTCACCGTCCCATGCCTCGCTATGCTGATTGCTGGGTTGACGACCCCAGCCCTCAGGTATTGTAAATCGGTAGGAGGACATGGAAGATCGATCCTTCCCCGGGCCGACTACGCACAGACACCGAACCGCCACAGTTGAGGGCCAGTTGCTGCACCATGGACAATCCTAGACCTGGCCCAGAGGATTGATCTTCTTGATGGCCCCGCAGGCGATAGAACGGTCGGAAGACCCGCGATAGCTCTGCTGGCGCAATTCCCACGCCGGTATCTTTAAACTCAAGCTGGATGTAGTCGCCCTGCTGCTTCGCAGAGACCCAGACCTCGCCGCCGGGGGGAGTAAATTTAATGGCATTATCGAGCAGGTTGATGACAATCTGGCTGAGCCATTTGTGTAAACAGGACACCGCTGGTAGATCGCTGGAAATGGTGTAGGCCAGCATCATGCCGCGTTCGCGGGCGAGGGGCTGATAGGTGCTGACGACACCGGGCACCACGTCTGATAGGCGAATTGGCTGCATCAGGGCGTGGTCGGCATGGTCTTCTAGCTGCATCAGGTCTAGGACACTGGTAATCAAAGCACTCTGGCGATCGCATTCCTTGGTGAGCAGCTCCATGTAGCGCTGGCGCTGGGGCGGCCGCAGATTGGGGGATTCCAATAAGGTCAGGGCTGTCTTCATGGTGGTGAGGGGGGTACGCAGCTCCTGTCCCACATTTTTGAGGAATTCATCTTTGATGCGCAGACGATTGGTCAAGCCTTCGCATTCAAGCTGAAGCGTGGCGACTTGCTCCGACAGTTTGCGATCGGCGGCGCTACGATGCCACAGTTCTTCCTGGTAAAACATCTGCCGACTGTAAAACTGGCCCAGCAGGGCCGGGCTAGAGGCGATCGCCTCCCCTTGGGTGAGGTTATCCCACTGTTCCAACAAGGCCTGACCCTCGGGGCTGGGTTCGCTGAGCTGTCCTGCCTGAATCGCCTGATGCACGCCGGAGAAGACCTGCTGAATTGTTTGGGGAATAAATGAGCAAATGCAGAGGAGGGGGTGTTTCCGCCGACTGGGGTTACCCTCATCACTCAAAATTGCCGTGGTTTGGGGACGAATACTGGGAGGTGCCGGGTCGGGACTGGTGCTGGGGCGGACGCTGCGCGGACGATGGGCTAGCAGCAAGACAGAAAATCGAGGCGATCGCACCATTAAAAAATATTCCCGTCGCAGTTGGCTATGGGCCGCTAGGGGGAGGGAGGTCGCCGAACAGATGGTAAAGGGCGAGGGCAGGGGCTCGATAAAATGAATATCTGAATCCGAGTCGGAGTCCCAGTCGAAGATGTTGGAGTCGCCGCTGGGTGGGCGAGATGGGGGGCGATCGCTCTCCTCTGGGGTGCGGTAGGCAGACTGAGGATTTTTCAGAACATAGATAGCGCTGTCGGGATGGGCCGACCGTTGGTAGCGCTCGACTTCACTCGACCATGCATAGCCCCGAGGCAGCTTCATCCACAGTGTTGCGGGTTCTTGAGCCTCGCTGAGCACATCCATGATCGCCGACAGCATCGACTTGAATGTGGTGGGACTGATCTGCAGCGGTTGGGAAACCTGCTCGATGCTGGCTGCTAGCTCATATAGAGAAGAGTCTTGAAAACTGGATGCGTTCATAGATTCCAGTGAATGAATCGATTCGGCCCGGCTACTCTGATGGATCGAGTTACGGATCCAGGATGGATCAGGTCACGCGGTCACAGATCCTAGCCATCTGCTCTACCCGTGGTTTCACCAGTACAGCGATTCGGTTACCTACGGTTACCCTGAGGACGTTCATGAGCCATGGTCACGCTCTAACCAATCTAACCAAGGCGATCGCTGACCTGTATCCGTATCGTCACTATCGTTAGTATCGCCACGATTACCACTATCGCCACGGTAACACCCCCATGGCTAAACAAACTCCGTGCGCTAGTTGTTGTCGCTAGAGAGTAGCCAGAGAGAGGGTGGCAGACATAGATCCGTTCTAGCGATGGGGAACGCTAACGATGAAGCGCCAACCCACCTAAGGGCGATCGCTCTACCACTGAGTTATCAAGGACACACCCAGGGTATCCGATTCAGTGCTAGGGGTAAAGGTAGCCTGCCCCCCTGGAAATACTATGCGCTTTTTAGAATTTGATCATCTAGGCTGAAATCGACCGGGGGGCGATCGCCTTCGTTCGCCAGATAGTCGGTCTGGAAGGAGTCTTTCAAACCAGCGATCAGGTCATACTTCGGATGCCAGTTGAGGTCAGCTTGGGCGTGGTGAATATCGGCAAAGAAGTGCTGCAGGCGCATGGGAAAGGCTTTTTTCTTGCCAAAGTCGAAGTCTTTGGGATTGTAATGGACGATCTGGAGCTGCTCGGGATCTTTGCCCGCCGCGATCGCACAGGCCCGGGCTAAGCCATCAAAGGTAACGTAGCGATCGCCGGAGATGTTGTAGATTTTGCCGACGGCCTGCTGATTGCCCAAAATCTGGGTCATGGCCATGGCTAGATCGTACACATGTCCCAACTGGGTGAGATGCTGCCCATTGCCGGGGATAGGGATGGGGCGATCGCGCACAATCCGATCAAAGAACCAGGCTTCAAGGGGATTGTAGTTTTGGGGGCCGTAGATGTAAACCGGACGCACCGACGTGAAGGGTACCGATTGGGCAAATAAGAAGGCCTCGGTTTCAAACTTACCCTTATGGCGACTGTTGGGGTCAACCGTATCTCCCTCCAGATGGGGCATTTGGTCGGATTTTTGATAGACCCCTGCCGAACTCACATAGACAAAGTGCTGTAGCTTGCCATTGAAAAGGTCAATCAGCGGCTGAGTATCGCGCTGCTCGCGGCCATTGTTGTCAAAAATGGCATCAAAGCGTTCATCACCGAGCTTTTGCTTCAGGTCATCAGCATCTTGGCGATCGCCATGGATCTGGGCTACGCCTTCAACCGGAGCCGGCCGATTGCCTCGGTTAAATAGCACCACCTCATGCCCCTGCTCAACTAAGAGTTGTGTGAGGTACACACCAATGAAGCGGGTGCCACCCATGACTAAAATTCGCATATACCTATCCCTTTGATCTCTCAACTGATTGATCTATCGCCCTAATTGTACCGAAAAGAGGATCTGCCATTTCTAAGGAGTTTTCCATCGTCGGCTGAACTGACCCTCATTTCTTCGTTACACTTGTTTACAGTAAACCGTGAATCGATGAATTCTTGCTAAGCAATCCCATGACAGACACCCTGACTAAGCTGGCTTATCAAACCGTTCAGCAAGGCAAGAGCGCATTTGGTTTAGCTCATAAAACCCTAAGCGCTCAGATGCTCAGCTTTTTTTCTCCTGCTCCAGAGGATCGCCAAACAGATTCCCTACCTGTGGATGTTCTGGCCCTGATTCGCCAGCGGCTCAACATTTTACTGGAAACGGATTGGCATGATGCAGAGCAGGGTGTGTATCCGGCAGAGCTATTGTTTGATAATCCCTGGGATGACTTTTTCCGGTTCTATCCCCTGTTAGTGATGGATATGCCCGCTATTTGGGAGCGGGCTAAGCAAAAACGCCATCAAGACTTTGATAAGGCCATCAATACCGAGGCCTACCCGAGCTACTATCTGCAAAATTTTCACCATCAAACCAACGGGTATCTCAGTGACCTGTCTGCCAACCTCTATGACCTCCAGGTTGAAATTCTCTTCAATGGCTCCGCCGATGCCATGCGGCGGCGAGTGCTGGCACCGTTGAAACAGGGGCTAGCGGCGTTTAGCACCGTGCTGCCCAGTCAATTGCGCGTCTTGGATGTGGCTTGCGGAACCGGTAGAACGCTGCGGTTTGTGCGCGGCATCTTGCCCCAAGCCTCGCTCTATGGCACTGATTTGTCTCCCGCCTATCTCCGCAAGGCCAACCACCATCTGTCTCAACTGCCGGGCGAACTACCCCAATTAGCTCAGGCGAATGCGGAGGAACTGCCCTACCAAGATGGCTATTTTCATGGAATTACCTGCGTCTTTTTGTTCCATGAACTGCCGCCCGCCGCTCGCCAAGCTGTCATCGATCAATGTTTTCGGGTGCTGAAGCCGGGGGGCACATTAGTCATCTGTGACTCGATTCAGGAAAGCGATTCCCCTGAATTTGCGGTGACCATGCGCAATTTTCCGAAGATGTTCCATGAACCCTACTATCGCCACTATGTCACCGATGACTTGGTCAAACGTTTAGAAACGTCCGGATTCACGGTGGAGCCGACCGTAACCCATTTCATGAGCAAGTATTGGGTGGCTCACAAACCTGTCTAGGACTGGAAGCGATCGCTGCTGATCGCTTCTGAATGACCCCTCTAGCTGGATTTAGACCAAGCTAGAGGGGCGATCGCCCCTACTAGCGCTACCAATCAGGTATGGAGACAGGTGGGTTCGCAGCACTAGGGTCAAAACATGGCACCATCAACCCTAAGACGGATTATCCTCCAAGCGCTCTTGAGCTTGGGCGATCAGGTGATCGTTCACGAGAGCGGCAGACGAGGTGGGAGGGCTCTGGGGAACGGCTGCCAGCACATGAGCTTCGTAGTTAACCACCCCAGTTCTCTCGCTATTGATGCATTGGGCTGCTTGGCGGGAAAGATCGAGCGATCGCTCTCCCACATAGGGGCCGCGATCGTTAATGCGCACAATCACCGACTGGTCGTTGTCCAGGTTGATCACCTCCAAGTATGTGCCAAAGGGAAGAGAGGGATGGGCTGCGGTCAATTCAGTTTGATCAAAGGTCTCCCCCGTAGCGGTGATACGACCATGGAAGTAGGGGCCATACCAAGAGGCGATGCCATCCATGACTTCTCCGGTGTAGGCAAGACCATAAAGCTGGGTTTGGGCTTCGACTAGGGTGATGGGAGCTTGACCAATGGCAATGCGCAGATTGTTGGCCCAAGCGATCGCCAAGAGATCGGCACTGCGATCATAGTCTGCTGCCAAATCCTCATGCACCATGACCAGCAGTTGGTCGTTGAGGTAAATGGTGGGTACGCCATCTCGCTGGATGAGCCGCACGTCTACGGATTTGGGTGAAAACTCTTCCAACTGATAACGGAGGCGTTGAGCAACCCAATCAGCGCGAATCTCCGTGGGAAGTTCGATCACCGGATATTTGCCCACCCAAACCTGATAGCTAGCTAGATGCTCCTCATTTTCTAAAACTGGTCTGGTGAGCAGCCCGACATCCTCGACTGGGGAGGGTATGCATCGATGATCTGACGTGATGGGTTGAAAGGAGGTTGCTGGAATCTCGACGCCCTCAGGCAGGGGAAGGCTGAAGCGTGGAATGTAGGTTACATCCACGGGTAGGGGGGGCGGCAAGTCCGGCATCATGGCGATGGCGTCGAATGAAGTTCCTAGCCACAGGGGCGCTTCGGAGTCCAGGCGATCGCTGGCTGGATCGTCGTGATTGGACGCCATCTGCCACGTTAATTTTTTGATGTCTGGGTTGAGGTCACTGAGGAACTGTTCGGCGGGCTGGGTCGATATCTGAACGCCCCCAGCTTCCGCCATGAATAGCGCATCGGACAAACCTGCCTCTAAGGTCGATGGAGCCTGTCCTGTCAGTGTTGCTGCGACGGTATACGACGCAACCCAGATTGATTGAGAAATGACCATGTAATCACTCTCTAATACTTTACATTTTGTTAAAAGATTGAGTCTGTCATTATACAAGCTTGGGTGAATTTTGATAATTTCGGCACAGATTTTTTGGTGATTCTCATGGTGAGAATTCGTTGCGCAGATGGGACGTCGGGAGAGGAGGGGAACCCTTGGTTGGGTTGACATTAGGCGGAGTCTTAGATCTGACGGGGCGATCTCACCTCTCTAGTCCGGCTTGCAAGTTAGCACCATGGGGATCCAACCGCTTGCATCTTCGATAGAAGCAGTCATCATAGAAAAGGCGATCGCCCCTTTAGGTGACTACGCCATCACGTTTCATTTGCAGGTCGATGACGGAACTACCCTCTCTCTCCCAGTGGGAACGCCTTCTGAAAAATTCAGGTATTTGGGCCGGCTCATTCACGCGTCTCGGAACCAGTGGACAGGTCGAGTCGGATATGCCGACGCTGGTTTCCTTGGTGCCGACGGCGGATCGGGCAACCATGCAGCAAACGGTGCAGCGCTTTCCCACCAATGGCTCGGCTGAATCTGCCCAAACCTTTGAGTACAGCTCCTTGAGTCGGAGTGTCCTATTTTTTGAAAATGGAGCCTTTTCCCAAGGATCGATGCAGTATGGCCCCTTTTCGCAATTTGGGGCCGAATTTGGGTTTATTGAGGGCGATCGCCGCCTGCGTTTGGTGCCGTTGTTTAATACCGAGAGCCATCTAGACAGCATCACGCTCATTCGTGAACAGCGGCAGGGCAGTCAAGCGGAAGAACGTCCACCCTTGACGGTGGATCAACTCGTCGGTCTATGGCGTGGGGAAGCGATCACCCTCTATGCCGATCTGCGATCGCCCACCACCTGTCGCACAACCCTCACGATTCAACGCGACGGCGATCGCCTCACCCAGTCTTTGCTCTGGAGCGATCGCTACATCACCTCTGAAGCCAGCATTGACGGTGCAACCCTCAACTTCACGCAAGGGGCCTATCCAATCCAACTGCTGATGCTGCCCGATGGAGCGTCCTGCAACACACCTCTGAGCATTCCCAATCGGCGCTCTTTCTTCCTAGAAGCAGGTTGGCTGGTGCGCCCTGATCTCCGCCAGCGGCTGATTCGCAGCTATGACGATCGGGGCACCTGGTTAAGCCTCACCCTGGTGACAGAATGGAAAACTTGATGGCTTTTTCCAGATCGTGAAAAAAGCTGGACATTCTAGATGCTACAAGTGTAGTATTTGAATACTTGAGTTGTATTGGGATCAATGGCATCTGCTTTCCAGTTTCCAGGTAAGGTTTGACTGTGATTCACGACTGGTTTCACTGGTGCTCCTCCTGGGCGTCAAGCCATTGATATATCTTGCTTAGATCTGTATTGTTCAGTTTTTTCTATCTTCACCCATATCTTCACCATTCAACCCTGGCTAGTTCCATGTTTAGACCTCTTGCACTACAGCCACTTCTACAGCACCTCAACGGCATCTCCGTTGAGCGATCGCTGGCTGAGAGCAACACCGAGCGTCGGTGCTGGGCTACCCATGGGTATGGTACGAATCCACTTGAGATAGTCCCCCTCGTGCATCGGCTGATCATGGCTTTGGTTCTAGGGATTGGGAGCAAGGCGGTACGTGGACGTGCAGAGGTTGCGTTGACCGTTGGGGTGCGATCGCTCGTCTCCAATCTGTTGGATGCTGCCGGCCTGATGGTATCCCTGCTCCATCGTGATACCGACAATCTAGACGTAAGTGCTGATGTCCTAGGGATTGATCACCCTATTTTTGTATATCCAATCCAAGTCATCCATCAGAGCGGCAGGTATCGACCTCAGGTCATACCCAGTGTCACCTAAACCTAGCCTTGTGCTAGATCTTGACCCCGCTTCTGAGTTACCAGGAGCGGGGTTTTTGTTGGTCTCTAGGCTCCGCGATCGCGTCGTTCATCATTTCTTTTCATCTAGATGGTTTAACCCAGAGGTGATCCATGCTTAAACTCACCTACTCCGATATGGGGTTGTATCTCGAACGGGTCGCCGAACCCCTAGAGGTTTTGCTTGCCCGTCGGGCTTTGCTGGCGCTGCGTACGGGGCACAGCATCCATATACACAGTAGTCGTGCCTCCTTGTTGTTTTCCACCCAAGCTATGCAACGCATCGATTTAGAACAGGCGATTCAGGCTGAATGGACGAACCCATGCAGCCATTTTTCGAGAGATTCAGTCATTACCCTAGATGCTATTGATGAGCACTGGATCGAGGTCAGTATCCCTGGGGTGTGGATTGCCAGCGATCGCCATACCCACGACGGCATGGTCATGACCTGTCTGGGCGATCGCTTGGAGACGCTGTTTATGCAGCTTTGGGTGATGCAAAATTCTGTGTCATTCTGCTCGGAATCTTGAGGTGATGCCATGATCTTCTCCTGCCCTAGCTTTGATAACGGTTGCCGCTCTCCTTAAGAACCAGCGATCGGCAAAGCTACCATCCATCGTCTTGGCGGACAGCCCATCTCCCCAATCCACTTCAAAACCTGGCACAACCTAACCGTAACTCAAAGCCCTCGGTGTGTATGTCCGTGGTAAGGGGTGCCAACACCGTCAGCGTCACGTTATTGCGATCCAACCATTCCTAATCCAACCATCATTCGACTCACGCCATCCACTTACCCCCAGCGGAACGGGAGACGACCATGAGACCGAATTATCCCTCCAATTGGTTATTCAATGCTGCTATTAACGTGGGCAAATATACGATCTTGTTTGTCTTTGGTGGCACTCTCTTCTCATTGATTTCTATCACCCTGGGGGTTCTCCCGGTGGCAGAGATCTTCATCTTCTTGATCGTGGTTTTATTATGGCGCGTTGCCTTAATTGCTCTGTGTTTGTTAGCTGCGGGTATTCTTGTGGAATCGTTTCGATAGGGCAGCTCTTAGAGCCAGGGGCGATCGCCTTCCGAGGATGATGACTATACCTACCATAGGGCGATCGCTCGGGGGCAGTCTAGGACTAGACGTATCCCCAACGTGCACGATTTCTAGAATTCACTGGTCAAGGTTGCCCTTTTTGGGGCAATATGGCCAGAATATGCACCATTACTGTACGAGCTAATCTTTGATGAGCAAAACGGCGATTGATGTAGCCTATCGCTTGGCAACCCTGGCAGACCTTGAACTTGCCCTGAACCTGATGCAGGAGTTCTATGCCATCGAGCGGATTCAGTTTGAAGAATCTTGGACTCGCCCTGTCTTGATGGAATTTTTGCAAAACGAGAACTACGGCCAGTTTTGGCTGGTAGAAGCCAATCAAGCGATCGCTGGTTATGGAATCATTACCTTTGGCTATAGCTTGGAACTGGGCGGGCGAGATGCGTTGCTCGATGAGCTTTACCTAAGACCAGCGTTTCAAGGGCAGGGAATTGGGTCAAAGATGCTGGCCTTGATGGAGTCTACCTGCCGGCGTCAGGGCATTAAGGTTCTCAGCCTTGTGGTGGATCACCATAATCCCAAGGCGCGATCGCTCTATGAACGGTCTGGCTTCCGTCAACCCACCCGCGACATTCTGCATAAGTGGCTTGAACCCCAGCCGTCGATGCCAAGTTGAGCAGCCGATGTTAGAATCATGTGCCCAACCGTCTGCGATCGCCGCTTGTTGGTGAGCGATCGCCCCCATGTATGAACTAAGCAGTAGAGATATGATGCTAGACATTAACCCCAGACAAAATCGGCTCTACATTCGACTTCAAGAAGCGTTTCGCCAAGGCCATGAAGTTCGAGTGCGGCTGCCCCATGGCGACTTTATGGGGGTGCCGATTTATCTCGATGCAGAATTTGTGGAGCTTCTCGATCTTTATATCCCCACACCGGATGAGGGAGATGACTGCTGTGAGCGAACCGTTTGGTTGATTAAGCTGTCGGAAATTATCACCATCTCCCTGTCTACAGAATATTGGTCGAAGGATCGGTTAGAGCAATTGCTTAGCCAAGAAAATGAACCCTCGGAGTCTCGGGAGTGATGTCTGGGGCTATGCCAAGATACGCCTCATGGCGCTAACGAGTTCCTTGAGCGAAGTCGAAGGGAACGAGGGTTGGTTGTGGCTTCGGCTTCGCTCAGCCAGCATAGCTTCTAAAGTAATGGTTCCCTGAGTTAACGAATGAGTTCCCTGAGCGAAGCCGAAGGGAACGAGGGTTGGGTTTTGGCTTCGGCTTCGCTCAGCCAGCATAGCTTCTAAAGTAATGGTTCCCTGAGTTA
>RECH01000031.1 GCA_007694125.1 Leptolyngbya sp. DLM2.Bin15
GAATAGATGCCGAACGTTGCTTGGTCTACAGATGTTGACGGTTATGCCAGACAGCGATCGCTGCTTGATGCACCTGACGCCAAGGCTGAGTTGTGGCTTGGGCGACGGCCACACAGTCCTCATACTCCGGCTGAGCATTGAGGATCTGACCTTGGTCATCCCGCGCTACTTTAATATGCACCAGATGGCCATCCAACGTCACCTGATGAAACTCCCGCGCTAGGGCCCGCCGCTGACAGAGCGATCGCCTGATGCCTAGCGTTGTGGTTTCTCGAAATAAGACCGTCTCGCAGTCTTCCAAGCGATCGCTTTTACAGATCACCGTCAGCAATATACCAGGACGAGACTTTTTCATGCCAATCGCTTGGGTAAATACATCCAGCGCTCCTGCAGCAAACAGAGCATCAAATACATAGCCAATGGCCTGGGGGTTGAGGTCGTCAATCTGAGTTTCAAGAACAGCGATCGCCTCCAGAGATCCGCCAGGTAAGGATTCGGTGGATAGATCGGGAACTGGATTGGGGACTGGATGAGGATAGGAATCGGGCGATCGCATTGGGACAGTGTGGACATGATGCGCTACTGTCGCCTGTTCCTCCGAGGTTTCTCCTAGCCATAGCCGTAAAATATTGGGGATCGAGAGCGATCGCCCCCCAGCGCCTAAACCCACTCGCTGCAAAACCATCGGCGGTGGTGGGCCAAACTGGAGAGCCAAGGTTGTGGCGATCGCCGCTCCTGTGGGGGTGACCATTTCCCGATCGATGCCGTTGTGGTAAATCGGCACGTGGCGCAGTTCCCAAAGTTTGAGCACCGCCGGGGCAGGAATAGGAATGCGACCATGGGCCGCCCAAACCGTCCCGCCGCCGGTGGGCAACGCTGAACAATAAAGCTGATCAATCTTCAGCCAATCTAGCCCCAAACAGGTGCCGACAATATCCACGATCGCATCTGTTGCCCCCACTTCATGGAACTGCACCTGCTCCGGTGGAATGCCATGCACGGCTCCCTCGGCCTGGGCCAACTGCCGGAAAATTGCCAAGCTCCACTGTGTGGGGCGATCGGGCAACTGCGCTGCCTGGATCATTTGCTCAATTTCTAGCAGGCGGCGAGTGCCGTGATCATGGGTAGGGTCAGTATCATGGGTGTGAGGATGATTGTGGTCATGGGCGTGGCCGGCATCATGGGTGTGAGGGCGATCGTGACTATGGCTGTGGGAAGAGATAGGGGACGTGACCAGATCAACCTGTACCTTGGTCGCCCGCTGGCCATTATGGTTAGCCTCTTCCGCCCGCAGTTGAAATTCGTCACCGATGCCCAGACGCTGCAACTGCTCAACCAAATACTGCAGCGGCACTCCCGCATCCACCAATGCTCCTAAACACATATCGCCCGACAGTCCCGTCGGGCAATCGAGATACGCCACCTTTGCCATGCACTGAGTCCTAGGTCTTGAGATTACTCACCCTTTTAACGATGGCACATCGACCCAAGCTCTGGCTTGATGGGAGGCATGGGTCAAATCCATCAATAGCTGAGAATATACACCTTCCTGCAGCGACGGAGCCGTAGGTTTGCCGTGATCAATGCACTGTACCCAGTGATCGACCACGCGGATGAAGGGAGCCAGGCGGCCATCGGCATAGGTTTGGGGAAACTGCAGGCGATCGGGAATCTCTACCTCGGTCAACGGGCCACCGTTTTCACTTAGCTTTAGCTTAAAGCCGTGAACATAGTCGCTTTGGTTTTCACTGCCTAAGACCAGGGTGCCGCGATCGCCATAGATCTCTAGCCAATGGCCCCGCCCCTGGTAGGTGACAGCGCTGAGGGCAATCTGACAGGGCGTCCCATCTGCCAGATCCAGCATGATGCGGCAGGTGTCGTCAGCATCGACGGGCTTAGGCACACCGCTCACCGGGTCAGGACGGGTGGCGATCGCTGTACTGAGCTGGCCACATAGCCGCGTTGCTGGGCCAAACAGCCATGATAGATAGTCAAACACATGGGAACCGATCGCCCCTAGAGCACCGCCGCCTAGATCCTTTTGGGCATACCAGTTCCAAGGACGATTCGGATCGCCCCGGCCAGAGACCAGCCAGTCTATCGTAATGAACCGCTTCTGACCTACTACGCCCTCGGCTAGCAGTTCTGCCAACCGCTGCCAGGCCGGCACGAAGCGAAATTCAAAATCTAGGGCAGCGATCGCCCCGGTTTGCTGGGACAACGTCAGCAGGTGTTGCGCTTCCTCGACCGAAAGAGCCGTAGGCTTCTCTAATAAAAGATGCTTGCCCGCCTGCAGTACCGCCTGACCCATCTCAGCGTGCAAAAATGGCGGCGTTGAAAGACTCACCGCATCCACCGCCGAACACTGCACCAGCTCGTCTACGGAGGTAAACACATGGGGAATCCTGTGTTGAGCAGCGATCGCCTCTGCCTTAGCGCGATCGCGATGGTAGACTGCCGCCACGTTGGTGCGATGGTGTGCTTGAAAGCCTGGAATATGGATTTTTTGCCCAAAGCCCGTGCCAATAATGCCAATGCCGAGTTCTGTCTGTGCCATGGCGTCTCATCTCCCTCATCTACGGTCAAGCGATCGCATCCTCTGATATTGCGCCGCGTCCGTCAAGGTGAAACGTCCGTCCCAACTACCCCAGAATTCCCAGTTCCCGCTCAGTTCCCACTCAGGTTCCACCCTTAAAACTGTCATAGCCCCCCAACTCAGGTCTACCCACGATGAGGTTTCCTAGACAGTGAGATGCAAAGAGGCTTGGGTCAACGATAGGAGGTAGACAACCTGATTGACTGACAAATCTTGTTCCGTAGGCTGGTTTGAGCAGCGGGAAACCCAGCACTAGCTTGGATTCCGCTGGGTTCCGCTGACGCTAACCCAGCCTACGTGAGAATCAGGATTACAGAAGTTTTGTCGATCAATCAGGGTAGACAACTAACGTGAGTTGCGCCAAGATGCCCAACTTCCAATCTCTATCTGCATGAATAGTTCTCAGGAGTGATCCGATTTTGCCAAAACCTGTCACAATGAACGCCTAAGGATTCTCTAGGATCAACGGGCGATCGCCCAAGTTTTTCCATGATGGCTACGATGCGATTGCCTGACGTCTTTTGGCCATGGTGCTTTCCAAGCCAATCTATATCCAAAAGCAGCCATGACCTCGTATAATTCGGCGTAACAAATTCTGAGAACCTGTTACAAACGTTAATAAATTTGTTAAATTGACTCACATAAGAAGATCAACTACTGGTTCATGAACATTACTGAACGACAAGCTCATTTAATCAACTTTTTACAAGACGACTTGGCTATTCCTGAAGACTCCATTGCCGTCGCCCTACGTCATCACGTCCAAAAAACGGATCCGTTGCCCATGGTGCTGTGGCAATACGGTCTGATTACCCTAGAACAGCTTGATAAGATTTTTGACTGGATGGAAACGGCCTAGGACCGCAAGACAGAAGAACGAAGACAGAACAACGAAAAGGACGTCTAGGACACACAAGGTTTCCTGCCTCAGCCAATGAGCGGGTTACTTACGCCTCAGAGGACTAGTGGTCTGAATCCTGTTGCCCTATGGCTGAATGGGCGACCATCAATCACCTCTGCTGTCGAGCTGCCTAACAGACTAACCTTGAAGACCCTCACCCCAACCCCTTCTTCTAGGACGGTAGAGGAGCTTTGACATCACCTAGGGCGAGTCTTGCCCGCCCGCTGCACCTATCCTTTTCTCCACCCATAGGTTCAAGGACTGTTTGGGTCCACAGCCATTCATTCATCAGCCTGCAATTCATCTAAGCGAGCCAACACTTCAACGCTGTGAATAGCTGGACGCACACCTAGGAAGCGATCGCGTAGGATACCCTCAGGATCAATCAAGTAGGTATGCCGTAGGGAAACACCGCTCAGCCAAGAACCATAGGCTTTACTCACCGCCCCTGTCGTATCAGCAAGCAGGGGAAAGGTCAGCCCTTCCGAGTCGCAAAATTCTGCGTGGGACGTTACATCATCCACGCTGATGCCTAAAATTTGAGCGTGCCGGTCTAAATACTTGGGCAGGTCTTGCTGAAACCGCTTGGCTTCGAGGGTGCAGCCTGGGGTGAAGTCTTGGGGATAAAAATAGGCCACCACCCACTGCCCTCGGTAGTCGGCTAGGGATATCTCACCATCGCCCGTGTTGCTCGGTAGGGTGAAGTCTGGGGCAGGGGCATTTAACGTCGGCTGGGGGCCGCCCAGGGCAAACGCTGCGGGCATCCCGCCCAGCAACATACCGAGGGCGAGTAAACCACTAAGCACATAGCCCAGCAATCGGCGATGAGAAGGGAGTATCTGAGTCATAGCCATAGTTTTGTAATACAAACTTTATATAAGTTTACAGTTAATGGCTAAAACTAGAAGGAGAGCGATCGCCCTTGGGTCATCGAAGGACATCAACCTGGTTGACTGACAAATCTTTTTGCCTAGGCTAGGCTGAGCAACGTCAAACCCAGTGCCAGCTTAGATTCCGTTGGGTTACGCTGACGCTA
>RECH01000029.1 GCA_007694125.1 Leptolyngbya sp. DLM2.Bin15
GAATCGTTGATGGAATGGGACGTGAAAGCTTGTATCGTTGGGAGGGAATGGGCAGACGGGCTGAGGTGGTAGCTCACACCCCCAACGGTTGGAGCAGGGTTGGGATGTCTGCTTCGCCTCTGTCCTCTGCAACTTGGCGATCTTCGATGCGATCAATCACCATGCCGGTGTAGTGAATCGCTTTGCCTGTAGGAGGGAGACTCAGCCGCGAAGAGGAGTCAACTGTTTAGCCAAGACCGACTAGTTGCCCCTGAGACAGGTGGGCCCAGGCAACGGGCAGGCAGGCATTGCAAATTGCTTCGATATGGCGCTCGTCGGTGCCGCAGCAACCGCCCAAAACAGTGATGTGGGGGAATTGCTGCCGCAGACGACGGTAGTGGGTACCCAGATCCTGGGGATCACCAGCGTCTAGCGTTTCAGACTCGTTGAGTTCGGCATGGCTTTTGCTGGAAGCGTTGGCACGGATGCCCCGGATGCGCTCCAGCCAGGGTTCGCCCTGTACCAGTACATCCGCAAAGTGGGTGGGGTGGGCACAGTTGATCATGTAGTAGGCGGGGCCATTGTGGGTGGTGGCATCGACTTGGGCGATCGCCTCTTTCAAGGGTTGCCCGCTGGGTAGGCGACCATCGGTTTCTACAGTGAAGGAGATCACCACGGGCATTTCCATGGTCTGGGCAGCATGCACAATGCCGATCGCTTCTTCGGCATAGTTAATAGTCATGGCGGTGACCAGATCGGCATCGGCATCACAAAAGGTGGCGATTTGGGCCTGGTGATAGTCCTGAGCCTGATAAGCAGTCATGGCTGAGGTGGCCACATAGCCGTCGCCTCGGGGGCCAATGCAGCCGCTAATCACCATGCGACTGACTTCGGTTTCATAGCGCTGGCGGATGTCGTGCAGGAGGGCGATCGCCTTATGGTTCATCTCGGCAAGAGTGGCACTAGAATAGCCCAATCGCTTTCCCCAATCTGGGTTGGCGCGCCAGGTTGGGCTTTCCAGCACTAGCCCAACACCATATCGCCCAGCCATCTCGACGTAGGTGTGAAAGTAGTTCCATAGCGCTTGATAACCTACGTGTTGTTCAAGTAAGTTAAAAGCCGCAAAGTCTGGCATGTCGATGCCGTCGCGAAAGATTAGAATGGTTTCTAACCCGGCATCGGTGATAAACAGGTCTTTGTTGGATAGTTGGGGCAAATTGTGTCGATATTGAACCATGGAAATCTCTCCTAAACATCAGGTAAAACGTCAGGTAAACAGGTTTTGAATGCCAATTCAGGCATTAAGCCAGACCAGTATTGGGGGGACAAATCATTAAGAACGAGACAGGTAAAGATCCAGATCGGATAGGCTGTTGAACAATTGAAGCCGTTTGTGGGTGGGTAGTGTCGGATAGCATGGTAGTCAGCAGTGTCCTTAGGAAAGGTAGTGTGTTGTGTTACTGCACCTAAGGTACTAAGACGACCGCTCTCAGGGCGCTGCCAAACCGCTCCCTCTCCGCTCCCAGGCTTAACCCGAACTGAGGTCACGTCAAATGAGCAAAATGGCTATTGTCATAGACAAAAAAAGGGTCGAGTTCCTTCAAAGAACTCGACCGTGTAGTAGCGTTGTTTAGAAACCAGATTCCTAGAAATTTACGGTTGAATGAGGATGGCGGGCCAGATGCGGTCGTAGGGGAAGGCAAGCTGGTCATAGGCATTGGCGATCGCTTCAGAATTGGCGGTATTGAGCTCACAAACTAAACGGGACTGATCCAGCGATCGATAGGACTGAATCCAGTCCGTTTCCTGCTCGACATAACTACTCAGAAGTTTATGCCACCAGGGATCGGAAAAACCGCTCGAAGAAAAGCTTTCGACGATCATGAGTGCATTCATTTGGCGGTTGGCGAGCGGCTCAACAGGGGACAAGTGTTCGCCTGTCCAGATGCGGTTAAAAAATCCGCCGGCTTTACGGTAAGATTCACGCACCGATTCAGCGTCTGGAGAATCAAAGGTGCAGAGCATTCGGTGGCGATCGCGCGATAGCAGGGAATAGCGCCAAGTTCCATTCCGCTCTTGCAGACAATTCAAAATTCGGAAGTCAACGTCGGTCGGTTCGTCGGGGGTTAGGGGTGTATCCGACAGCGTTTCAACAATGATAATCGCCATACTCACCTCGATAGATCGGAGAAAAATCATGGGTAAAAATATGACGCTGCTGGATAGGAGGATGATTCTGCACCCTTTTGTACGGAGGTTCAGGGTTTCTAGCTAGAGGTTCATATCCTAATTCAGCAACACCGAAATATAATTAGCACAAGCAAAAAAATAGTGTCAACCAAGCCCAGCGTCATGAAGAACAGCGATCGCCTTCTCAACCTGCGCCTGGGCAATCTGACTCAAATCCTGATGCTGGATCTGGGTTTGCAACCTAGCCCATTGATGATTAGCTTCTTCCAGATAGCCTAGGGCCGCTAAGCTCTGAATCCACAGTGCCCAACTCATAGCCGTAAAGCTCGGTTGGTTCACAATTTTGGCATTGGCTAGGGCAGTTTTGGCCCGCTCCGCCGCCAGATCAAAGCGATCGCCTGCCAGATCCACGAAAGCCACCCGCATCAAGACATAAGCAATCATCCGCTTAGCATCTACCTGTTCCAGTATTTGAATGGCAGCAATCAGCAAAGATGCCGCTTCGTTCGGGGCCAGATGGTAGCGCACCAACCTCTCCAAGGCTTTGGCCATAGCGATTTCACTCCCATCCCCTTGAATTTTAGCGGCGACGGTGGTGAGTTCATGGCAATAGGGTAATGCGGCTTCGGGATGCCCAGCTTCGATCTCTGTCATCGCTAAATAGGTAAGATATAGTCCCTCTAGCCAGTGATTTTGCTGCCCCCTAGCTAGGTGTAAGGCTTGTTGGAGCAGCGATCGCGCCTCGGCATAACGTCCATGGTGACGATGCACACAGCCCAACCCACAGACCAAATCAGACAGCACCAGCCCTACCCGGTCAGCTAGGGATTGAGCTTCGCCCAGTAGCGCTTCGGCACGATGCATTTCTCGTCCAATTTCGGCTAAACAGGAACCGCTTTGGGCTAGCATCCGAGCAGCAGTGGCAGGACTGGCAACTTGGCTAGCCTCAGCCACCCGCTGAGTATGTTGAGGGATATCGCCATAGTTACTGCGCTCAAACTGGAGGGCGATCAAGGCTTCCAGGGCGATCGCTTCGGCTTCAACAAACCCCAGCATGTTTGCTTCGGTAATCAACGTCTGAATGTCAGCTTCTAGCTCATCTGCGCGATCGCCCTTCATCCCACCAATCACTTGCACCCAGCGCAATCGCCCTTGGAGTGGTAACCGTTGGGAGGGATCAATGAACTGACTATGGTGTAGTCCTTGATGCGTCAGATCTAGCGCTTCGGTATAGGCAAACACCCGCAAACAGCGCTCAGCCGCCGCCAATGCAGACGAGGCTGCCAGGGAATGATCCCCTGCCAAACCTGCATGGTAAGCCACTTCGCTGACAAGGGTATCGTCTTGGGCAGCTCTCTGCTGAAGCTGTTGGGCAATTTGCCAATGCATCAGTTGACGGCGCGGTTCTGAAAGCTGCTGATACACGACCTGCCGCACAATGTCATGGGCAAAATCGTAACGGGCAGTGCTTCCTATGGAGCTGCTGGGGCGGATGAGAGCCTGTTGTTCCAACTGCTCAATGGCGGTGAGCAGACGGATCATCGGGTAGTCGGCAATTTGTGCAACGGTTGTGGGTTGGAAGCTGCGGCCAAGAGCGGCAGCCCAGGGGAGAAAGTCGCGAGCCGTTTCGTCGAGTTGTTGGAGGCGATCGCGGATTAGATCTTCAATGGGCTGGGCTGCTGGCTGTTTGGATGTATGGCTGAGAGCACGAGCAATTTCTAGGGCAAACAGGGGATTACCACCACTGTCGATAAAGACCTGGTTAACGGTATCCAGGGAAAGGGTAGCAGGGGCGATGGTGCTGTGCAACAGTTCAGCGGTTTGCTCTCGATCCAACGGTACAACGTCAAATGTATGGAGTTGTTGCTCACGCCGCAAGGCTTGTAAAACCTGGGAAACAGCCGTATTACTGACTAGTTCAGCCACACGTGCTGAGCAAGCAATCCACACGGGCAAGGAACGCAATCGCCGCACAGCATAGTGTAAGAGCGCGGAAGAGGCATCATCCATCCACTGAATATCATCCAGTACGATCAGTAGAGGTGACTCTTGAGCCCATTGCATCAGCAGTTGAACGACGGCATCGAGCAGATGGCTGAGGTCAGAGAGGCGTTGGCTAGGTTGCCCCAATTCCGGCAGCAGCAGCCCAAGATCTGCAGGGAGTTGGGCTGTAGCAGCCAAAAGTCCCTGGGTGCCGCGCAACGCATCAATCCAGATGCCGTAGGGGCGCATCTTTTCAGCGGCGAACCCTTGTCCCCAAAGAGTCTTAACCTGCTTTTCTTGGGTCAATCTCGATAATTCTTCTAGCAGCCGGGTTTTGCCAATGCCAGGTTCACCTTGTAGTATCAGCAGCGTTGGCTCTT
>RECH01000028.1 GCA_007694125.1 Leptolyngbya sp. DLM2.Bin15
TACCGGTCTGGGTGAACTGGTCGCGGAAGATCAGGTTCAGGTTGCCGGTTTCTTCGCCAGCGCTGGCCCCCACATGGAGCGGGGCCAGGGTTTCGATAATGCCGTAGGCTCGATGGTACATAGGAAGACGGAAGAACGAAGAACGAAGACGGAAGAACGAAGAATGTAGCGTGGGTTAGGCGCGATTGGGAGGGAAACCGGCGCCTGGGATCGACGTCAGAGCCTTAACCCACGAAGCAACCCCCCGGAACAGGAAGGTTACGGTAGCGCCCCCGATAGGGGCAGCGCTAATCCACAGCCCCAGCGTTTAAGGGACGGCCCCTCACGAGGGAACCAATCTAGGGGCCAGTCTTGCCAGGTAGCGTAGTGATCAGGGAACTTGTCTTGCAGGACATAAACGCTGCCAGATGGAACGGCGTAGCGACCTCGCGACAAGGCTTTAGGCTGGTTAGGTTGATGGACATCTTCTCCTTGCTTGTTTTTGCGGTTGCCCATGCGGTAGCGAAACGTAGTAGGACGCTCCGTGATTAGCGCGGCTACATCCCAGAATTGAGTCAGGTCACTATCGACCTCTGGGAGTTGGTGGCGGCTCTTATCCCCTTTTTTGAGCGGCCTGGGGCTGCGGTAAGAGAGGCGATTTGAGCCCCAAACAGCTGGGGTAATCAAGGCAAAGCTTTTGCCCAACGGCTGAGATAGCAGCTTATGGAGTTCGGAATTTTCTGAGATCGGGTGACAGGTCAGGTCTACCATGTGTCCTTCACCGCCAAAGCGATACCAGCCATCTTCTACCTCAAGGTTAGAAAGATAGACCAAACAAGTCTCAGGATGCATTTGCACCCCATTTTCTAGAAACAGGCTGCCCCGTTCGCGATCGGTATCGACCCGGCGTTCGTTTTCCATCAGGTAAGGATGCAGATGGGGAATATAACGCCAAGGATCACCGTAGACGGTCGGCTCTTGATGGTCAGGTTGCCACTGGTTCAGTTGTTCCCAGTCGTTGATAGCAACCCAGGTGCCTTTCTCAGGCTTACCAGGTGCATCGTCTCGAAGGCACTGCCAACCCTGACCATCCCACTCTAGCCGATTGACTAAAGCCCCCTGAGGCACCTCAGTTTCGTCGTGCTGAGGCTCTAGCTTGGCCAGGCAATTCATGGGAGTAGGAACGCAGATATTGTCTCTATCAGCGGTGTGGGTCCACTGCCAGAACGGACCCGCTAAACAGAGGGGCTTGAGGATATCGTCCAGCTCCTGCTTGCTCTCAGTTCGCTGAGCGTAGTGGGCCGCAATCAGGCCAGACAAGACGGCAGTACTGGGGGGGAATTGGCTGCCTGATCGCCCCACCAGGTTTTCAGGAGACAAAAAGCGCCCAGCGCTTCCATAGAGCAGGCCCAGGGGCTGAATGGTGATGAGGTATTGAAAGGGGGGTAAGGAAGAGCTATCAGTAGTCATAGCATTTTACGGGTGGCTGCTTAGGCGGCGAGTTGGGCTGTATCTGAGCGATTCAGGTGAAATCCGACTTTGGCCAGATTAATCACCCAAGCGTTGAAATCCCGCAGCACAAACTCATGGGTGTTGAGACCCTGACGGTCGGTGTCGGAGCCACTAAACTCAGCCATGTATCGCTGAGGATCACCCAGGATGCCGCTAAACGGTCGCAATCCCTGCTTATCATCTCGATTCCACCAGTTGCATGGATGCCCTAATAGCTGACGATAGGGGCGACCAAAGTAAACCTCAACTAAACCAAGCGCCACATCAATCTGGTGACCGCGGAAAGCATGGCGGGCCTCAAGGACGGCAATATCGTTATAGATATGGGTCCAGCCAGGATCGTTGCAGGCTGACATTACCCCTGGTAAGTCATGGGTATCCAGGGACTCTGGACCCTGCTCCCCCGAAAAGTCACCTTCCAGCAACCACCAGGGACAGACCCACTCCAGATGATTACCGCCGTTGAACAAGATGCGAAAGGCAATCCGGTCTTTGCCGTGCCCCTTGGCTGACTTTTCTGCTTCGCGGCAATGCTGCAACACATCTCGCTGGGGCACCTTGGGAGCCGCCCAGACAAACCCGACACTTACCGTAATGGGTTTTGAGTTGCCATCAGGCGTTGGGGGAGCATTACTTCCCGCTTCTGAGGGACGAATCAGGTCAGGATTATTCCAAATGCGCGACTTAAAGGTACTGAACCAGTGCAAACACTCATGGGGCTGTATTTCTGCCTGTTCCCGGTAGAGCACCCCGAGAAAATCATCGCCGCCAGCATAGACCATACGGCCATCACCGGGTAGCACCTCCTTATGGGCGTATAAGTTCAGGCCCCACTGTCGCATTTGTTGACTAAAGCAGGTGTAGTCTTCGTCAGTGTGGCAGTGATGGGCCAGATAGTTTCCGGCGTTGTCGCCGTCGCCCATGAACCAGCCCGTCCAGTATTCTGGTTCTGGAGCTTGATTCGCTTTCTTATACTTGCGCTTAAGGCGGTTCAGATCTTTAAATGACTCTGGATTCAGATCAGTAGCGAGTCCAGTCAACGCTTTCAGCTGCTCTTGGTCAAGGCCATAGCTAACCTGGGCTTGATATTTATCTGCAATTCTTTCAGCAACAGCTTTGTGAGTGACTAAACGCTTGACCAGCTCTGGAATACTCAGTTCCTCGTCTGGATCGACGAAGGCAGAACCGTACTCAGTCGCCTTGATGGAAAGATTTTCAGGCAAAATCTTCCTCTTTAAGTCAGGAGTTTTGTCGATAAAGGCTTCCCCCAGGGTTTGACTCAAGATTTGATAAAAGGCTTCGATCTCGGTCTTTTGCTGCTGGTAGTTATAGTCACGGGGGCTAAGGTAGCCCAGCTTGGGCCAGGCAATGCCATCGGCTCCCGATAGGGTTGAGCTTTCACCCGTCCAGTTGACGCCCGTCCAATTGCGAGAGCGTTTTTTCTCCATCACGGCCGTTCTGGCATCTGGAATGGAGCCCCCAGTCGCCACGAAGAACTCCCAGGCATACTTTGCCCATAGCCCCCACTCGCGATGCCAGTAGAAGGGTGGGGAAACCTTTTTACATTCGATCCACTGGCGACAGGTTTCTATTACACACTGCCAGGCCGAGAAGAAAGCTGTTTCGGCCACTTCTGGCGGAACGTTGCCACGAACCAGAATCAGATTCGGCATGCCCTGACGCACATTGGGCAGGGCTGGGGAGATCACAGAGCATCCCGGTTGAGCCTCAGCCGCGCTGCAAATTGCCCAGGATAAGAACGAGAGCAGGTAGGAGCTACCATAGAGGTCTCGCAATTTGCGGGAGTTTTCAATAAAGCCCTGGATGGGGGCAAAGGTAATGGCCGTGTAGGCAGTCTCAGGCATACCGATAGAAAAAAACAAGCAGTTAGCGCATAACTGCCCACCAACTTAGCCGCTAATGGCGGCGATCTAGGCTGGATTTAACGTTTCTTTTGAAATCAGGAAGCCTGGCGCTACGAAGCTGCCCCAATAGGCATCAGCCCTAAAAATCTTTGAAATGCTAGATGATAGAGCTGGAATAAGGTTTACTCGATGAACTCATTAGCACTTACTCAGCCTGCCAACTGTGTTTATTGATTTCGTAGACTGTAAGCTAAGTAGGCCGAATCAGCTACGGTGCTAATTAACCGCACAGGCATGTTAGCAGAGGCAGCATATTTGCGACTTTTGAATAATCGACTAACTGCATTAAAATGACCATTAACATAGGCAATCAAGATGGTACTATCGGGTATAAGCTGAGTTATTTGTTTGATGTATTCTTCCAAAAGCTGATCTTTTTCATCATCGTCATTAGACATCTCTAGCACTGATGTGTTGACCATATCTAGAATTGCAATATGTCCTGCTAGGCCTCGGCTCGGAACTTGTGACTTGAACTCCACACGTCTAAAACCTCGTATTTTCAGAGCACGAACTTCCTCTGGTTTTTCTCCCTGGTGTTGTGGAGCAATATAATCAACATCTGTGTCGCTCACCACCCGCTCAGGATCTAACAGGCGTTGTACTCTAGCAATTTCATCATCCACAATGTCACGAACCCGTCGATTTACCTCTTGTGTGACGGCTTCCTTGGCAACTTGTCGTGCATCATTAAGGTTTTTGCCAAATATAAAGGTGATCACACCACCCAAAATTCCTAGAACCACTAGAACAAATCTCATGGCATCGATAAACTGCGAAAAGCTATCGCTTAAAGCTTTATTTGATTCCTTGAGCAGTTCGATTACTTCAGTTGGTGATGCAGAGGGATTAGTTGCCTGGGCGATGAAATCTTGAAATAAATACATAGCAATCTCTTAAGTAGGTGGATAAAAATAAACGTGAGTATATGTAAGTTGTGGTTGAGGAAAGTTGGCGTAGCCTTGCTGAAGGCAATAAACCAACACCCGCATGGGTTACGCTGCGCTAACCCATCCTACGCTAGCTGACTGTTCGGCCACCGAAAGTTTGATTTCCTGAATCGTCTGCTGTAGCTCTTGGCGG
>RECH01000253.1 GCA_007694125.1 Leptolyngbya sp. DLM2.Bin15
GGGCTAACCGCTGCAAAATTCCCTGGGCATCGCAGTCATACAGCACGGTTTCAATGCTGCGGGCGCTGGGACGATCTTGCAATTGCAGCCGACAAATCTCCTGATACAGCTCCACCTGCCGCCGGGGCAGCTCTGCCTGGGGAAAACGACGGTGAAAGAGGGCAATCATGTTCAGCAGCAGCGGGTTTTTAGCTAGTTGGGTCAGGGCTTCCCGCTGGTCAATCTGCCGAATCAAATCCTGGGCCGCAGCGGTGGCTGCTTGCCGCACTGCCGGGATGTCGGTTTTGCCGTGGTAGTAAAACTCCTGGCACCAGTACCACTTTTCAATGAACGAGCGCCGCTGCTGTGGCTGAAAGTCTTTCACCCACAGCAAGGTGCTGAAATCGAGCCGCTCAGCCCCGGTTTGCTCCGTGTAGGCTTTGGGCCGTGCCGTCAGCACAAACACCGACCGGCCATAGGCCACCATCTGCCGGTTCAACCACCCAGCCACCTGGGGCCGCTGGGGTTTGGGGACTTCATCAAACCCGTCCAGCAACACCACCACTTGCCCCCGGCGCAACTGGTCTTTCATCCAGCCTGGGGTCATCCGCACCCCGTCAGACACCGGCAGAGACGGCAAATGAT
Organism: Leptolyngbya sp. DLM2.Bin15; assembly: GCA_007694125.1. Classification (GTDB taxonomy): domain Bacteria; phylum Cyanobacteriota; class Cyanobacteriia; order RECH01; family RECH01; genus RECH01. The sequence goes on from RECH01000253.1 coordinate 625, forward strand.
GCTGGGCAATCAGAGTGGGCAAATCCGGCGGTTCCTCCTGGGTCAAAAGCTGTCGGTATTTCCGCAGCAGTAGCAGCACGGGCAGATAGTTCGGCACCCCCTGGGGCTGATCTTGCTTGCCCAGCTTGTAAGCGACGTGGCGCAGCAGGGTGGTTTTGCCGTAGCCGCCCCAGGCCAAAACCGCAATCTGTCGATACACCCGATCCTTTTGGGCCAGCCGCAACAAGTCCCAAATGCTCACCGTCCCTGCGGCTAGGCCCACCCTTGGCTGGTCTGGGTCTAGTTCACTAAACCCAGGCTGCCAACTGCCCCCGGCCAACTCCAGGGACACAAATACTTCATCCAGCAGGGGCGTAAAGATGCCTGCACTTTTGCCCACGCCCTCGGTGCTGTAGGTTTCGCAGTCTGCGGCCTGACAGGCCAGGTAGCGATCTCTGAGGGCGGTAATGGTTGCGATCGCACTTTCGCTCAACCGATCCAACCGCTGATCTGCCGCTTGCCCCGTGGCGGCCAACCGCCGCCGATTGCCCTTATGGATGGGGCTCAGCAAACTTGCCCCATAGGAAATTCCCACCCCAATCACCAGGGACGCCAACGCTTTGGGTAAATCATCTTCTCGAAACAGCGACCAAAACGCGCCAGCGCCACCCCCCGCCAAGCCCCCGGCCATAATCAGCTTCAGCAGCCCATCAGCCAACTGCTCATTGATCGGCGGCTTGGGAGTTGGATTTGATGAGGTCATAGGTTGAGGTGGGTTACGGAACATTCAAGTCGCGAAACACTAACGGCAATCTTAGAGGCTGTTTTAAAAGGGCGTCCGCTAGTCATCTAGATCACGATCACTCGGAAAATTTCCTGGTTTCTGACCTAGCTCAACGGCCTATGGGGTGTTGGAAGACACTCGATAGGTACTTTTAAAACAACCTCTAAGCCTATAAATGGCGAGACCTACCCGCGAACTCTCCTGCTTGGTCAACCGCTTATACCCCATCTGCATCCTAAAGCCCCGATTCTCAACAGCCAAACCATAGGGGCGAGGTCTTCTCGCCCGGCTGAACCGGGGGTTATCAATCAGGATTTGGTATTAAGCGGAAACGTGCGCTAATGCCATACCCCCTATATGGACAAGTGAATCCGAGCGATCGCACTCTCGATCTCCTGTTCCGTAGGTTCTTCGATCTGGAAGCCGTGTTGTTGATACCAAGTTAATAGGTGAGGATTGTTGTCTAAGTCTGTCTGGGTAACAGAACCGTAAATAGCGCGGAGCTCCTTGTCCCTAGCGTTCTGGATGACAGTTCTCAGAATTGCGGTGCCCAGCCCTAGGCATTGGTAGGTAACAGGTTTACCACTGAGTTGCCGCATCAGACGTTGCACCCAGTTCAAGTCTCTGCCGTCGCAGATCTCTAAATCGCACAGCAGAATAGCGTCAGCGTCAATGATGCATCTTGCTGTTCCGACTTCTTCCCCTGATCGGTGGAGATGCACAATCAGCAGACTGTCCATCTCGCTGCAAGTTAACTCGTACTGTCGGCCAGCTTTATCTGAGACTAGGGTGGCCTGGCTGTTGATGGTCATGCTTTTCGCTCTTTCACTACAGCAGCCTGTTGCTGCGATCATGGGGTTGAATTCGGCACTATCTTAAGCTTGAACACGATCAGCACCCGCATCCGCCTAGACAAGGTTTAGCCCTGGGGCTCTGTTGACCCAGACCCTTTGCTCAACTTTTAGGCAGTAGTTAAGCAAACGATCTCGCCCATCAACGAAACTACGGGGATTATGCCCTGTCAAAACTAGATTCCTAAACCATGAAAGTTGAGCAAACAGCCGCAACACGATTAAACATGTTCGGTTATCCGTACTGCAACTTAGTACACACGCATTGCTTCAGTGGCTAGTATGATTTGCAACGCTACGCTACATACAGCCTTATATAGCTTTAGCTGTAACTAGGCTACGCCATATATGGATTAATGAGGAGCAAGTCGTGAGCATAAATTTTGCACATCTACGAGAACGCTCAACATCTGGTGGTTGGATTAACTTTGCTGTGTTTGACGCAAGATCTGCGTCTGGGACTGACTCAGGAAACAGAGCATTGTTGTCGCAGCTTGAGCAAAGAGTTAGAGCATTAGGATTGAGAGTAGATCAGTCAGCGCTTGCATTCAGAAGAAATGGTCGCATCCAGTTTTACGGAGATGGGAACTTAGTTAGTTACTTGTCACGTAATGGTGTTCCGCGATGGACTCACAGAATCGACGTGTAAAGCCCTGTAATAGTGTTTTTTGCCGGTAGAAATGACCGCAACAGGTGATCATTCAGAAGCGTGCGATCGCAACCCTCACTTCTAGCGGACAATACCCCGAACGCCGAACTTATTCGTCACTTTTGACACTTAATACATAGCTGAGGTTCTTAAGCTATCTGTGCATCCTTTTGAAGGTTATCGGCAAGGAATTCAAGGCCACTCATAATTTGACACTTTAATCAAGCAAATCCGCTCTTAAACCTAGTTTGCTGATGTAAACTAGAACAAGATTACTGGATTTCCAGGTCTATCACCTCAGCGTATGTCTCTAAATTCGTATCGCTCGAATGTTGAACGGCTTAAAAAAGAGAAAGCAAATCTTGAACGAGATCTTGCAAAAGAACGTAGCAAACTTTCAAGCTTGCAAAGCTCTATATCGTCAATCACTCGAAGCATTACAAGAAATACCACTCCTAGTACGCTGCGATCAAAGACCCGGCAAATTGATTCGAAGCGGAAAGAAGTATCTCAGTGTCAGAAAAAAGCAGCAGATTTGGAAATAAAGATTTCTAGGAAATTAGCAGATCTCAACCAGAATTTAAAAAAGTTAGAGAAAGCTGAAGAGTATGAGCTAAAAAAACAAGAAGTTGAATCTAAGAAGCGTAGAGGTGAAGAAATTCGACATGCAATAACATTGACACGCGAAACCGAGAGACAAGTGCAGCTCCAAAATCAATTAAGAGGTAGTCGTTTTATTATTGATTTAACTAGATTGCCAGAAAGTATAAAGGTACTTTTTGTGGCATCGAATCCAACTGATCAACCTCAATTGAGATTGGATGAAGAAATACGATCAATCACTGAGAAAATTCGTGCTTCAGAGCATAGAGACTCAGTTCAATTAGTTTCTCGCTGGGCAGCACGTCCGGCTGATATTCTTCAAGCACTGAATGAACACAAGCCTCATATCGTTCACTTCAGTGGTCATGGCTTAGATAATGGCGAACTTGTTTTTCAGTCGGATGATGGTAGCACTAAGTTAGTTAGCCAGGATGCTATCGTCGCAACTATGAGTACACTGAACGACAATATTCGTGCAGTTATTTTCAATGCATGTTTCTCTTCTGCTCAGGCAGAGTCTATTACGCAGTATATTGACGTAGCTATCGGTATGAGAGATAGCATCCATGATGATGCTGCACGAGTATTTGCTGCACAGTTTTACTCTGCCATAGGATTCGGACGCTCTATCAAGCAAGCGTTTGATCAAGGTGTTGCTGCATTGCTGCTAGAAGGCATTCCTGAAGAGGATATACCAGCCTTATTTACGCATGAGGGGGTCGATCCAGAAGATATAATTTTAGTCCGTCCAGCAATGGAATTCTCTGGGTTATCGCACCCTAACACCACGCTAGAGCAGACATACGAACACCTTTAGTAGTGAGTCGAGTTTATCTATTGCTGCTCAGCTATATCGTTAGAGGCCAAGGCTGCCCAGCCTCCTCCTCAGATAATATGAACGCTATCCAGTTCTACTAACGCTGGAAGCTATTTTCCACCTCAAACTCAGTGAAGACCTTGGCCTGCTCCAGCACTAGCTCAACCGC
>RECH01000027.1 GCA_007694125.1 Leptolyngbya sp. DLM2.Bin15
TCAACTTGCTCCGGCGTTAGGGTATCCAAGGCAATGCCCATGGCTTGCAGCTTCAGACGAGCAATCTCCTGATCCAGCTCCGTGGGAATAGAGTGCAGACCCGGCTCTAGAACGCCGCGATTCTTCACCAAGTATTCGCAGGCCAGAGCTTGGTTGGCAAAGCTCATATCCATCACCGCACTGGGGTGACCTTCCGCTGCCGCTAGGTTCACCAAGCGACCTTCGCCCAGCACCACGACTGATTTACCGGTTTTCAGACGATATTCTTCCGTGAAGTTCCGCACCTGCTTCACCTCAGACGCCATCTCCCGCAGAGCCTTTAGGTCTAGCTCAATATCAAAGTGACCGGAGTTGCAAACTATCGCTCCATCTTTCATCACCTCGAAATGCTCCGCCCGAATGACATGCTTATTACCCGTGACGGTAATAAAGATATCCCCCTGGGAAGCCGCCAGCGCCATGGGCATGACGCGGAAACCATCCATGGTGGCCTCGATCGCCCGTACGGGATCAATCTCCGTAACGATCACATTGGCACCCATGCCCCGGGCCCGCAGCGCCGTACCCTTGCCACACCAGCCATAACCAGCAACCACAATGGTTTTACCGGCTAGTAGCACATTGGTAGCGCGGATGATGCCATCCAGGGTGGATTGACCGGTACCGTAGCGGTTGTCGAAGAAATGCTTGGTGTCTGCATCGTTCACATTCATCGCTGGGAACGTGAGCACCCCATCGTTGAACATGGCCCGGAGGCGCACAATGCCGGTGGTGGTTTCTTCCGTGGTACCAATCAAGTCTGCCAGTTGATGCTGACGTTCTTGAACCAAGGTGGCAACCACATCGCTACCGTCATCAATAATGATGTTCGGCTTGTGATCAAGAGCAAGTTGCACATGGCGGTGATAGGTGGCGTTATCTTCTCCGCGCTGGGCATAGACCGAAATGCCGTGGTGTACAACCAAGCTCGCCGCTACGTCATCTTGGGTCGAAAGAGGGTTGCTGGCAATCAGGAGCGCATCAGCACCCGCTGCCTTGAGGGCGATCGCTAGATGAGCCGTCTCGGTGGTGACATGGCAGCAAGCCACCAAACGGATGCCTGCTAGAGGCGTTTCTTGGGCAAAGCGATCTTGAATCTGGCGCAACACCGGCATTTCGCGGCCGGCCCAGTCAATTCGCTGTTTGCCCTGCTCTGCCAAGGACAAATCTTTAACGTCGTGCTTAACGTGTGTGGTTGTAGTCATGAATTTTTTGAATGCCAACAGGAATGATCGATCACCGTTACTCGCTTATACAGCGTGACGCTCCTCCCGACGCTGAATCAAAGATTACAGCGCGGGCTTCCCTGCCTCTCGAACAAACTTGCATCTGCTCCGGTCAGGGCGTTCCTGCTTCATCGGGGTTCCCAAGCAACCTTCCTCCACAGGCAGCACTACCCACCGTCCGTGGGCTGTATTATGCGTCGAGTTACCAACACCAAAAACTCTATGTTGTTCCATTTCCCAAGGTACGCACTGTTCACGGCAAAAGCCTACGTTTGTGTCGTCTGGATGGCTGGATGCCAATCTTGCCTCACAAGAGCATGTATGCTGCGGGCTATCTCAATATAGCCGAAAGACTGGATTTGCCAACCTCAGGAACATCGAGTCCCATCGATTGGCGCGGGGTGTCCATGTATGCCGACGCTCACCTTACAGGTAGAGCGCGGGACTTATAGCCCCCCGACCCCCCTTAGTTAAAAAACTTAAAGAACCTTAAGAAAACGAGTTGCATTTCAATTCTCAGTCTAAAGAACTTCGATGGGTTTTGTTCTCTAGACTGCAATTCAAACCCGTCGAGATCGCTACGGTGTCTATAAACCTATTGTTGAAATTTCCTTAAATTACTCCCCTAGGGGGGTGTACATCAAGCTTTCATAAATGTTACATTATTTAATATTGAAGCTGTGATAGTCCACTCACAAACTTCAGGTTAGGGATTTTTCAGCACTTCATTGGTTCATTCATAAGCCTTGCCCGCTGTTTCACACCTAAGGTTGTCTACCCAGCATCGAGTTTGCACCCCGCTCACAGCCCATCAAGCGTTACACCAACCTATCCAGCGGGTTCAAACCATTTACCCTGGCGCTGTCGGCACGTGCCGCGCTCTACGATACCTCGGCCGGCTCCTACGTTCCCCTAGCGCCCTCAATCCGATCAGGCAACGTCTCTATCTAGGATGCTGCCTACGGTTCGAGTTTATCGTTTCGTTCCGCCACCGTTCTATCGCCCTACTTGTTAGATCATCATGAGAACTGCAAAAGCATCCACAGACTCAGTTCGCAACTACCTCAAGGAAATTGGACGCATCCCTCTCCTCACCCACGAAGAGGAGATTGTCTTGGGCAAGCAGGTACAACGCCTAATTGCTTTAGAAAAGGTGAACTATGACCTAGCAGAGCAGCTAGAACGAGAGCCTTCTCTGGACGAGTGGGCTGCCGCCGCTGAGCTATCGGTTACCGAGCTAGAAGGGGCGATCGCCCGAGGAGACCTAGCCAAACGCAAGATGGTTGAAGCTAATCTGCGTCTGGTTGTGTCTGTCGCCAAGAAATATATCAAGCGCAACGTTGATTTGCTTGATCTGATTCAAGAAGGCACGATTGGGATGCAGCGGGGCGTCGAGAAATTTGACCCCACCAAGGGCTATCGCTTCTCAACCTATGCCTATTGGTGGATTCGTCAGGCGATTACCCGAGCGATCGCTGAAAAAGGACGCACCATCCGCCTACCCATTCACATCACCGAGAAGCTGAACAAGCTGAAAAAAGCTCAGCGCCAGCTCACCCAGCGCTATGGGCGGGCCGCCACCGTGGGCGAACTGGCTGAGGAACTAGAACTCACGCCCAAGCAAGTTCGTGACTACTTAGAAAAGTCGCGGGTGCCGCTGTCGTTGGATCTACGCGTTGGCGACAACCAAGACACCGAACTGGGCGACCTGCTGGAAGATACGGGCCCCTCGCCCGAAGACTTTGCTGTGAACTCAGCGCTGCGCGGTCAGCTATCAGAACTGATGACCAACCTCAATCCGCAGCAGCAGTTGGTGCTATCCCTGCGCTTTGGCCTTGAAGACGGGCAGACTCTCACCCTAGCGAAAATTGGCGATCGCCTCAACATCAGCCGCGAGCGCGTACGGCAGATTGAGCGAGAAGCGTTAACAAAGTTACGCAAATGCAAGGGACAAATGCGAGAATACTTAGCAAGTTAGGTTGAGTGATTCTAAATTTCATCTTGTTTGAGCAGCACTCGCCCGCCAGCATTGTCTAGGCGGGCAGTTTTTTTGCCTAGTCCAACCTGAGGCTCCAGCCTGATTGACGGACAAAACTCCTGCAACCCTGATTCTCTCGTAGATTGGGTTAGCGTCAGCGTAACCCAACGGAATCTAAGCTGGTGCTGGGTTTTACATTGCTCAACCTAGACTAGGTAAAAAGATTGGTCAGTCAACCAAGGCTCCAACAGAGGGGGTGGTAAGGGTGTAGCCATAGTTTCAGCCACCTGACACTCACGTTGGGTCAGTCAATGAACGTCAAGCCCATAGCGAGCATTTCAAACCATTCTTAATAAATGTAAGAGTCCCTAGTCACACTAGGTGAACTTTGTTGAAAAACACTGGACTCTCTTAGTAGGAATGCTATTCTTAAGTTGAAGCCAATAAGGCTTCCCTGGCAGATTTCACAGCCACGTTGATGTTCACTTAGAAAAGAGGTAAAAGAGCTGTTTCACGAAAATCTGTCTCGCTCAAACGCAACGGCATCCAGACAAAACACTGACATTTCCTAAGTTTAAACCAGGGAGTTAAGCATTTAGCTACGTTGTTTAGGGGTTAGTTTAAGCGCCTAAATGCACTCCAAAAAGTCTCAGAATAAATTAGGAAATCTCTCAGTTGTTTAACCCCTGGGTGTCGTTGTTGTATTCAGACTTAAACATATCGTTTTTTCTTAGTTCAGACTTCTATATATTAAAATTCAGCTATTATTAAACACCTTCGTGGATCCCTGCTTGGGGCATGATTTTTACCCAACGCGATCGCTCCCCAACTATCGCCTCATGACGCAGATGCGCGATCGCCTGTTCTAATCTACGATTTCTGATCTACGATAATCAAACTAAAGCATTGCATCCCACCGTCGGGCTCAGTCTTCAGCTCCGACCTGGTTAATCTACCCTAGGCATCGGCAACCTCTTTCGTTGAACTACCGCAAGCGATCGCCTGCGCAGCGTTCAGCGCTATAGAGTCATGGATACACCACCTCCTACCCCGCAAAGACAGGACTTTTCCCATGGCAATCATTGCGCTAAAGGCATGGTACATCTCTGAATATGAGCCGATCCATCAGCTAGAGCAACGTCCCCACGATTTACGGCTCAGCAAAAATAGTTTGCTTAAGTCGGCCCTGCGTGCCGATTTTTTAGACGATAGCGATCGCGT
>RECH01000333.1 GCA_007694125.1 Leptolyngbya sp. DLM2.Bin15
TCCCAGCGCAAGCTGGTCGAGAAAGACTGGAGTGGCCCGGTGCGGGTCTTAGGCGGCGCGGGTACAGGCAAGACCGTGGTGGCTATGCATCGAGCTAAGTGGCTGGCCCAAAACCGCTTCACCGACCCCAGCGATCGCATCCTGTTCACCACCTTTACCAAAAACCTCACCGTCGATATTGCCGCCAACCTCAAGACCATCTGCGCTCCCGACCTCATGCGCCGCATTCAGGTCGTTAACCTGGATAGCTGGGTAGCAGAATTTCTGCGCCAAGAGGGAGTCGAGACCAAAATCGCCTATAGCAATCTCACCGATAAACTCTGGGAGGAGGCCTATACCCTGTCCCCCGTCGAACTCGGTCTACCGCTCGATTTCTACAAAAACGAATGGCAGGATGTGGTGCTCTCCCAGGGCTGCCAAACCCAGCGAGACTACCTCCAGGCCAGACGGGTCGGGCGCGGCACCCGTCTCAGCCGTTCACAACGTCAGGAGATTTGGCCTGTTTTTGAGGAGTATCGAAATCTGCTGCTAGCCCAAAACCTCCGGGAGCCTGACGACGCCTTTCGCGATGCCGCCAGATTAATTGCCAACCGAGGCCCAGAGTCTCTGCCCTACAAGGCTGTCATTGTGGACGAAGCCCAGGATATGAGCCCTGCTGCCTTTGAGTTGCTACGGGCGATCGCGGGCGATCCCAGACACAACGACCTGTTTATCGTCGGCGATGCCCACCAGCGCATCTACGGCAAAGTCGTCACCCTTAGCCACTGCGGCATCGATATTCGCGGGCGCTCCAAAAAACTGCGTCTTAACTACCGCACCACCGACGAAATCCGCCGCTGGGCAACTGCCGTGTTGGAAGGGATTACCGTTGATGACCTCGATGGTGGAACAGATTCTCTTAAGGAATACCGCTCCTTAGTACATGGTGATGCTCCTGTCGTCAAAGGATTTGCCACATCTGAGGATGAACTGAAGTTCTTGAAACAGACACTCACTAACATCCAGACCAATGAAAGCATCTTGTCTGGGGTCTGTTTGACCTTCCGGACTAATACGCTCATGGAGAAGTTTGAAATCGCTCTCAAAAACATGGGTATGCCCGTCAAACGGATCCACCGCGATCAACCAGACAATCCGCTGGAAGATGGAATCCGCATTGGCACTATGCATCGGGTCAAAGGATTGCAGTTTAACTATGTGTTTCTTCCTGCCCTGAATGCTGAGGTCTTACCCCTGCAGGCGGGCCTAGACCAGTGTGCCGATGATACTGCTCAGCAGCACTTCATCAATGGGGAGCGCAGCTTGCTCCATGTCGCCGCAACTCGGGCGAAAAAACAGGTCTTGGTGTCCTATTACGGTCAACCTAGCCCATTCCTCAATAGACATGCTCAAGGATAAGGTTTTGGGTGGAATGGATCTGGGAGGAAAAGCCTCGCAAATACCCCCATCGCATCAGCTTCGACATGGAGACGGAGCAATATAAGCAGCTCAAGCGGGCGGCGTTTGAGGGCGATCGCCCTATGAACGAAGTCCTTAGAAAAGCCGTTGATAAGTGGCTACGTGATCAAGTAGATGTGTAAACAAGTGACTACGTGCTTAAGTAGAGTGCTGTCCCATCGAAGGTGCAGAGTTTTTTGGGATAAAGTGAGTGCGTTACTGAAGGGGCGATGATTTAGCGCGTTGTGCCAGCCAGATGCCTGGGCTAAGATAGAGCGAGCTTTGGGTAGCCAGCGCAATGGGACAAGACATCTTTTTAGCCAGAAGCGAAGAACAGCGACAGTTCCGTCGATCGCTGATGGCCCTAATCCCCAGTTGGCCCCAGCGAAACTTGCCAACCTTGGGAAAACTCTTGCCCCAGCGAGACGCTACCCCAGAACCAGAACCCTCGGTGCTATTGTTCTATGGGCCAGGGGGCATGGGCAAAACCACCCTGACTCGGCGGCTGCACAGCCTTGCCCAAAGCGAATCGCCCTTTAAGGGACAGGTCAATACCCTGTTTCTGGATTGGGAGCAGGAACAAAAACTCACCGTCGATTTGCAGGTGGGGCACGCCAATATTTCACCGGATACGGTGCTGCGGGTGTTGCACAAGTCCCTGACCAAAGCCTTTAGCGGCAATGGGTTTGGCGACTACGAAAAAGCCCTGAAGGAACTGAACCGGACGGAAGAAAAAGTTACGGAGGCGATGCAGGGGCAACCCGATACTTCTCTGCCAGACCAGGTGAGTAAGCTGGGTGCTAAGGGTATGGCTTACCTGATTCGCATGTATGTCGGCATGGCGACCGTTCCCCAAGAGCCATTAGAAACAACGCTGGATACCACCTTTAAGGTGTCTGCTGAGGGCTTGTATCAGACTCGGCAGTTTGTGCAAAGGGCGCTAACCCCCCAGGAATATGCCCTCTACGAACAGCCCAACGAGCGACTGGCCGAAGCCCTGGGGCGCGGCATTGCCCGGCTGAGCCAGCGCAAGCCCCTGGTGCTGCTGTTTGACACCTACGAAATTGTGGATCGCCCCGAGTGCGACTACACCCTGCGACGGGTGATACAGACCAGCGGCGACCAAACCCTATGGGCCATTGGCGGCCGCAGCAACCTGTCCGACAGCGGACAGCGGGGCAAGGTCTATTTTCGCGGCTACAAGCGCGACTTTACCGAAAACCAGATCTACGCCAAAGCTCTGAGCGAGTTTGGGCTGGAGTTAATTCAGCAGTATTTTGCCCAAGTGACGCCCGACCAACCAATTAGCGAGGAGCAGGCCGATGCGGTGGCCCGGTTTAGCCTGGGCATTCCCTTTGTGATTCGGCAGGCGGCGGTGATGTGGCGCGAGGGCAAACCCATTGAGGACATCGTTGCCCCCACCCCGCCCCTAGCCCTAGGCAGTGGCGTTTCGTCCTACGACCAGGTGATTACCACCACCAGCGAACGGTTTTTGGTGCATTGCTTTGGCGCACCAGAGCAGGAGGCCGACTTGGAGGCGATCTATGCCCTGGCCCTAATGCGCCGCCCCGATGCCGACCTGCTGCGGCAAATGCTGGATGAAACGGATCTAGAAGCCCGCCTACAACGGCTGAAAGAACGCTACGGCTTTATTTGGGTGGAGCAACTGCGGCTAGATGAAAAACTGACCCAGTTTTTGCGGGCTTATTTACTGCCTGACCTGCGCCGCACCAGTCAACGTGTGCAAACCCTAAATGATCGCGCCCTGGCCTGGCTAGAGTTGCAGGTGGAAGAAAAGGGACGCGGCATTGCCGACACCGCCGAAAAACTTGAAGAAGAAACCCTAGCCGAAACCCTGCTGGACTTGGCCCACCACCAGTTTTGGCAGGGCGAAGATGCGGGAATGCGGTATTTGGTGCCGCGATTTGTGGAAGGTTGGCAGTATGACCGCGACTGGACGCGCAGTTTGCTAGAAATTGCTGAGTCGTTTTCTCTCTGTTTGGGGAAAGACAGCCAGAAACGGCTCACTCGATTCGAGAACGTGCTGGGCTATTACCCCGATTTAGACGATTTGGTCGCCGTGCTGGCAGATTTGGAGAAGCTAAAGCAACGGGGTCGGCTGGGAGTTGGGAACGAGGCCGAGCAAGAAACGATTCTCTGGTTGCGAAAAGGACAACTAGCCTATCGCCAAGAGCGCTATGCTGATGCATTGGAATGCTACCTGACGGCTGAAAAGCACCTGCCAACTGACTTTAGCCAACTCCAAAAAGATTTAGCGGACGGGTTTTATGGGGTTAGTAGCAGGTTTATTTGGCCCGATTATCGTGAAAATTCGATCTACTCGATAGAAGGAGAAAAAGCCGCAGAAAAAGCAGTTGAACTTGATCCTTCAAATGGTAGCTATCACTATAACTTAGGTGTCGTTCGGGATGATTCAGGACGCTATGACGAAGCAATCGCCGCCTACAAGAAAGCAATTGAGATAGAACCAAGAGCAACTAGATATAACGGTCTCGGCATTGTGTACAGCGATCAGGGGCGCTATGAGGAGGCGATCGCATCCTACCAAACGGCGATCGACCTCGACCCCGAATACGCCTATGCCCACCACGGTCTCGGCATTGTGTACCGCGAGCAGGGGCGCTATGAGGAGGCGATCGCGGCCTACCAAGCGGCGATCGACCTCGACCCCAAAGTCGCCTATCCCCACAACAGCCTCGGTATAGCTTATCTCCAAACTCAACAATTAGAACAGGCAACAACCAGCTTTAGAAAAGCCATCGAAATTGAGTCAGCAAACTACATGGCTCTGTTTAACTTAGGGCTAGCTTTGCGTTTGCAGAAGAAGCTACACGAGGCTCAGCAGCAGTGGGAGCTGAGCTTCCAAGCCATCTCTGGGCAAAGTGTTTATGACCAAAGAGACCAAATAAACCGAGCCTTGCTCGAAATCATTTTAGGCAGTAGGGAAGCAGGCTTCAGGAACTTGAACCAAGCCATTCGACGCAGTCAACAGTCT
>RECH01000239.1 GCA_007694125.1 Leptolyngbya sp. DLM2.Bin15
ACCAGTAGCTTGCCCAATCTGCCGAATCCTGAACGAAAGAATGAGCTTTTTCAACCAATCTATTGACACTGTTCTCAATAAGCTCATGCAAGATGTTCATACTGAGAATTGCTGGCGATCGCCATCCGGTCTTGACATAGCTTCAATCCATCTGTCATGATGAATTACTAACTATTTATCATGCTCGGATCAGGTGCGGCCCTGTCAACAACTGGTTGCGATCGCCGATCTATCGACCAGTGACCTGTACGGCATCCTACGGAGAATCCCATGGCATACGCAATTATTGAAGCTGGCGGCACTCAACTACGAGTTGAGCCAGGCCGGTTTTATGACCTCAATCGCTTCGACGTGGAAGATGACGGTAGCGTCACCCTCGACCAAGTGCTCTACATCGACAACGATGGAGACATTTCCGTCGGACAGCCCACCGTTGCCGGTGCTACGGTAGAAGCAACTGTTCTCCGCCATTTGCGCGGACGCAAAATCATCGTCTACAAGATGCGTCCGAAGAAGAAAACGCGGAAAAAGCAAGGTCACCGTCAAGAATTAACCCGCTTGATGATCAACTCAATCAATCTCAATGGCACCGTGCTAGCCGGCACAGAAGCGGCAGCGGCTCCTGCGGATGTAGATGGAGCAGATGAACCGCAGGACGCGGTGGTTGCAGATTAGTCCAACGACGTCCAAGGTTCGTTAGGCTAAGATAGAATGCTGAACAAACTGAGAGTCAGCGTTGTTGTGAAGACGTGCATGGAGTTGAGAGAGAGCTATGGCTCATAAGAAAGGAACAGGTAGTACTCGGAACGGTCGGGACTCTAATGCTCAGCGACTCGGCGTTAAGCGCTTCGGTGGGCAAGTGGTTCGGGCTGGCAATATTTTGATCCGCCAACGCGGCACCAAAGTTCATCCTGGTGTCAATGTGGGCCGCGGCAGTGATGACACGCTGTTTGCCCTTGTCGATGGTGTTGTAACCTTTGAGCGTAAAGGTCGCAGCCGTAAGCGGGTTAGCGTTTATCCAGCTATGGCTGAAGCTTAGATCGCTTTCGGTATCTAACGATCGGTCATTGATATCCATGAAAACGGAGTCCTACTAGGGGCTCCGTTTTTTCATGCCATCTTGTTGGCAGAGCCACAATCTAGCAGGCTGGGCTAATGCCACTCCTAGTATCCCGGTCGTTCCCTTCGACTTCGCTCAGGGAACGATGCTCGGGAACGATGCTCAGGGAACAATGCGCAGAGAACAATACTCAGGGAACAATGCTCAGGGAATAATGGCCAGGGAACGATGGAACTTCATGTGGGTCGCGATGACTGGACTTCTGTGGATGAATAGTCCAGGCTCAAAGGTTGATTGAACAAGGAGACACCGAGCAGCGGTTGCAGTGATTCCGGTGGCATAGGTTTTGCAAAGAGGAAGCCTTGGCCACGGGCACAGTTCAGCCGCTGGAGATCCCTGAGCTGAGACAAGGATTCAATCCCTTCTGCAATCACCTGAATCTTTAAGGTTTGGGCGATCGCCATGATGGCCGGCACCAGATTTACGGATTGGCTAGAGGTGTGATCTAACCGCTGAATAAAGGATTTATCAATCTTGAGCAGATCAAACGGAAAGGCATGTAAATAGCTGAGGGACGAAAAACCCGTTCCAAAATCGTCGAGGCTGAGGAGAATTTGCCGCGCTTTGATTTGGTGCAGCATATTCATCGTGGGCATCAGCCCTTCCATAATCACGCTTTCGGTGATTTCTAAATCTAAGTTTTGAGGACGGACTTGGGTTGTCTTCAAAATCTGGTCGATGTGGTCAATTAAATGGGGATCATGGAACTGCTGCACCGACAAATTGATGCTCATGCTGAAGGTTTCATCAACGTCCTGATTGACTTGCCACCTTCGGAGCTGTCGGCATCCTTCAAATAACACCCAATTACCGAGGGGATGAATCAATCCCGTTTCTTCTGCAACTGGAATAAATTCAACGGGCGAAATCATGCCATAGGTTTCATGGAACCATCGCACTAACGCCTCAACGGCCACAATCCGTCCTGTCTTCAGACACACGATGGGCTGGTAGTATAGGCTGAGCCCTCCTTGTTCAATGGCTCGCCGTAGGTCTACTTCAAGCTGTAGACGCTGAAGCGCTTCCTGGTGCATGGATGCATTGAAGACATGGTACCGATGATTCTTAGACGCTTTCGCCCGATACATAGCATTATCTGCATCGCGCAGAATGTATTCGGGTTTGGAGTAAGTTGTATTTCCCACCACAATGCCAACACTGGCGTCTAAAAAGATTTCTCGCCCCTCGATGTGGAAAGGTTGGACAAAGGTTTGCAGAAGAGCCTCGGTTCGAGCGATCGCTTGATCGCTATGGAGGATATTGGGTAAGAGAACGGCAAATTCGTCACCGCCCAGTCGTGCTAGGAGGTCGGTAGATTCTAGGTTGGAGCGTAGTCGCTGGCTAATGTGGATCAACACCGCATCGCCAAAGCAATGGCCGAGAGAATCGTTGACGATTTTGAAGCGATCGCAGTCTAGAAACAGGACAGCAAAGGTTTCGTTGCCCCTGTGATGATCATCTAAAGCACGTTGGAGCTCTTGCATAAACAGGGCTCGGTTGGGCAGCCCTGTGAGCATATCGTGTAGCGCCATCTGCAGAAGCTGTTGGTTGGCGGCTTGGAGCTGCTGGGTGCGCTCAATGACTCGCTCCTCTAACTCCGAATTGAGGTTGCGCATCCGCTCTTCCGATAGCTTGAGCATCACCTGGTTACGGATACGGATCAAAACTTCTTCAATTTGAAACGGTTTGGTAATGTAGTCAGAACCACCTACTTCAAATGCCTTGACCTTATCAAAGGCTTCGTTGAGGGCCGTGAGAAAAATAATCGGAATTTCAGTGGTATGAGGATTATCCTTCAACCGCTTGCATACTTCATACCCATCTAGGCCAGGCATCATAATGTCTAGCAACACTAGATCGGGGGAAAGAGTATTGATTGCAGTGATCGCCATTTCTCCATCGAGGGCCTTCCGAACGTTGTAGCCTTCACGCTCTAGAAGGGTGGATAGGAGGCGGAGATTGTTGGGCTTGTCGTCCACAATCAAAATATCAATGGAGACGTGATCAAACGACTGGATAAAGTGACGATCAGGCATAGGGATAGGCGGCAAATGTGCAACGCTCATTGGGCGAAAGCCATAACCAAACGACATGAATGGTAGGACGACGGAACGGGAAGCGTTAGGGATCGGTCTACGGAACCGACGGGGCCTATGGGATTCTATGGGTTGGCTGGATGGAAAGTTCCCACACGAAAGGGCCCTGTAACCTAGGATACCCAAAACGGCCGCGCTTGTTTGGGTGAGGACAGGGTTTATGACGAGTTTCCTCGTTGGTGTTGCGTGGGTTTAATTTTCGCCTTCTAAAAACGTTTGAACGCTTCCTGTGGGACTGAGTACCAAACGAATGTTCAGCGATTGGCCAGGGGTTGGCGAAACGAAGGGTTGATCGCTGCCGGGCATGGCCGTGCTATCCAGATAATCTCGCGATGGCTGACCCAGGGGGGTGACTGACTGTAATGTGCCGCTGCTGTTAATCGATAGTCGATATTCCAACAACTGGTTTAAGTCTGATGGTGGTGTCCAGGTTTGTTGAAAATAGTCACGGACTTCTGACACTTGCGGTAGACGATCAAAGGCGGTGCCGGGCGTGATAGGAGCGCGGGGTGCACCTCGTTCTTCTGGGCTAAAGTCATCCAGATCAAAGGGTTCGATCAAGTCTGGTTGCTCTGCCGACGGCGACATCTCGCGTTGACCTGCATTGGGAACTCTCAGGGTGGAAGGGGCTGATTCGCTGGCGATCGCTGGCTCTTGGGGCGGCTGGTCAGGGCGAGATCTAGCGGAGTCTCTAGACGAATCTCTAGGGGTTGGCGCAGGCGGCACTTGTGCCCCTTGGCGCGATCGCCCTTCGCTCCGACGGGGATCATCTGCGGGAGACGAATCAAGATCAGGATCATCGGTGAGGAGATCGTCGGTCAAAGGATCGTCTGATGCATTGGCCTCCTCCTCGTCTCGCTGGCGACGGTTGGGGCGTTGGTTAGCAGGGGCGCTTGCACTGCTCTCAGGGCTGATTTCATCTCCACGGGGAGCAGCATCAGATTCACTAACCGTTTCCATCGACATCTGCGATGGCAAAAACTGCACGGCAGATATCGTAGTTCCCATCACAAAAACAGCGATCGCTGCCACTTGCCACCAACCCTGAATGGCACCCAGTCCCTTGGGCTGGGCTAGGGTCGGAATGACCAGAGCATCCGCCTGATAAGCATCTAAGGCTGTTGATAAATCCGCCAGTTGGGTCACGCTCAGAGCAATCATCGGCCCCGACTCTGGGGTAGCTAAGGTTCCCAAGTGCAGCTCATGGTTCAGCAATCCTTGGGGCGTTATGGTTATATCCGTCCTGGATTCAGCTTGCCTTGTCGAGGGTCGGCTCTTCACCAGGGATAGGGGACTGGATGAGGGAGCTGGCGGACTGTACAGCATCGTTTGCACATAGTCCGTTACCACTTGACAGAGCGCCTCAAGCTGTTGGCGATCGCCGCTGATGCTTTGCCGCTTGTCTTTGGGAATACGAGGATCGTCAAAATGTAGGCGAAATTTCACCTGTTTAAGCACCTGGCGATCGGTCCATCGGGACAGAGCAGACCCTTGGGCCATAATTTCCAGGGTGCAAGTGGGTGGAGTATATCGGCGGAGCACTGAAGGCATGGCGATTGAGCAGAAGAACTAAACGGAGGATGAGGTTATGGGTGATGAACGCGGGTAAATAGGGCTAGCCAGAGCCGCTGAGAGCCATTAGGCAGGCTGTAAAACAGCAAATCAATCATCAGCTTCAGGGCAAGATAGGTTCGCTCATCGCTGGAGATTTGGTGGGATTCATCCATGCGCTCTTCATAGGTATTACCAAAGCGATCGAGGTAGTTGCCTAGCAATGCGGCTTGGTGGGGCGGGCGATCTTGCTCCGTAAGTTGCTCTAAAAGAGAGACGCTGCGCCGAATTAACTCGGCGTGGTTCTGGGCAAGGTGGCAGATGATGAGCACCAGCGATCGCGCCTCATCGACATCTAAGCGCTTCCGTCCCTGTCCTTTGCGCAGGGGGCTAGATTGCCGCAATCGCCATAGGGCCACGCGATCGCCCACAACGTCGGATAAACCCAAGTCTTGAGCTGCCTGCAGCACAGCATCCGACCCAATGGTTGCCAAGGCCTCGATCGCCATCAAAATTAAGTCGAGCTGCGCCTTGATGTCATCGAGCTGGTCAGGATCGGGCTGCTGGTCTAAAGGAAAGCGGTCTTGGATTGATGGGGAGGGTTGAGCAATGGAGGGCATAGGGTCTACACCGATGGCGATAGGAGCTAGGTGGCGTCAGAGCCAATCTAGCCAACAAAGATGAAAGGTCTGCTCTAGTTAGACTTGAGTGTGCCATGAAAAGTTCACCAAAATCAGCAAGAAAGAGCGATCGCTCGTTCAACAACTGACATTGTTAAGTTCATCCCGACCTCCAAGGCTGAATGTAACAGCTTGTCACTGATGTATTAAGAAAACATAAAATTCTTGTTTTTCTTCGAAACTGTTAAATACGATACAGATATGGGGCAGTTTGAGAGAGACGTGACGTAGCTGATGAAAACTGCTGACGTTTACGTTCATAGTCCATCTTGTCATAGGACTGACTGAGTAGGTCGTTCTACAGCGATGGTGTCGAGTCCAAAGACTCCTTGCTGCACTGGGATCTGTTATTGAGAGGCCAAGTCATGAAACTACGGTATCGGGGTACGGATTATCTTCACGATCCCACGATCATCAACGATATGGAGCATAGAGGTGCGGGGCATTATCGAGGACATCGCATCACATTTTCCTATCCTCGGCATATTCCGGTTCCTCAGTCCCTAGATGGGCTGACCTACCGCGGTGTGCAATATTGCGTTAATGAGGTGGGTCAGGTGGCGATCGCTCCTGCTCAGCCTCGGGTTGCATCCACTCCAGCAGCCCAAGGTGCGGCTCCACGGACATTTGCAAATGCGCGCAAGGTGTTACCTCGTGAGGTAGCCATGGTTCATCAAGAAAATATCCGGCGGCGTCTCCAGCAACGGCTAGATGCAGCTCACAATCAAGGCAATGATCAGCTGATCCACCAGCTTGAAGCTGAAATGCAGCAGTTTGCCTAGGCTGTTGTTCTGTGGCGGTTGAGGGGCGGGAGCTTAGCCTCTCAACCGTGTAGCGCTCCATCGTGGGGGCATTTCCTAGGATGTCCTAGGGGTGTCCTCAGGCAAGGTATGGCTAACTGCATGCACGGGAAGGGTTCCTGAGGGAGCCTGTTCCGTGCGTTTGTTTTTGTGCGCTTGGTTTTGTGCGTTTGATGGAGACTATGGCTTGTCGATGGGCATTGCTCACCGATGACTGTCTATGCACCGCCCGATCTATGCACCGCCCGATTAACGGTCGATCAACGGTCGATCAACTACGGTCGCGGATTGATCTGATGGGTGAGATGGGCTAACTCGGGCAAAATGAGCTTTTGCATAGCAAGCACCACCGCATTTGTAGACCCTGGAAGGGAAAAAATTAGCGTATTGTTGCGGATGCCGGCGATCGCCCGTGATGCCATGGCCCGTGAGCCAATTTCTTGATAGCTCAGGGAACGAAAGAGTTCTCCGAAGCCTGGCAGGGTTTTATCCAGCAAACGCTCAATCGCATCATAGGTGGTGTCGCGCGGGGCGATGCCCGTACCGCCATTCAAGATGATGGCGTAGAGATCGGGCTGCTGGCAGAGCAGGTCTACTTGGTGGTGGATCTCGTCAGGCTCATCGCGAATCAGGTCATAGTGCAAAATTGGGTGATTGGCTTCATCGAGCAGTTGCTGAATCATTTGCCCGCTGCGATCGTTGTCGGGGGTGCGGGTATCGCTGACGGTGATCACAGCACAGGTAATTGGATGATGGGGAATGTCAGGATGGGGAAGCACTGGCTGAGGGGGGTAAATGGATCGGGAGCGATCGCCCATAATATTGCCCAGAGATATCATGAGGGGTGATCAAAGGGAGTCGCCCACCCATGAAGGGAAGTGGGCGATCATGGGAACTAGGATAGAAGAGGTCTAAGTCTTGTTAAACCCTAGTTCATTCTCCTCTGCATAGCGATTCATGAACCGGATAAAGCGATCCCATTCCTCAGCGCTTTTCATGACGTAAATGGCTTCAATGGCTTCCGGTTGCCCGTTGACAAACTTGGCCTTGACTTCGCGGGTGACCAGTTCACCTTCGCTGTCTACCATATACATGCCCGTAATTTCATTGGTACTATCTCTCGATAGGGCATCCGGGTTTTCAAAGTAGAAGATGGCCTGCCCGTTGCTGCCGTCGCGTGCGCGGGTCAGCCGAACGTCAGGAATCACGGTCTCGGGGACACCCACAGAAAATTGAATTTGCGCCATTCTATATATCCAGATCTTTTTTACAGGTGGGATTCGATGCAGAGTCAACGAAAGCAAACGACCTAACCTACCAGTACGGATCGCGCTGCCCTGCTTGGCAAAACCCAGCAGGCGATCGCAGTCTAGCCCACTCAGTTTCTTGCCGAACTATCATTGTCTCATCATCCATTCACCCCGTCACGACCAGAAAGTCCTTAGCTTCCGGGTTGATGACCTGTCTCTAATCTCAGGGCAAGATGGGAGATATATTGCAAATTGCAAACGAGGATGGATCAATTTTGTCCGTAATTCTACCTGAGCAATTGTCATGAATCCATTGATGCTCATCACGTTAATCCGTACTTACGCTCTCTGATTTCTTGGTAGCGATCGCTACGATACCCTTAGAGGGCGATCGATCTCCGGTATAGGACGATGTTGGAGCTACGATCGAGGTGAAATGCTTACGGAGCATGATCAGAATCCTCTGGCAGGTGTGCCACCCAAACGATCTAACCATCAGCAAGTAGGGAATAGGGATGAAAATTATTAAGCAGACTGGCTCACGTCTAATTCTCAAAGATGGCTTAAGTAATTTTGCCTCCCTGCTGGGATGGGGTGGCGTGTTGGGAGGACTTCCCTTGGTGATGGCTGGGCTGATTATGGCTAATGCTGGCGTGACGCAGCTTTCTTGTCAGCGGCAGATGGCTAACAGCGTCACCTGTGAGCAGACCCAGTCTCGTATGTTGGGGCTGGTGCAAGATAGCCGTCGTTCCATTGGCGATGTGACCGGCACTGAGGTCAGAACAGAACTGCATTCCCGCAGCGATGGCTACTTCGAGCCTCGCTATCGGCTGCTGCTCGGGCAAGCCAGCCAGCAGATGGAAGTCCCGATTTCTGAACAGCACTATGAAATTGCTGAACAAATTGACTTGTTTTTACAATCCACGGAACCGCTACTGCTGATCGAACAAGATACCCGCATGACCCAGTCGGTGATCATTGGGGTGCCGCTCTTGCTCCTCTTCTCCACGATTACCCTCGGAACGCTCCTCCGTCTCATTCGTCTAGAGGTGCTAGAGTTCGACCGGCTGCACAATCGCTTCCATTCTCGTCAATGGAAGCTGTTCCGTTGGCGAGAACGATCGGGAACCTTAGCCGATGTTACCGGCGTGCAAATTCGAGACCTTGGTCGAGATGAACCCGTCTACTCGGCAGAATTACAGCTAGCTTCTGGGCAACGCCATAAGTTAGCTGCTAGCCTCAATCAAACCGAGATCGAACAATTTGTAGACCGCATCAAAACCTTCCTCCAGATCGACGATAGCGACTCGGCTCAAACCTAGACCCTAGGGAAAACGTCAAGATACTTGCATATTCGGCAACTCTACACTCACAATGAACGTAGCCCCTCTAGAATGTTCACCCGTTCAAGATGGGGCTACGTCTAGCGCAACATCCAGCAGGTGCCTGCGATTGCCCATGTAGATTCAGCGATCTAGACGTTTGCTCGGTCGTAGCGATTGAGCCCACTCTGAATCTGTCGCATCGAGGACGTAAGCCGCTCTTTGATTTCGCCTAATCTTGACCTCAGCAAACTCTATCCATTTCCGTTAGACGATTTCCAAACTCAGGCGATCGCCGCGTTGGATGATGGCAAATCCGTAGTGGTTTGTGCGCCCACCGGGTCTGGGAAGACGTTGATTGGAGAATATGCCATCCATCGCGCCTTGGCTTGCAACCGACGGGTTTTCTACACTACGCCTCTGAAAGCCCTGTCGAACCAAAAGCTGCGAGATTTTCGCGATCGCTTCGGCGCAGACAATGTCGGCCTTCTCACCGGTGACGTCTCGATCAATCGCCACGCTCCAGTGCTGGTGATGACCACTGAAATTTTCCGTAACATGCTCTACGGTACCGCCATTGGTGCGGTGGGCACGTCCTTGGTGGATGTGCAGGCGGTGGTGCTCGACGAATGCCACTATATGAACGATCGCCAGCGGGGTACGGTTTGGGAAGAGTCGATTATCTACTGTCCTCCCGAGATTCAGCTTGTGGCCCTGTCGGCAACGGTGGACAACAGCGATCAGTTGACCGACTGGATTTGTCAGGTGCATGGCCCCACGGAGTTGATCTATTCCGACTTCCGGCCAGTACCCCTAGAATTTAATTTCTGCAAGCCCAATGGCCTGTTCCCGCTGCTCAATTCTACGAACACCAAGATCAACCCTCGCCTCAAGCCCAAGGGTGGCAAAAAGCGCAGTCGCCAAGACTCCCCGGCGCTTGGCTATGTGATCAGCCAACTCAGCCAGCGAGACATGCTGCCGGCCATCTACTTCATCTTCAGCCGCAAGGGGTGCGATCGCGCCGTGGAGGAGGTGAGCCAGATGAGTTTGGTGACGGAGCAGGAGCAGGCTCAGCTCAAGCGTTATATTGACGAGTTTTTGTCCCACAACCCTGATGCTGCACGGGTTGGCCAGGTGGAACCGCTCTACCAAGGTATTGCTGCCCACCATGCCGGTATTTTGCCAGCCTGGAAAAGTTTGGTGGAAGAATTATTCCAGATGGGGTTGATTAAGGTGGTGTTTGCCACAGAAACCCTGGCAGCAGGGATTAACATGCCTGCCCGCACCACGGTGATTTCCAGCCTATCGAAGCGCACCGATCGCGGTCATCGCTTGCTGAACGCCTCCGAATTCCTGCAGATGGCCGGACGAGCTGGCCGGCGCGGCATGGATGAGCGTGGCTATGTGGTGACGGTGCAAACCCGGTTTGAGGGAGCCCAAGAGGCATCCTACCTGGCCACCTCCCGTGCTGATCCGTTAATTAGCCAATTTACGCCGAGCTACGGCATGGTGCTGAATTTGCTGCAAACCCATTCCTTGGAGGAAGCCCAAGAGCTGATTGAGCGCAGTTTTGGGCAATATTTGGCGACCCTGCATCTCCAGCCTCAGCAGCAGGCGATCGCTGATATTGAGGCTTTGATTGCCAAACACCAGGCCGATCTCGACCATGTTGATGTCGATGCCCTTGCCCACTACCAAAAGCTGAACGAGCGGCTCAAGGAAGAGCGCCGTTTGCTGAAGGTGCTGAAACAGCAAGCCCAGCAGGCCCAGGCCCAAGACCTAGCGCTGTCGGTGAATTTTGCGATCGCTGGCACGATCCTCAGCCTCAGCCAGCCGGAGATGACCGCTGTTTTGGTGATGAAGCTGCCCCGAGAAGGCCAGGATCCCTTCCTGGTTTGCCTAGGACAAGACAATCTGCTGCGGGTAGTTACCCTGGCGGATGTGGCTAAACTCCATGCTGAACTGCCGAGATTGTCGGAGGTGGATAGTTGGGCCCCGCCCCGAGGCATTCAGCCCCGCCCCGGCTATTCCTGTAAGGGTGATGATGACACCTTGGCGATCGCCCGTCGCTTGCCGCAGGTGGAGCTTCCCCAGTCATTTACCCCGGAAGTGAAGGAGTATCTGGAGCGGGTGGCGGATATTGAAGACCAAATCGCCCACCATCCCGCCCGCCAGTGGGGAAATCCAGGGCAGATGATCAAGCACCAAAAGCGCATTGCTAAACTGCAGGCCGACTTAAGCGATCGGGTCAACAAACTTGAAGCCCATACCCATCGCTACTGGCAAGAGTTTGTCAACCTGATGCGCATTCTGCAGCACTTCCAATGTTTGGAAGGATCCGAGACGGCACCCATTGGTCAAATTGCAGCGGCCATTCGCGGTGACAATGAACTGTGGCTGGGGCTGGCCCTGGCGTCTGGGGAGCTGGACGCCCTGGATCCCCACCAGCTTGCCGCCACCTGTGCCGCTCTGGTCACCGAAGTGTCCCGCCCCGACATTTGGACACGCTACGACCACTCCGATGCCGTCGAACAAGCCCTAGCGGGCCTACGAGGACTACGACGCCAGTTATTTCAGCAACAGCGGCGCTACCAGGTGGCGCTACCCGTCTGGCTAGAGCAAGAATGGATTGCCTTGGTTGAGCAGTGGGCCATGGGTGAAGACTGGACAGATCTCTGTTCAAACACCAGCTTGGATGAAGGCGACTTGGTACGGATTTTGCGCCGCACCGTTGATTTTCTCTCCCAAATTCCCTACGTACCCTACCTATCCGGGGATCTACGGCAAAATGCACAACTGGCCATTCGGGCCATC
The DNA here is from genome assembly GCA_007694125.1 of Leptolyngbya sp. DLM2.Bin15. Taxonomy (GTDB): domain Bacteria; phylum Cyanobacteriota; class Cyanobacteriia; order RECH01; family RECH01; genus RECH01. The sequence goes on from RECH01000239.1 coordinate 11,634, forward strand.
GATCGCTTCCCGGTGAATGAGGCTGATTTGACCGATATCCTCGGAGATGTGGGAGAGACGGCGGCAGAGGAGGAGACCGAGGCACCTTTATTGGGCTTGGATGAAGAGACGGGCAAGAAATCTTAAGTAGCCCTGAATGAAGGACTCCGTTCAGAAGGTGTAAGTGACCCCACTTAGATCGGCGAATGAGAACTCCATCATGAGTGAACTTCAGCAGCTTACCTGTTTCCTCGGCATTTTTACGGTACCTATTCTCGCTTTTTTGTTAAGTTCGGTGGTGGTATCGTGGATTCTCCAATCCCACCTGATTAGCCATCGTCGAGTTGCCTTCGACGATATCCCACGCCGTCAGCTTTCTAAGATTGCTACCCTGTCCACCCTAGCAGCGGTTCCCATCGCTATTTCCGTCGGCATGGCCTGGTTTTCCGGCATTTGTGTTGGCGAGTTGCGCTTCGACTTTATTGCCCCAGCGATGATCGCTCCCTTTTGGCTGGTTGTGCGCCGTTAGGGGAGGACGACGAGGGGGCCAGTCTGCTATAGTTTGCTACACGTTGTTCCTAGTCAACGATGCTATAGCTGTGCGGACAAGATAGGTATGATGGGTTCTGCAACAACATCAGAGTCTTTAAGGTTAATTGGTCAGCGTACCCGAGAAGCTGCCCGTCGCTTGGCTGTGTTGCCAGGATCAGCGCGCAATCAGGCCCTAGAAGCGATCGCTCAGGCCCTAGATGCTGCCGCGCCCACGATTACAGCGGCCAATGCTGCCGACTGTGAGACTGCCCTGGCCGAGGGATTGGCCAAACCCCTCTACGGTCGCCTGAAACTCGATGCCGTCAAGCTGGCAGGGGCGATCGCTGGCGTGCGGGATGTTGCCAAGCTGCCGGATCCAGTAGGTGCGGTTGATCTACACCGTGTCTTGGATGACGGTCTAGTCCTACAGCGCATCGGCTGTCCTCTGGGTGTTCTGGGGGTAATTTTTGAAGCCCGCCCCGATGCGGTGGTGCAAATTGCTGCCCTAGCGGTGAAATCCGGCAATGGGGTGATTCTCAAAGGAGGCCGGGAGGCCGTGCGTTCCTGCGAGGCGTTGGTGACCGCGATCCGAGCTGGTCTTGCCAAGACCGATGTTGATCCTGAGGTGGTGCAGTTGCTGACCACGCGGGAAGAGACTCGGGCATTGCTCAACCTAGAGGGATATGTCGATCTGATCATCCCCCGAGGTTCTAACTCTTTCGTCCAATTTGTTCAGCAGAATACCCAAATTCCAGTCCTGGGTCACGCCGACGGCATTTGCCATCTCTACGTTGATGCCGCTGCTGACCTAGAGCAAGCCGTAGCGATCGCTGTGGATGCCAAGACTCAGTATCCCTCTGCCTGCAATGCCATTGAAACCCTTTTGGTGCACAGCCAGATTGCCGATCGCGCCCTGCCGCTGCTGGCAGACGCCCTGCGATCGCAGCAGGTGTCCTTGCGCGGGGATGAGCGCGTGCGGGCAATTGTGCCCATGGAGGCGGCCACCGACCTGGATTGGGAAACCGAATATAGCGACTTGATCTTGGCGATCAAGCTCGTGGATTCTCTAGAGGAGGCGATCGCCCATATCAACACCTACGGCTCCCGCCATACCGACGCGATCGTCACCACCGACACCACCGCTGCCCGCACCTTCCTAGACCAAGTGGATGCGGCTGGCGTCTTCCACAATTGCTCCACCCGCTTTGCCGATGGCTTCCGCTATGGCTTTGGAGCCGAAGTTGGCATCAGCACGGCTAAACTACCGCCCCGGGGGCCGGTAGGCCTGGATGGCCTGGTCACCTACAAGTATCAATTAGTGGGCGAGGGCCACATTGCTGCTCCCTACACCGGCGCAAATGCCAAGCCCTTCCTCCATCGTGATGTATGATTGCATCACAGGTAGAACATCAGCCAGATGCTAGGTATTAACGGCTTGGATATTGAGTCTAAAAAAATGCCACGGTATTGTAAGACTAGAGTCTTGGGGGCATGTCCTCAGGCCGTTTCGGGTGTGCAATCTTAATATTGGTACGAAGGAGAAGGGTGATGGTCCTGCCAAATGAGCCGCTACCGTGGCAGTTTAATGCAAACGAGACGTTTATTCCCCTCATGTTTGACCATGAGGTGGTGGGGTTTTGTAAGCCCGACTATGCCGAGAAGCTAGCTCATGTGATGAACGATGATCAAAAAGTACGCAAGGCGCTTTATCTCGTTTGTGCAGACTTTGTGAAGCGCTCTCAGGGTCGGGTTGGCAATGTGGATGAACTGGTGGAGGAATACCTAGAGCGGGCCGCTATCCCGCGTACGGGAACTAGGGCGATCGCGCTGCTGCTCAAGAATCGTCAAGAAGAATTGGGCGTCACAGATAAGGAATTTGTGACCTTCTGTGACTCCTATCGTCTATCCCCCGAGAAACTCAAAGACATCTATAGCGGTCAAAGCCCCATTGAAAGCACCCTCTTTGCTCCCATTGCCCGCGTTCTAGGGCAATCTGTGGAAGAAGTGGTGCAAATTATTCAAGGATAGCTGGCATGGATTGTCTGCATGTTCGTGGAATTCGTGCTTACGGGTATATCGGTGTATTTCCCGAGGAGCAGGTTCTGGGGCAATGGTTTGAAGTTGATCTAACCCTCTGGCTCGATCTTGCCCCGGCAGGACAGAGCGATCGCCTGGATCAAACCTATGACTATTCCACCATGGTTCCTCGGGTTCAACATCTTATTCAATCCAGCCGGATGAAGCTCGTAGAAACCCTGGCAGAGACGATCGCTGCTGATATTCTTAAACAAGCTTCCCTGCACCAAGTGCGAGTGGTGCTCATCAAGCGACCATCTATCCCAAACTTTGATGGATCGATCGCGGTGGAGATTACTCGTTCTCGTGCGGCTGACTAGCGGCTTGGGCGAGCTGAGCTTTCACCTGCTGCCAGAGGTGTTCAAACTCTGCCAAGCTATAGTCTTGCAGGGGGCGATCGCTGGCCGCTTCTAGCATCGAAAAGCGCTGTACAAAGCGGTGGTTGGTATCCGCCAGCGCCACGCTAGGATCCAGGTCATACCAGCGGGCAAGGTTAATCAGCGTGAACAAGACATCGCCGAGTTCATCCTGCTGATGGGCTTGATCCCCAGAGGCGATCGCTTCGTGGAGTTCGTCTAACTCTTCCCGAAACTTATCCCAAACGCCGTCTACCGTATCCCACTCAAAGCCTACTGCCGCCGCTTTTTTGGAAATCTTCATGCTGGCTACGATGGGGGGCAGCGATCGCGCATAGCGGGATAGACGCGGCGACAGGCGAGCGATCGCACTATCAGACTTTTCCTGTTCTTCCGTCGTTTTAATCTGCTCCCAGTTGCGATGCACCTCATCCACCCCATCCACCTGCACCTCGCCAAACACATGGGGATGGCGACGGATCAGCTTTTCGGTAATCGCCTGGGCCACGTCTTTGAGATCAAACTGTCCATGTTCCTGGGCAATCTGAGCCTGGAGCACCACCTGCAGCAACAGATCTCCTAGCTCATCAGCGATCGCCTCGGGCTGCCCCTGGCGAATAGCATCTACAGTTTCGTAGGCTTCTTCAATAATGTAGGGCATCAGGCTTTCTGGCGTTTGGGCCAAATCCCAAGGACAGCCCCCCTCAGGCGATCGCAACTGGGCGACGACCTCTATGAGGTGCTGCAGGGCTTCTAGAACGTCGGTGGATGCAGGTGCGTTGGACATATTCTCCCCCAAAAACGACTGCTCTCAGTGTATCGGCTTCAGGCAGGATAGACAGATTTCAGGGGCGATCGCCTTGGGGTGGTCTGAGCAGAGTCGTTTGTTCTCAGGACAGGCTACACCAACGTGAAAAGTCCCTCGAAGGGAGATCTGGCGTTCCCTTCGACTACGCTCAAGCAACGTTCCCTTCGACTACGCTCAAGCAACGTTGCCTTCGGCTACGCTCAGGCAACGTTGCTTGAGGGAACGCTGGCACCCTACTGCGGAGCAACGTTTCGCCACAGAGACCTAGGGAGCAGTCTTCCAGACCAGCTTTGGGAATGGCCGGGAGCGCTCCCGGCCATCAACCGTTGGTTTACCTAGATGGTTCTAGAGCCCTGTGGGTAATCCAGTGGCCTTGCCGCGCACACTGGTGACAATGCGACCCCAGCCCGATTCGCCGCCCTGATCCCAAAAAATCCGCTGCATGGTGTCGTAGGTATATTCGTCAAAAATTCCCCCAACGCCCACATCATAGGAGTTGCTAGAACCATGGCGAGTACCGTAGGGATCATGGACTAACCAAACCTTTTTCACCGGATCATGACCCACAATGACGCAAATATGGCCTGATCCCTTGTAGGCAAAGCCCACGACAATCGGAATTCCTACCTTGAGGGAGGCGAGCACATCCTTAGCCGACAGGGAATAGCTGAAATAGGACTCAATGCCTAGGGCTCTCAACGCTTGCGTTTGCGCGCCGTGGTCGGTGGTATCGCCATACTTCCCAACAATGCGCATAAATACTGACTCCGGCTCATGATATCCCGACTGCTTAGCCTTTTCCGTCAGGGCTCCTTTCAGCAAATAATCAGCCAGCATGGTGTTACTGGTGGTGTTGCACTGCCGCCAACCGGGGCCAAAAATCGCTGTGTCGTTATTCAGCTGAGAGCAGTACTTCACCGGCAGCTTAATCAGTTGGTTGAGATCATTGATCTGGGGAGTTGCTCCTTCAATCTTGATGTGGGGCTCATAGGCATAGACGACCTGTAGCTTATGCACCTTGTCTTGAGCTGTGAGAGGAGATGCTAGGACTAATCGCACATGCTGATTGCGATCGGGGGCATAGTCCGACACAAAGAATGCCTGCCCCTGGGGCACATAGATTTTTTCAGAGTCGGCTAGGTCAGCGGATCCTAGCACTTCTTTCTTGAGCACAGTATTCAGTTCAGCGATCGCTTTCGGCATACATCAATCTCCAAAAATCAAGGTAGAAGACCGCAGACAACGCCAGAATGTTGGATCAAGTTCCTGGGGTTGCATTACTTTATACATCCAGAATGCCCGATTCACTCAGAATTAGCACGGATCGTCCTGTTTTTTCTGCAACCAGAGTTTTTTCGATGAACTGCAGCTACCCTTGACCTTGGCTTCCATCCTCAGGGAGATTGCTGATCGCCGTTAGCAACCTTCATGGAGGGCAGCCTGTTGATAGACGGATGCAGATCTCTATGAAGATCGTTACACTTATCTAAACATTGCTCACCTTAGAAGACAGGGCTGCCCATATGGCACATGACAAAGAGGGCGATCGCCCCATCAGCAAAGACGACTTTCTATATCCCAGAAGCACATACCATGGGGACTTCACGCCACAGAACCTGGCCTTTAACGCAAATTTACAAGAATTTGCTCAGCGCATCGGCATTTTGTGCAACTTAGAAACCGGCGGCAAAATTAGCTCCTCTGCTGCCTACGATGAAATTAAGCAGATGTGGAAGAAGCTCAAGGCTTCTAAGAGTGAGTTGCTGGACGCGCCACCACCATCGAAGCCCGATCTGCCTGAGGGCTAATGGCCTTGTTTCCTTGAGCCTCTAGCCCTCTAACGACAACATGTATTGTCTGGTTATCCCGCGTCGGCAGTATGTCACACTAGTGATAGGGAAGAGGAGGCGCAGGTGGTTGCGGGCGCAGGTCGTCCGAGGAAAGTCCGGGCTTCCGAAAGACCAAACTTGCTGGGTAACGCCCAGTGCGGGTGACCGTGAGGATAGTGCCACAGAAACATACCGCCGATGGAGCCTTGGCTCACAGGTAAGGGTGCAAGGGTGCGGTAAGAGCGCACCAGCAGCATCGAGAGGTGCTGGCTCGGTAAACCCCGGTTGGAAGCAAGGTCGTAGGAGCTATGGTTGGTCTTTTTCCAGCTCCGAGCGGGCTTGTCCCGCGTAATCCGCTAGAGGTGTTTGGCAACAAACATCCCAGATAGATAACCGCCCTCGCTGTGGGTGACCACAGATGAGAACAGAACCCGGCTTATGTCCTGCTCTTCCCTACCTTTTGATAGTCCTATCAAGTCCGGTTGAATGGTCATAGCTGGGATATCCTGCCTTCGACCCCTGCTTCGCCGCCCCTTGGCAAGGGGGCTACAGACACCCAGGCACTGACCAAGCTTTGAAGTCAGTGGCCTGTCTAACCAGATTTGATAAGACTGCTCGTAGATGGTGATTGCTAAGGGCGGCATAGGGTAGCAGGGTGAGTATAGGAGAAACCATGACGCTTCAGAATCCTCGCCGGCAAAAAGAGCTAGGGCGATTGATTAGCATACTCGGTCTCAACTCTTCCCTTAAGCTAGACTGGCATCTGCTCGATCTCGCTCTCACCCATTCAACCTTCTCGAAGGACAACTATGAAGAGCTAGAGTTTGTGGGCGATGCGGTGCTGCGTTTGGCGGCGGCGGAATTTTTGCTCGATCAACAGCCGCGTATGTCGGCAGGGGAGATGACGGCAATCCGCTCCATTCTGGTGAGCGATCGCAATATTGCCAAGATTGCTGATGCCTATAATCTCCAGCGCTATCTCCTCGCTGACAATAGCGCCTTGAGCGATCCTCAGGGCCAGGAGGCCCGCCTCGCAGCCTCCTTTGAAGCAGTTTTGGCTGCTCTCTACCTCAGCACCCATGACCTGACGTTGATTCGTCCTTGGCTGGATGGTCATCTCAAAACCTTGATGGATGAGATTCGCAGCGATCCGGCTTTGCAAAACTATAAAGGTGCACTGCAGGAGCTGACCAATGCCCGCTACAAAACTCTGCCGGATTATCGGGTGACGGAACTCAGCCAAGTGGATGGCGACATGGAACGCTTTGAGGCAGAGGTCTGGCTGCAGGAACAGCGGCTGGGCATGGGGCGTGGGCCGTCCAAAAAAACGGCGGAACAGGCCGCGGCCCAGGTAGCATTTCTCACCCTCCGCCAAGGGGATGCTTCCGCAGACTCCTCAAACGATTCGCTGAAATGATGGCGTGCAGGTTCATGCCCTCGCTTAGAGCTGGGCCAAGATCGCCTGCCAGAGGAAAAAGACCGCCATGCCGATGGCGATGGTTAACAGTAAATTGTTGCGCCATAGCCCTACCCCAATGGCAGCGATCGCTCCAATGAGCCGGGGATTGGTGTAGGTGAGAGCCACCTGTTGACCATCGGGAATAAGAACCGCCGGCACAATAATCGCGGTGAGCACCACCGGCGGCACGTAGCGCAACAGTTGCAGCATCCGGTCAGACAAAACAATGCGTCCACTCATGACGATGGGTACTGCACGAATGGCGAGGGTGGCGATCGCCATACTGCTGATCAATAAAGCTTCTTGACTAGGCGTGAGCATGAATTCAGGTTGTTCCCAAAGGGTATAAGTTGCTGGATGGAGAGGGAACAGCAAGCAGAATGTTCGGGCTAATTGCTGGGCTAATCGCTAGACGAGGGACGAACGGTGGGGGGCTGGAACGATTCGGCGATCGCTCCGGCTAAGATTCCCACCAGCGAGGCGACCATCAGCCCCAACTGATGGGGCAAGCCATGGGCCAATAGCGCCACGCTACCCGCCACCCCCACAGCTATCCCCATAGGGCGCGTCACCACGTAGGGAATCACCATGCCGATAAAGGTCACGGCCATAGCAAAGTCTAGACCTAGGTTCGTAGGAATCTGCTGCCCCAGGGTAATGCCCAACCCGGTGCAGAGCAGCCAGTTGCTATACATCAACACACCGGCCCCCAAGCTATACCAATGTTTATGGGGTGAGGAGTCGGCTTGGTTATAGCGGGCGATCGCCACCGCAAAGTTTTCGTCGGTCAACCAAAAGCTCAGCAGCAGTTTCCAAGCCAGAGAATCGTGGCGTAGATGCGGCATCATGCTAATGGAATACAGCAGATGGCGCACGTTCACCACAATCGTCGTCACGATCACCAAGGGAATGGCCGTACCGCTTGCCAATAATCCCAGGGCAATAAACTGGGACGATCCAGCAAAGACAAAGACCGACATCCCCATGGCTCCCGCTGCTGAAAGACCGCTGCCTGATGCTAGGGTGCCGAAAATGATACCAAAGGGCACAGCTCCAATCACAAGAGGTAGAATGCCACGCATTCCGCTCAACACCTCATGCCTGGGAGACGGAAAGCGATCGCTGGATGGGTTCATATATTCTTAATGGGCAGACTGAATCTAGCCTAGCAGGGTCGGCAGACTGCTGCCCGAACAGATCTGAGTTGAA
>RECH01000134.1 GCA_007694125.1 Leptolyngbya sp. DLM2.Bin15
TTGCGGTGGGCAAAGTCACGCAGCACTAGCAGGAGAAGTGCGATCGCAGGCTTTAATTCCTGGGGATAGTACTTGTACAGCCGAGCGGCATCGAGGGATAGACCAATAGCCTCCCAGGAAACACCAATGGGCTCCAAAACGCTGTACAACATGCTGTCAGCGGCTCCGCCAGTCCAGCGATCAATGGCGACATGCATGGCAGGCTGCAACATTTGAAAAGGCTGACCTCTGCCTCCCAATGCTGTCGTTAAGGTTGTCTCGAACTGGGCAAAGGTATCATCCTTGGCTTTGGGCGTATTTTCCACCGCCGCCCAATCGCTAGCAGTCATCTCTAGCGTGGCATAGCAGTCGTCCACCGACAGGGCTCCAATTTGCCCCTGGGAGCCGGATGGTTTGCCGTTTGGCTGGGGCCGATTTTTCTCAGCAGAGCCAAAGAGAACATCAACCAGAGGAACTTCCAGTTGCTGGTTGAATTTTGTCTCTGACGTAATTTCAATCCCGCGAACAGTACGAACGATGCGCTCTGCATGGGCGCGTAACACCCCTTTAATAGAGCTGCCCGGAATCACAAACCGTACCCCCGACTCTACTTGGCTCACCAGGGGCAAAATATCCACCGCAATACCATCCCCCTCTGCTTTGACCATGACCGGGTCGCGGGGTTTCCACCCTAGGGTAAAGTCGAGACGGGCAGGAGGCGCGTAACGAGCGCTTTTCTTTAACTCGCTCCAATCTTGCGGTTGGCCTTTGGCCAGCAGAGCCTCAAAAATCCCTTGGGCACTGCTTAGGTCTTGGCGGTGAATCTCGATTTTTGTAAGCTCAACCTTCCCCAGGCCGCGCGTTTTGGCTGCACCAATGCGGATGTCGCCATGCTCCAGGGCTTGCAGCATCTGCCACAGCTCAGTAGGGGCATGGCTTTTCTGACAATCCAGGGTGATTTTGAGGGGAATGCTTACACCCTTAGGCAGAATGGCGCGGTTGTACTTAAACCCCTCGGCGGCGGCCCCGGTGTAGCGATCAATGCCGACCCCTTCGCGAATTTCGATACGCTGACCTTTCTCCAGGGTGATTTCGGCATCCTCCACCAAAATAAAGCTGGCTCCCCGGTGCTCGCTGTCATGGTCGCCCCAATAATCCCTCACCTGATCTAGGTCTCTAGATTGCGCCATCCAGCCGCGTAAGGCACCCGCCAGGCTGGTGCCAGGGAGATAATAGTTGCCTCGGCCATTGACCGCTAGGGCCAAGTCAGTGTCGACATCGCCACCGATGCTCCCGACATGCAGCGGGGTCAGGGCGGTGAGGGTGGTGGAGATTTTCCAGCGAGTTTCGATTTTGCGGGCCATGGTTTTTGGGAGATGGGGGGAGGAGGAGTGGGAGAGAGGGGGATGTAGGGGCAGACCCATGTGTCTGCCCTAGCGGGGAATGGGGAGAGAACGCCTTTCGAGGTCTTCAAGGGTGCGTTTGTGTGCCCGAATAATGGCATCGACCAGGGTTCGCACCGCCTCGGCCCAGAGTTCTGCGCGCAGCTCCTGTTCGCCGTTTGCGGTAATGGTCAGCTTGTCCACAGTGGGTTGATCAAACCCCAAATGCGTCCACACCAGGGCAAAATCTGTCGCTAATTCCCGAACAACAGCAATGCTGCTGTCTGGCCATTTACGTTCGCGGTTCTCTATGCTCTCCAGTGCCGTCAACCACTGAGTAACAGGATTTTGAGCATTCTGTTCCTGAAGGCGGCCAACAACAGAGCGCAGGCTACCAAGTTGGCTCATGGATGGATGGCTTTTGGGTTGGTTGTTTTCGTCCCGGATAATTTTGATGCCGAGGATGCGCTCTCTGTCGGCGGCATCGGCGGCGATCGCCAAGGCCTTTTGCTGAATCATTTCCCGCCATGCTGCCCTCTCAATCGAGCGGGCATACCGAAAGGAGGCGTGACCCTTAGCAATGGGGGTAAACCTTGTGTCAGGTTGAGGAGATGTGGGCTCTTGGCGCGTTTTTCCTACCAGGGCCGTCATCAGCAGCGGGTCGTTAAAGCAAATTTGGCCGTAGCCTTCAGCCCGGCGATCGCCGATGCCCCTGGCCTCAAGCTCAGCTAGTTTTTCAGGCGTAGGCAGATCGCCTTTGATTTCATAGACTGCACAGCTCCCCGCCTGAAAGCCCAGCATCGACGGACGCGGCAAGCCCCAGCGCACCTGCCAAGCTTCTGTGCGGTGCGATCGCATCATTACTGACAGGCAGTTGTCTTTAATACGCTCTTGTAGCGTAACCCCCAGCTCAGCAGCCAATGCCGATCTGAAATCATTGGGCGATGTAGTGGAACTTAAGGCGGAGTTCCGCAGCAGCACATCCGACAGGCACCAGACGTAAAGCCACTTGCTGGCAACGGGCTTGATGGGCTGGCTCACTGGGGGCTGGGCGCTGATTTGCACCACGCCGTACTGGTCTTTTTTCGATTGCCCAATGGATACTTGGCCGTTGAGCGCTTGCCACCAATCGCCAGAGGTTTTGGCTAACTGTTCTTTGAGAGCGCCGGGAAGCCGCAGCTCTGCCCGCAGGGTAGTACCCGCCGGAATCGCCTGATAGCTATAGATGCCGCCCACCTCGCGGGTGGGACGCTGCACCTTGTCCTGAATGGTGTTGTGGGTAAACAGCTCTAGAGAAACGGTTTTGTAGGCCGGTAGCTCAGCGCCATCAGTTGGCCCCACATAGCCGCTGCGCTCACTTTTGATTTGAACGTTGCCGGGATCAGCTTCTTCAAAGCGGTTGTGAATGCCCTGACCTTGGCTGAGCCCGCCGCTGGATTTCTGACTGAAAATGCAGAGGGGCGTGGAGCGACCGGCGGTGGCCTCGATGGCAATGGTGGCATTGGTGATTACTAGCTCGCCACTGGCGATCGCCTGGCTGAGGTTGATATGCCCCCCCAGGGTTTTGTGCAGATAGCGCAGCAGGTACCGCCCCGGAATGAAGTCTAAGGTCTGCACCACGTTACCCACAGTGCGGGCCGGAATGACGACGGGGGAGGAGGTGGTTAGGGTGAGGGGAATAGCCCACCAGGTCGAATCTTGAATAGGCTCTCTAGCGCTCGTACTGTCCAGTTCTGGAGGATTCCACTGAGGCGGAACACCCACTTTAGTGTGGTGAGCACGTAGCCATTCGAGCCATTCAGTCGGTTTGCTATCTAGCTCAATCTTGCACAGGCCGTTGCCCCGCCGCCGCTTGCCGCCCAGGCGTTCTACCATCTTTGCTCCAGCCACCACCAGGGCATAGGCGGCTTTTCGCTGCTCCTCAGTGAGTTGCACCTCAGAAAAATCAAGGGCGCAGTGGTTCGCAGTCAGCACCGCATCCATTCTGACCAGTTCTTCGATGCGAAAGCAGTCTGGCATAGCCGACCCTGTCTCTGGATGGATCGCTACCCCAGGTTTCATAAATGCGATCGCTGGCTTCAGCGCTGGCTTAGCCCTAAGCGTCTCGCGAAGAACTGCATCCAACCGAGCAGAGCGAATCTGAAGCAGGGCCGGACGAGGCATCTGTTCGATCTGTTCTTGGTCTTGCTCCTGATTTTGAGGATCAAGTAGGGCGGGCTGGTCGCCAAACAGCAGGTTCACCCACTGGTGCCATGTTCCCCGTTCATCGCCGCCATCCAGGGCCAGGGCCACCTGTTCGCAGCCGTCCCGGAGAATGCCGGTGAGGGTTTTGGCAGGAATGTAGGGTAGATCGTCTGTGTCGCGCTGCACGATGCGGTCAATTTCTCCCCGTCCGGCCCCGGCCCCCACATGCCAGTCGCTCTCCATCGTGATAGTGAGGGTGAAGTCTGTGGCAGGATTCAGGCTCATGGAGTCACCCCCTCTGATGATTGGACCGGGCTGGTTTGGTCGTTTTTTAAAAAGTCCATGGCTTCCAGGGCATCTAAGAAGGAGGTGACAAAAATTTCGTTCCCCTCTTCCATCGCGGTGTAAAAGAGAGAGTCCCCGGCCTCAGTTTCAGCAAATTTGGTCAGGTCGTAGCGCTGGCGAATCAGCCTATACTGGGCATCGGCAGCGTCTTTACCCCTGAACAGGGCATCTCGCAGGAGGTGATATTGGCTGCTTGATAGGGGCGGCGGATGTTTCTCTTCTGTGGTTTCTGAAGTAGTCTGCTCCTTGCGATCGCCCAGAGCTTTCCCCTGCTTCAGCCACTGGACGCGCTGGTTCAATGTTTCCCAGTCGTGGAGCGTAGCCCAGGCATATCCCTCTGCCTGCTGTAGGTGTTCCAAGTCGCTGACGATGTAGGGCCGGTTATACAGCCGGGTCTGCGCCTCGGGGGTGAGCTTGGCCTGAATTGCCTCCAGGTCAATGCCGGTGGTGTCGTAGAGAATATGGAAGTCGAGGGCGGAGCAGGGAAAGGGGGGAGCATCAGGAATCTGGTCAGTGACCGG
>RECH01000127.1 GCA_007694125.1 Leptolyngbya sp. DLM2.Bin15
CTAGGTCTCACGAGCCATAGCCCAGAAGCTGTTCAGGACTGAGAACGGCGTTCTTTGCTCAACCCAAACGGGTGATGATGAGCACGGGGATCAGAAGCGCGATCGCTCCCCAAAAGCAAAGGGCTCCATTGTGGTAATGAAGCCCTAGAGTGCTATTCAGCCTTAAAAAGACCCTGATATCCCAGATTGCTAGGAACCATTGGCGTTGTCCACAAACGATGACCTTAGAGTTAGAGGTACTTTTCGAGGGTGGTCGCCAACGTGGTTTTAGGAACAGCCCCAACCACCATGTCAACGCGCTGACCGCCCTTGAAAATCATCAAGGTGGGAATGCTGCGAATGCCATATTGGCTAGCTACACTGGGGTTTTCGTCAGTATTGACTTTAACAACTTTGACTTGTCCGGCATATTGTTCCGAGATTTCGTCTACCACGGGAGCCACCATCCGGCAGGGGCCACACCAGGGTGCCCAGAAATCAACCAATACCGGAAGTTCGCTTTCTAGAACTTCGTCTTTAAAACTAGCGTCTGTAACTTGTGCGGCTGCTGACATTCGTGAAAATCCTTGCCTACACTACCTTCAACGATTCTATCATAGCGGGTGTTGTGCATTGTTGTTCAAGGGATGTATCGAAGGTTACGATTCCCTGAGAACAGATCGCTTGAAACGGGGTCTACCTACCATGCACTACCGATTAAGAGGAACCGCCTGAACATAATGTCCAGGCGGAGTGTGGTGTGAGGAGTGAACGGAAACTTGCGTCTCCGCCAATTTCATTATAGGAGATGCCTATAGCTTTTCCAGTAGGTCATCACACATCGTTTAGGGGTTTGGTTGACAAATGATAGGTAATCTTGCTATCGACTGCTAACGCATGGTGACAAATTCTTCGGCAGAACTGGGATGAATACCCACGGTGGCATCGAAATCGGCCTTGGTTGCGCCCATTTTCACAGCGATCGCTACCCCTTGAATGATCTCCGCTGCATGGTCGCCCACCATATGCGCCCCAAGCACCTTCTGGCTTTCGGTATGCACAATCAGCTTCATCAAGGTTTTTTCTTCCTTGCCCGCCAAGGTGTAATACATGGGACGGAAACGACTGCGGTAGATGGTGATGCCGTCGCCATACTGCTCCCGAGCCTCTGCTTCCGACAGCCCCACGGTGGCGGCTTCCGGGGTGGTGAAAATCGCGGTGGGTACGTTGTCGTAGCTCATAGTGCGCGACTTGTTGCCAAACTGGGTGTCGGAGAAGGCACGTCCTTCATTAATCGCGACGGGGGTGAGGTTGATGCGATCGGTGCAGTCGCCCACGGCAAAAATATTGGGTTCTGCGGTTTGGCTATAGGCATCAGTGGCGATCGCCCCTTGTTTCACGTCCACCTTGGTGTTGTCTAAACCGAGGTTAGATAAGTTGGGACGGCGACCGGTGGCCGCCAAGCTCACCACATCGGTGATCACCGTTTCCTGAAACTCTTCCTCGTCTTCGCCTAGACCGATTTTGCCGCACACCTGCACCCGCAGACGATGATCGGTTTTCTCGATACTCAGAACGCTAAAGCTATGCACGATGGTGATGCCGTGGTTGAGCATGGCCTGATGAATTTCGGTCTGCAGATCGCTATCAAAGCCGCGCAAAATCATCGGGCCTCGGATAATCTGGGTGACTTGGGTTCCCAGACCATGGAGGATACAGGCAAATTCTGAGCCGATATAGCCGCCGCCCAAAACCACCACATGCTTAGGCTGTTCACTCAGATGAAACACATCATCGGAGGTCATGGCATGTTCAATACCAGGAATATTGGGTTTAACAGGCTTACCACCCACCGCGATCAAAATTTTGTCTGCCGTCACCGTGCGATCGCCCACCTTGAGGGTATGGGCATCGATGAACTGAGCATGGGCATCTAAAATATCCACCTTGGAGTTGTCCAACATGCGCTGGTAAATGCCATTCAGGCGCGTCACCTCGTTGTTCACGGCGGTGATCATGTGGTTCCAGTCCAACGTGCTCTGCACCGGACTCCAGCCATAGCCTTGCGCTTCTTCAAACTGGGACGGAAAGTGGGAAGCATAGACCATCAACTTCTTGGGTACACAGCCCCGATTCACACAGGTACCACCGAGGCGATCGCTCTCTGCTAGCCCCACCTTCGCTCCATATTGTGCTGCCCGCCGAGCTGCTGCAATCCCGCCCGAACCGCCACCAATCACAAACAGATCGTAGTCATATACCATGGTTATCCTCCTAATATTCGTAAGCCAATGGGGCATCCAAAGCCCAGATCCGATTCTATTGCCAACGATCTGCCATGGGGGTGCGGCAGTGGGCAAGGGTTTCTAGTCTTCTTCATCCAAGGTCAAATCTTGCAGGTTACCGCAGAGATGGTGCAGGGTTTGGTGCTGAGCACGGCGCGATGGACGACGATATTTTTTGGTAGACAGCTTGGGTTCATGGGTCACCTGTCCGTCTTCCCCTACCTTCAGTTTAGTCGTTGACTCCCCGTCTCCTAGTTTTTCCTGGGCGGTTTCATACTGGGTCACCTCGTCGAGAAAGGTGAGGTAGTGGTCATAGCGTTCCCAGTCGCCCCGTACGGCACAGTCTGGCTCATCGCGGTGGAGGCAATCGCTAAATTGACAGGAGGCTTGCTCCAGGCGCTGGCGGATTTCTGGAAAGCAGCGAGCCAGTTGAACAGCCGTACAGTCCCAGTCTGGCTGATTGAAGCCGGGAGTATCCGCCAACAATCCACCGCTGGGCAGCTCAAACAACTCCACATGACGGGTGGTATGCCGCCCCCGCCCCAGCTTGCCAGACACCGCTCCCACCCGCAGATCAACGCTGGGGATCAGTTGATTGATCAAGCTGGATTTGCCTACGCCAGACGGCCCAGAAATCACCGTAATTCGATCGCGCAGTTGTTTTCGAATGGGATCAAGATTCTGTCCGGTGTAGTTGCTGATCATTAAGGGATGGTAGCCCCAGGCCTGCAGATCCTCGCTCAGACGCTGCTGTTGCTCCATCGGCACCAAGTCAGCTTTGCTCAAGCAAAGGCTCACGGAAAGCTGGGTGGATTCTGCCTTCACCAAAAAGCGGCTCAACTGCAGACGATCCAGGGTCGGTTCTACCAAGGCAAACACCAGCAAAATGTGGCTAGCGTTGGCCACTGGGGGGCGATCCAGTTCCGTCTGGCGCGGCATCACTTGGGCGATCGCTCCCCTTGCATTCTGCCAGTCCGGCTCTTCCACCACCACCCGATCACCCACCCATACCTGCTGACCAATTTTCTTCAGCCGGGCTCGGCGCGTACAGAGCAGAAGGTGGGGGGCGATCGCTGACTCCTCCGGCGGTTGATCCAAGCGCACTTGGTAGTAGTTGGCCTGGGTAGCAATCACCGTTCCCGTCCAATGGGGCGATCGCGACAGATTAGGGGACGAAGCCATCCCCAAGGATACATCCGTCATGCGATATCCAAGGGCCGTTGCACCGTCACCCGAAAGAACTCTGTGCGATCCTCAATGGCTTCCACGAGATAGCCCTCCATGCGTAGGCTATCGGGCACCTGCTCAATCGGTTCACCGGGATCAAGCCATACCTCTAAGCGATCGCCCGGCGCTATTTTTTGCAGATATAGCTTGGTGCGCACAAAGTTGATGGGGCAGGGCGTCCCTCGGAGATCAAGGCGATGCTCCGTACTAGAATCTGGGGCTGACGCATGGCTCATCCTCGGAATAGCCCTCCCAAGAACCGTTCAAAGCCGCTGGCCTTGCCAAAGCGTTCGCCATGGAGTTTGGCCAGTTTTTCCAGCAGATCCTGCTCCTCAGAGGGCAAGCGGCTGGGGTTGGGAATTTCCACCAAGATCGTGAGCAGATGATCGCCCCGGCTCACCGGATTCCCTAAGCGAGGTACCCCCTTATCCTCCAACACTAAGACCGTGTTGGGCTGGGTGCCCGATTTAATTTCCACCTCATGCTTACCATCCACCGTATCCACTTCAATATGGCAGCCTAGGATGGCCTGAAGATAGCTGATCTTCACGTCCGACAAGATGTTGATGCCGTCTCGCTTAAACTCCGCATCTTCATTGACGAAGAGGTGGACGTACAAATCCCCCGGAGGGCCGCCACGCTGCCCTGCATCGCCCTTAGAGGGCACTCGCAGACTGGTGCCGGTGTCTACCCCGGCGGGTACGGTAATTTTGAGCTTCTTGGTTTCTTGCTTTTGGCCCTTGCCGCCGCAAGCGTCACACTTCTCCTCAATCACCTGACCACTGCCGCCGCAGGTGGGACAAACCGATACCTGCGTGAAGCTGCCAAAGGGCGTACGAGTGGCTCGCCGCACCTGACCCATGCCAGCGCAGGTAGGACAGGTTTTCGGCTGAGTGCCAGGCTTGGCCCCACTGCCGCTACAAACGGAGCAGGTTTCTAGGGTGTTGATGCGAATTTCTTGATCGCAGCCAAACACCGCATCCCGAAACTCTAGCTTCAGATCGAGGCGCAGGTCGTTGCCGCGCACTGGGCCATTGCGACGCCGTCCACTAGATTGCCCAGGACCGGGGCCAGGGCCGCCGCCAGAAAATCCGCTGAAGAAGCTTTCAAAAATATCGGCAAAGCCACCAAAGTCGCCGAAGTCTTGAGCGCCCATTCCGGCCCCAGAACTCACTCCAGCCTCTCCGTAGCGGTCATAGCGCGCCCGGACTTCTGGCTCAGAGAGAACCTCATAGGCGCGGTTAATTTCTTTAAAGCGCTCCTCGGCCCCATCTTCCTTGTTGACGTCGGGGTGATACTTTCGGGCTAGCCGCCGATAGGCACGCTTAAGTTCCTCTTTGTCTGCACTGCGAGAAACGCCGAGTATATCGTAATAATCACGAGCCATAGAGGGATGTCTCTGAAAATGAACGCGGTTGCCAATATGCGCTAAGGCTGATGTAACCCATGCCCTACCTTGCTTGATCGACTAAGCTTTGCTAGCGATCGCCAGAGAGCATAGCTAGATAGCAGTAGCTAGGGTCATTTTAGAACGCTAGTGTCTATCATAATCGACCCATTCCCCGCTGAGCCATGGTTGACTCGGGGATGCGTGAATAAATCTAACCGCGATCTCCCTAGTCAATGGCTTCGTAATCGGCTGTCACGGTTTCATCATGCTCAAAATCGAACTCATCAAAGTTTTCTATATCATCATCCTGATCAGCCGAGCCATTTAGCCCGCCGCCGACTGGCTCATAGTCAGGGGTGTATGTATTGGCACTGTCCTCAGAATTTGCCTGTTGATAGACCGAGGAGCCAATTTCAAACAGAGCTTGCTGCAAGGATTCCAAGCGTTCTAGCATCACCTCTACGGCAATGGAGCGATCGGCGATCGCTGCCCTCAAGTCCGCCACCCGTTCTGCAGCCCGCGCTTTCAGCCCGTCATCAATGAACTCCGCATTGTCACGAATCGTTGATTCGTAGCTATAGAAGAGATTATCAGCCTGGTTGCGCAGCTCAACTAGCTTCTTCCGCCGATCGTCGTCTTCGGCGTAGAGTTCGGCTTCTTGGCGCATCCGTTCCACTTCAGCATCATTCAATCCGCCGGTATTGGAGATGCGAATGCTTTGTTCTCGTCCTGTGCCCTTATCCCGAGCTGCCACTTGCAAAATGCCGTTGGCGTCAATTTCAAAGGCCACTTCAATTTGGGGAACGCCCCTAGGCGCAGGCGGAATCCCGGTCAACTGGAACTTACCCAGACTCTTGTTGTCTTTGGCCAGCGCCCGTTCACCTTGGAGGACGTGAATTTCCACCGAGGTTTGCCCATCCGTTGCCGTCGAGAAGGTCTGGGTTTTGCTGGTGGGAATGGTGGTGTTGCGCTCGATAATTTTGGTGAAGACTTCGCCCAAGGTTTCAATGCCTAGGGACAGCGGCGTCACGTCTAACAGCAGCAGGTCTTTCACCTCGCCGCCCAGCACCCCGCCTTGAATGGCCGCCCCTAGGGCCACCGCTTCATCCGGGTTCACGGAGCGATCGGGAGACTTTCCACCGAAATAGTCACTAATGGCTTTCTGGACTGCGGGAATGCGGGTCGAGCCACCGACCAAAATGATGCGATCGATGCCATCGGGCGATATGCCACAATCTTTCAAAGCTTGGGCCACCGGATCAATCGTGCTCTGAACTAAGGGAGCCACCAATTCTTCGAACTTAGCTCGGGTCAGCTCCGTTTCCAGATGCTTGGGCCCCGTGTCATCTGCGGTAATGAAGGGCAGGTTGACCGAGGTGTTGATCATGCTGGATAGCTCGATCTTAGCCTTCTCCGCCGCTTCCCGTAGCCGCTGCAGGGCCATTTTGTCGGTGGACAGGTCAATGCCTTCCTGTTCCCGGAAGCTGTCAATCATCCAGCAAACCACCGCATTGTCAAAATCATCCCCGCCCAGGTGGTTATTCCCGGCGGTGGCCTTGACCTCAAACACTCCATCGCCAAGCTGGAGGACAGACACATCGAAGGTGCCGCCGCCTAGGTCAAACACCAACACGCTCTGTTCCTGATCCTGCTTGTCGAGACCGTAGGACAGGGCCGCCGCCGTCGGCTCGTTAATGATCCGGAGCACCTCTAGCCCAGCAATGGTGCCAGCATCTTTGGTCGCCTGACGCTGGGCATCGGTGAAATAGGCGGGCACGGTGATGACAGCCTGGGTGGGTTCTTCGCCCAAGTAGTTTTCAGCATCCTGCTTCAGCTTTTGCAGGATCATGGCGGAGACTTCTTGGGGTGTGTAGGTGCGTCCACGAATTTGGACGTCTACCGTGTCATCCTTGCCCTTGACACAGGTATAGGACACCCGGCTGCGCTCTGTGGCGGTGTCATCCCACCGGCGGCCAATAAATCGCTTAATGCTAAACACCGTATTTTCTGCGTTGGTGACAGCCTGACGCTTAGCAAGTTGCCCAACGAGTCGCTCACCTGATTTACCAAACCCCACGATACTTGGGGTTGTTCGACCACCCTCAGAGTTGGAAATCACGACAGGCTGACCCCCTTCTAGGACAGACACGCAACTGTTGGTTGTACCCAGGTCAATACCGATTACTTTTCCCATGGCTAGAGGCTCTGAATGCGTTCAAGTGATTACACGAGTCTGAATGATGGGCAAGTCACGCTTGCTGCTTCAACCTGTGTCTGGAACTTAGTATTCCGCAACTTGTTGAAAATTCAATCAACCTTAGCAACATCTGTCCTGAACGGGTTGATTGGCAAAGGCTGATCCCACAATCCAACTGACCAGAAAAACCAAGATGGCTCAACGGGTCATGACTGGCGACAAGGCGCTCACCCATGATCCCCACATCGTATAAAGAGAGGCTACTCGGCTTGCTTAGGGGCGATCGCTCCTAGGTTGCCCAACCTTAACCTATTCTTGATCCCCTTGAGGCTCAGAGTTTTCCTCTGAAGGTATCACGGGGTCAGGAGCAGCAGCAACTTTAACCATGGCGTGGCGCAAGACCCGCTCGCCCAACTGGTAGCCCCGCATGAGTTCTTCCATAACGACCCCTTCTTCATAGGCATCGGTTTGCTCCCGCATAACGGCATTATGCAGATTGGGGTCAAAGGGAACGCCCTCTGCCCGCATGGGTGCGACCCCAAGCCGCTTCAGGCAGTCAACGAGTTGCTTGTACACCCCTTGGTAACTCTTATGAATCCCCATTTCGGCATCCGTCTGGGGTTTAATTTGCGATCGCGCCCGCTCAAAGTTGTCAACCACAGGCAGCAACTCCGTCACCGTGGAGCATTTCACCCGTTCTTCCTGTTCTTCCCGTTCTTTGCTGGTGCGCTTACGGAAGTTCTCAAAATCTGCACCCAATCGCACATATTGAAGATTGCGATCCTCAAGCTGTGCCTTCAACGACTCTACCTCTTGGGCGAGGGCGGCAATTTTAGACTCATACGCTTGAATAGCTGCATGTTCACTGACAGTACGCTCGCCCCCTGGAGCATCTTCAACCCCAACAGCCTCATCCATCAAGGCTGCATCTGGGTTTAGAGATTCTGAGGAGGGTGAAGAATCACTGTCCATCTCGTCGGGCAAATCATCAATACTCGTGACGATCGGAATGTCATACTCTTGATCGCCATCGGAGGGGTTGGTGATTGTGTCTGATCCGTTGTCAACTTGCTTCTCTTCGTCGCCCATTGCACACTACTTCCCAATTGTGAACTCTGCCAATCTTGGTTAATGACTCTCAACAAAACTAGGTTGTATCGATCGATAGAACTAAGCTGTACTAGGTTGTACTTCCTTAGTTATACCTAAGTTAACCCTGAGACCATTGGCCCTAGTCTAGGTTAGATCATAAATCTTGTGATACCCAATCTTGTGATACCCAATCTCTTAGGGTGAGCGTTAATCTGCCATGGCATGGATAGGCAAAATGGCTGGGGCTATACTCTCATACGATCGCGGCGGGTTGGTCTGGATATCGATGCTAGATGTCTATACTAATGACACCCTGATTACACCCGTGGCTGTGCCATAATCGACTCAACGCCGGGAATACGGGACATGAACCAACTTTTGGGTGGACGCTACCAATTTATTAGGGTTCTGAAATCGAATGCGGTTGGGCAAACCTACCTGGCTGAAGATACCCAGGGTGAACAGCCATTGCCCTGTATCGTGAAGCGGTTGCAAATTGCCAGTCGGAACCCTCGGACACAACGCTTTGTATCAGTTCTGCTGAAAAAAAAGGCGGAGACGCTGAGCAATTTCACCTGCTCCCAAGTCCCCAAAATTTTAGATTTCTTTGAAGAAGCCGCTGGTTTCTACATCATCGAAGAATATATTGAGGGACGTCCCCTCAGTGACATGTTTGCGCAGGGGCGTCCCTGGGACGAGGCATCGGTCATCCAGCTTTTGCACGACATTTTAAGCATTGTGGCGATTGTGCATAGCTGGGGCGTGATCCACCGCTGCATTGAGCCAGCCCATCTGGTTCGCCGAGAGTCTGATCAGCAGTGGGTCTTGATCGGCTTTGGCATCTTCCATGAAATTAGTACGCAGGTGATGCGATCGCAAACGCCTCCCTCGTCTCCGCTGCTCGCAGAGTCCTCGGTCTACCGCCCTACGGAGCAGACCCAAGGACAACTTCAGTTCAGCAGCGATATCTATGCCGTGGGTATGATTGGCATCCAGGCGATCACGGGGCTATCCAGCCTAGACCTGATGAAGCTACGAGACTCGTCCACTGCCACCAATGGATCTACGTCACCTCGCCTCCTCTGGCGTGACCAGGCTACCCTTTCAGATGCCCTAGCTGAGATTCTCGATCGCATGGTCTGTCCAGCGGTGCATCAACGCTACCAGCTTGTGTCTGATGTTTTAAATGACCTGCAGCGGCTACGTCGTCAGGAGACCCACCATGGAGCGATCGCACAACTGGGCAGCGAGGCGGCGGAGCGATCGTCCCGTACCTCTATGACCTCTATGAGCTGGATGCGTCCTGTGGGACTGGGGATCATTGCCATTTTGGGAGTTGGGGCCCTGATGTATAGTCAAATTCCCCAGCGGTGGCTGGCCCAGCGATCGCTGCAGCGGGCCGCAAACTATCAGCAATCGGGGGCAACCGACGAAGCGCTGGCGCAGTATGAGCAGGCCATTACTCTCCAGCCCAGCGGTCAAGCGTTTTATGAACGAGGTCTGCTGCATCAGAGTTTGGGGAATACTCAGGCGGCCCTGGCAGATCTCAGCCAGGCGATCCGATTAAACCCCAACAACGGCACCTTTCATTACCAACGAGGTAATATCCGGTTTGGCTTAGGCGATAGTGAAGGGGCGATCGCCGACTACACCACAGCCATTCAGAAAGATCCCAATAATAGTAACGCCTACGTCAATCGGGGCAGTGTGCGGGCTGATCTGGGCGATGACCAAGGCGCGATCGCAGACTATACGGAAGCGCTCCAGGTCGATCCTAACCTAGCCGCCGCCTACTTAAACCGTTGTCTATCACGCTCCAATGTTGGAGATCATCAGGCGGCGATCGCTGACTGTAGCCAGGCCATTCGCCTCCAGCCTAATTCTGTATTCGCCTATCAAAATCGTGGACTGGTGCGACGGCGGATTGGGGATACTCGGGGCGCGATCGAAGATTTCAACATCGCCATTCGTCTCGATCCCCTAGATGCTGACCCATACTATAACCGGGGCTTAGCAAGGTATGAATTGGGCGATCGAATGGGGGCGATCGCCGACTACACCGAAGCCATTCAGCGCAATCCTAACCATGTCTTTGCCTATTATGATCGGGCTCGCCTCCATGCCACAGAGGACAATATCACGGCGGCACTCGATGACTTCCAGCAGGCAGCAAAATTATGCTTAGATGCTGGGCGAACTCGGTGTTATGAGGATGCGCAGTATCAAATTAGTCAACTCCAGAATCCGGATGCTAGCAATCCAATCCCGGCTCAGGAGCCCATCAACCTAGATCAAGACTAGGAGCCTTGCACGAGGCGATCGCCACCGGGAAACGCTAGAATTTCTCGGCGACCACTACCACGATAAACGGTCTCACCATCGTGGTTTGAGATAATCTCCGCATCGGGGATCAGAGACTGAGTATTAAAAGCTTGAGGAACAGAGGCTTGGAGCGTGGCCATAAGACCGGTTGCGGCAAGGCCAAGAAGCAGGGTGCGTTGGGCAATATGCATGGTAGTTTATCCATCTAGTCGTTCTAGTTCCCTATACGAACCCTCTAAAATCCCGTCCGGATGGCGATCGCCCAAAGGACAAAGTTCAGTAGAATCCCGCAGATTCCCGCCCAGGAAGCCCTCCAACGGCAGCCCATCTGTCGTTCTGTCACACCCCAGCTATCTCGCCTACGGAAGGGCAGAGATTACACTGAATTTCACAGAAAGCATGTTTGAGTTGATACGACGCAAAACTGCCTGGGCACCCTAAACGCGATCGCTCATCAGGTCAGGGATGCATTCTGTCTATTCACACCAACCACCAACGGCCAATCTAGAGCTGCGATCGCGCCTGCGAGCAGCACTCCGCAAAGTTTGGGGCTATGACGACTTTCGTTCACCCCAAGCCGACATTATTGAAAGCCTCTTGACGGGTCAGGATACGCTGATCATCATGCCGACCGGGGGTGGCAAGTCCATCTGCTTTCAGTTGCCCGCCCTCATCCGCCCAGGGTTGACCCTGGTGATTTCGCCGCTAATTGCCCTGATGGAAAATCAGGTGCAGGATTTGCGCCGCCGCAAGCAACCGGCCGCTGTCCTCCATAGCCAACTACCGCGATCGCACCAAGCTCAGACCCTGCGGGAGCTGGAGAGTGGTCGGCTGCGGTTGCTGTACCTATCGCCCGAAACGTTGCTCAGTGAGAAAGTCTGGTCGCGGCTCTGCCAGCCCACGCTGCCCATCCATGCCCTAGTCGTCGATGAAGCCCATTGCCTAGCCCAGTGGGGT
Source organism: Leptolyngbya sp. DLM2.Bin15 (assembly GCA_007694125.1). Taxonomy (GTDB): domain Bacteria; phylum Cyanobacteriota; class Cyanobacteriia; order RECH01; family RECH01; genus RECH01. The sequence goes on from RECH01000127.1 coordinate 11,450, forward strand.
GAAACCTTCCGCCCGGCCTATCAGCGGCTGGGAGCCGTGCGTTCCAGCCTCTTGCGCCACAAGCCCCCCGGCTCCCACATGGCGATCGCTGCCTTTACGGCCACCGCCGACCCGCTCACCCAGCAGGCCATCGAGCAAGGGCTGGGTCTCAAGCGCCCCAATGCCTTTCGCCTCAGCCCCTACCGCGCCAATTTACATCTCTCCGTTCATATTGCCTGGACGCCTCGGGGTCGCCGCCAGCGCTTGCTGCAGTTCATTCGAGCCCACCCCGATCAAGCCGGGCTGGTCTATGTGCGATCGCGGCAAGAGGGCGAAGAGCTAGCCAACTGGCTGCGACAGCAAGGCTATGCCACCGCCGCCTACCATGCGGGTGTACCGGCCAGCGATCGCCGCGCCATTGAAGCAGCTTGGCTATCTGGCAGCCTGCCCTTCGTTGTCTCCACCTCTGCCTTTGGCATGGGCATTGATAAAGGCAATGTGCGCTGGATTGCCCACTTCCATCCCCCCGCCCTGCTCTCAGAATATGTGCAGGAAATTGGCCGAGCTGGGCGCGATGGGCAAGCCTCCGATGCGCTGATGTTGGTGAGTGAACCCACAGCCTGGCTGGATCCAGAGGATCGGCAGCGACAGCGCGGCTTCGAGCAGCAAATTCTCCAGCAGGAGCGAGCCGCCCAGGGTTTAATCCAGCAGATCCCGCCCGCCGGGACGGTGCGATCGGTGGAACAATCCTCCGCAGATGCCGCCATGGCCCTGGCTTTACTCCATCGTCAAGGCAAGCTCGTCTGGCCCGATCCCTTCCACTACCGCCTCCAAGCCACCCAACCCACGCCGATTCATTTGCCCCAAGCCAGCCAAAAAATGCGTCAGTACCTTTACACCGAGGACTGCCGCTGGCACTTCCTGCTCCAGGCCTTTGGCAACGACGAGGGGCAGGTGTCTCGATGTGGCCATTGCGATCGCTGCGATCGCCGGTCTTAGCTCAAGGCATCATCACCGAGGGAGGGTGGATTAGCCTGAACGCCCCCATTCCAGTCTGCACACACATCACCCTCCACGCCATAGGGATACATGCCGCAGATCAACCGCTGCCCTCCATACACCTTTCCGTGGTAGTGCTGACAGCCACGACAGGCACGGGGACGCTGGGATCGAGGCGCAGCCGGCACATCCTGCAAGCGCTGTAAAAAGTCTAGATAGGACTGGGCCATAGCCGCCTGCTGCTTGCGCTGGCGTTCCGCAGACAGCACCATGCTCATGGTGGTAAACCCTAAGCCTCCAGCCCCCAACATGGCCGCCCCGAGACGGAGGGTGGGCTGCTTGGCCTGCACGGCAACGGCAAGGATCATCCCAGATGTGATCACAAAGAAAGCATGTCTCATGGATGGTGATCTGACCACTCTGCCTTAGTGTGGCATGTCTCAGCAGCAGGTGGCAGGGGTACACTCATCCGCCTAGTACTCTGAGGCGGAACCCGCCTAGTTGCTAAAGCAGGAACCCTTGTGTGCCCTAGACTTCCTTTTCGTTCTTCTATCTTTGTTCTTCTGTCTTGCGGTACTAAGTGATCCATCCCTGATCGGTCTTGCTTCCACTCCATCCAAACCGATCGACGTCTCGTTACGAAACTATGACGTTTTGTGTTCCTGAGGATTTGCACGGAGAGTCTCCGCAAAGGCGCTGAAAACACTGATGCGATCGCCCTTTGTCGAGGGGTGTGACAGCCCTCATCCCCCTGGCTTAACTTAGCCATTTTTAAAATGGTTCAGTGTTTATGCTGAACCTCAAAAGCCCACACGGTTTGACTCCCGTGGAATAACGATGGTAGCCCTCCGTCTCTCCATCGAGAATAAGGTTAAATCGGACGCAAGGTATGTCTCAGATGACGGCTACTCAATCTTCTCTTCGCTCCCGCAGCATGGAATTGTTGATGGCGTATCAGCACAACCCATCAGTTGAGATTCGGAATAAACTTGTGCGGCTGAATGCTGGCTTAGTCCGTAAAATTGCTCATCGGGTAAGCCATCAGTGCTCTGAACCCTACGAAGACCTAGAACAAATCGGCTATATCGGGTTGATTCGCGCCGTTGAACGCTTTGACCCCACCCAAGGTTGCGCCTTCAGCTCCTTCGCCGTGCCCTATATCCGGGGCGAGATGCTGCACTTCCTCCGCGATCGCGGCAGTGCGGTCAAGGTGCCCCGTCGCCTTCAAGATATGCAGAAAGAAGGGCAGCGCGTGCGGTTGACCCTCACCAAAATTTTGGGTCATGAACCCACCGATGCTCAAGTCGCCAACGCGCTCGGCGTTTCTCTCTATGAATGGCGAGAAATTAAGATCGCCGCCAAAAACCGGCTACCCCTCAGCCTTGATGCGATGGTCTGCCAACAAATTGACTCCCAAATCACCCTGGGAGACACGCTGCCCGATACCCATTACCAAACCCTGCAGCGCCTAGAGGAAGACCGGCAGCAACTCCAGGGAGCCCTCAACCAGCTTGAAGAGAAAACCCGCGCTGCTATTGAGTTTGTCTTCTTCAACGATCTATCTCGCAAAGAGGTGGCAGAGCGTATTGGCGTCAGCCCAATGACGGTGACTCGCCGCATCCAGCGAGGTCTTGAGCAAATGGTGGCGCTGCTCCAACCCCAAGTGCTGCAAACCGATCCCTAGACCGCCATCCGCCACCGAGCGGTCAAAGCTAGTTTCCTGTAGACAACCTGTGCGAAACACATCAAAGCAAGGGCGCTGACCTCCTCGGAGCAGCGCCCTTTTTTTCATCAGGGGATCTTCTGGTGCTGAGACACCGTGGTAGCGATGATCTGGAGCTGTTGAGCGCTGCCAAGCACCCGCTAACGGTGCGATCGCCCCTCCCCTGCACTATGGGGCGGATGGCCAGAGGGTGGATCAAGCTGGAGCTGCTGCCGTCCATTGCGAATGACGCGGATCATGTCGGCCATTTGTTGCTCCATATCCCGCAGGACGCGATCGGCATAGTCATCAGCCCCGCGCTGGATCTCCTCACATTCAGCGATCGCCATCATGCGCATGTCTTCCGCTTCTTGCTGGATTTGGTGGCGCAACTGCTCCACTTCCCGCATGGTTTGTTCATGGATGACGTCACATTCCTGCTGAATCTGCTGGCGAATTTGCCGAGCTTCCAGTTCAGCTTGACGAATTAAACCCATTTCATCGAGAATCTCCGCCGCCCGCCGCTCCGCCGCCTCGACGATGTCTTGGGCATAATTTTCTGCCTCTAGGAGAATCTCTTCCTTGTTACGAATGATATCTTTTGCGTCCTGAAATGCGGACGGCAAATGGATGCGTAGTAAATCTAACTGATCGAGAAGCTGCTCTTCGTCCACCAGAGTCCAACGGCTCAGGGGCAGCCGCGGGCTATCGAGCAGCATTTCTTCAAGCTTGTTTAGCTCTTGCTGAATATCCACATTTCCTATCCGTGCGGGGGGGGCGACGGGGCCGCCTCCATTGAGGGCGTGTCCGCCTGCTGAGTTGGAGGCATGGCGATCCGTGCTGACGAATTCGGAGTCTTGTCGTAACATCTGCGAATATCCAGAGCAACAGTTTGAGGGACAAGATGATCAATCGGCCCCTCGAAGCGAGCAATTTCTTTCACAAGACTACTGCTTAAGAAACTATACTCATTCGAGGTTGCGAGAAAAACCGTCTCAATCTCATCAGAGAGGGTTTTGTTGGTATGAGCCATCTGAAGTTCTTTTTCAAAATCCGAAAGAACCCGTAGGCCTCGGAGCAGCACCCCAGCACTTCGCATTCTGGCATATGTGACCGTTAATCCATCAAAACTATCCACTTCGACATTGTTGAGATGTCGGGTAGCACGACGGATTTGCTCTAATCGCATCTGAACACTGAATAGCGGGGTTTTGCTTGGGTTTTTCAAGACCACGACAATCACGCGCTCAAAAAGCTGACACCCGCGCTCAATGATGTCGAGATGTCCAAGGGTGATGGGGTCAAAGCTGCCTGGGTAAATTGCAATCACGATTCAGTGGATCCCTGATGAATCAGAGCAGTTAGGGTGATTATATCGGACAGGGCTACTCTCCGCTCAGGCTTATTTTGCTTCGAAGACAAAAAAATAGGCGATCGCAGTACTCATGCCGGTTACAGGCAGGAGGATCCATCCAGGCCTTTTGATCCCCTTGGGATCTGCTCCTAGGGCAACGTTCAGGGCAACGTTCAGGGCAACGTTCAGGGCACATAAGGCATGGGGGGAGCCTGCACCTGGGGCGATCGCCCCAAGATGAGCCCCAGGCAAAAGCCCAGCACCAAGCCCGAAAAATGTCCGACAACGCTAATACCCGGCGTGCTGAGATCGAAGGCAACCTGCAGGCCAATCACCACTAGAACCAAACGCAGGCGCTTGCCGGCCAAGCGAGACTTTTCATAATGCCAGCCATAGAGCAGCATGGCAGCGATAATGCCAATCAGACCCATGATGGCTCCCGATGCACCTACGGCAATTTGAGGCGGTGTATCGTTCAGCCAAGCCACCAGGGTGACACAGCCCATGGAGCCAGCTCCGGTGAGCAGGTAGGCGATCCCATAGCGCCAGAGACCTAGCCGAGCTTCCACAAACGCCCCAAGAATCATCAGCCCCAGCATATTCATCGCTAGATGCATCCAGCCATAGTGGAGAAACATGGCGCTCAGCAGCCGCCACCAAGCTCCCGCCATCACATCTTGGGGCACAAGGGCTCCTAAGCGATAGAGCACGCCTAGGTTCTGGCTGCCCCCCGCCCAAATCTCGACCCCAAACGCCAGCAGGTTCAGGGCAATCAACATAGCAGTCATGGGACTAGCCCGATGGGCAGAGGTGAGGCGCAGGCCATAGTCATGCTCATGCTGGAGGTCAAGCATCATCTGCTGTAGAAGCTCGGGATGGGCGGCAGCAACCGGCAAACCAATGGCGGGCGGATGGGCCAAGCGCCAACGAACGGCATGGGCCAAAGCCGGAGACGGTTGAGCGATCGCTTTGAGGGTGGCCTGGGCGATCGCATCGTTGCCAGCAGCAAACTGAGCGGTGGCCAACCAAAAGGCTTGGCCGTTGGATGCATCCTGCACCAACCCGCGATGAAAGAGAGCCTGCACAGCCTCAACCTGTCCCGTAAACGCCAAGACCAGAAGCCGGGCATGGTTAATTTGAGATGGGCTACCGTGGCGCTCTAAGAAGGGCTGCAGCCGCTCAAACTCATGCACCAAGGTGAGTACATCCTGAGTTTCACCTAGGGATCGCAAGCTGTAGAGCATGAGCCAAGGACTTTGGTGAAGAGTTGCCGTCGGGATGTTGCCCAACCACTGGCGTAACCGTTGCCAGCGGCTACTGCTGCTGTAGAGCAAAGCAGGGGCAATGGAGGCCAGGGCATGGCGCGAGGCAGAATGCTGACGCAGGAGCGTGGCGGCTTCCCCATCCTGGCCACGCTGGGCCAGGGTTAGGGCATGGAGAATGGAGGCGACATCGGGCCAGCCATCCGCCGGATGGAGCCAGCCTAAAATGCGAGCTAGGGAACGAGCCGTCTGAAAGCGCTCTTGGGCCACCCAAGTCATCACCTGTTTCATGCCCAAGAGGGGAATGGCAACCAACATCAACCACAAACCGCCAGCCACCCAGCCCAACCAGGCTGGAGCCAGCCGATAGGTTGCCACAATGGCCAACAAAATGCTCACACACACCACGATCCAACCGCGATCGCGCCCTTGGGAGAGCCATACCGAGCGCATGAGCAGGGAGAAGAGAGAAAGACAAACCGTCCAGGTTACGATGTGGGTTGGAGTCATAGCTCAAAAAAATCAACGATCGGTGCTTACTGCCAGCGATGCCCCTTACAGTCAAGACAGCAAGCCCCTAAACAGCTATGCCTACGTAAATAATTTCGCGAGATATCCTGAACAAATCTGTAAGGTTCGTAGAATCTCGTAGAATGATGGCGATCGCATTTCCCAATTGTGACCTACCGTCTCTACCATCATCGAGCCAGAACCCAAGCGATCGCCCCCCTCTAGTCTATTGCACAGTCATGATGAATAGTCCTCGATAGTCTTCCTACGTCTTGACCTCCGACTATCCATACTATAACTATCCGTCTTATGACTATCCGTACTATAGAGGGATCCGCCACAACCAGTTATCCTCTCCTGGTTGCTACTCATTGATATTTACCCTCGATTGTCGGTGCAGCGTTCATGCGATCTGCTTTTTCTTCCACTGATCTTGTCGTGCCGCACATACCCTGCCATGCCGGACAACCCTATACTGATGGTCTGCAGGAAGGTGACTCAAGTCATAGTTCCTTTGCGCGAGATGGTGACCGCCCTATGACTGACAAGCCTGACATCCTCATTGTGGATGACCAACCGGATAACCTACGATTGCTGTCTAATATTCTAAGTCAACAAGGCTATAAGGTGCGGAAGGCACTGAATGGAGCCTTAGCGATCGCAGCAGTTGAGGCCAGCCCACCGGATGTCATTTTGCTGGATATCACCATGCCCGACATGTCAGGGTATGCGGTATGTGAACGTCTTAAAGCATCTGTACTCACTCAATCCATACCGATCATCTTCCTCAGTGCCCTTGATGACGCCACAGATAAGGTGAAAGCCTTTCAAGTGGGGGGAGCTGACTACATCACCAAGCCGTTTCAAACCGAAGAGGTGGTTGCTCGCTTAGCGCTGCAGTTGACACTCCAGCAGCAGCGCCAGCAGCTTCAGATCGAAATTGACAATCATCAACAAACGGCAGAAATTTTACGCCAGTCGCGGGCCATGCTGTCTAGCGTGCTGAATAGCTCCCTTGATGGCGTGGCTGCCTTTCAAGCCGTGCGGGATGCGCAGGGTGAGATTATCGACTTCCAGTGGGTGGTGGCCAATCCTGTCGCTGCTACCTGGGTCGGCAAGTCCCGAGACTCCCTCATCGGACAATCGGCGATGGATGAACTGCCCGCGGTCAACAAACATGAGCTTTTCACCTGGTTTGTGGAGGTTGTGGAAACGGGGCGATCGCTCGATCGAGAATTTTGCCACCATCGCCAAGGGCAACCGGCTTGGTTTCAGCTTGTGGCCACGAAACTCGGTGATGGCTTTTCCCTAACCTTCCGCGACGTCACCCCCATCAAAACTATGGTGGCCCAGCTAGAATCCGCCAACCATGAGCTGGAAGTCCGTAATCAGCAGCTTCAAGAGCGCATCGATGTGTGCGATATCATTCTGTCTGAACGGCTGGAGGCCGAGTCGGCCCTGCGCCAAGTGGAAGAACGATACCGCAGCATTTTCGAACATTCCATTGAAGGGATTTATCAACTCGCTCCCAATCGCCACTATCTAGGCGTCAATCCTGCCTTCGCCCAAATTTTGGGCTACGATTCGCCGGAAGACTTCATGGAGTCGGTCATCTCCCCCGAACAGCTTTATGTTCAACCCAAACGCCAAGCCGAGCTCACCGCCTATATGCAGCGCTACGACTCGGTGCCCGATTTTGAGTCCCAGGTCTATCGCCGCGATCGCTCTGTGATTTGGGTATCTGAAAATATCTGGGCCGTGCGGGATACGGAAGGGGTGCTGCGCTACTACGAAGGCATGATTACCAACGTGACCGATCGCAAGGAAGCGGAGCGAGAACTGCGGGTGCAGCGGCTGCGGAGTGAACGCTTGCTGCTGAATATTTTGCCTCAGCGCATTGCCGAACGATTGAAGCGTAGCCCCCGCACGATCGCCGATAGCTTTACTGATGTAACTGTTTTATTCGCCGACCTAGTTAATTTCACGCAGTTAGCCAGCCGCATTTCTCCGCAGGAATTGGTGGATCTCCTCAATCAAATTTTCTCGACCTTTGACAGCCTAGTAGAACAGTACGGCTTAGAAAAGGTGAAAACGGTGGGGGATGAATATATGGCGGTTTCTGGTATGCCCAGCCCCCGCCCGGATCATGCCGGAGCGATGGCTGAATTGGCCTTGGATATGCAGGAAGCCATCCGTCAGTTTAAGACCCCGGATGGCGATCCCTTCCAGCTACGGATTGGCATCAACACTGGCCCTGTGGTGGCGGGGGTGATTGGCACAAAGAAGTTTAGCTACGACCTGTGGGGTGACACGGTCAATGTAGCTTCTCGCATGGAGTCTCGGGGCGAGCCGGGGCGCATTCAAGTCACGCCCAAAACCTATGAGTTCATTAAGCACCAGTATGTCTTTGAAAGCCGGGGGGAAATTTTTATTAAGGGTATTGGTCAAATGCCCACCTATTGGCTGATCGGACGGCGATCGCCCGATATGCTAGAGCAGCTTCTAGACCGATGATGATCTGGATGGGTTGGCTTCGGCTTCGCTCAGCCAGCGTACTCTTTGAAAGGGATACGGGTAGGGTTTTGGCTT
>RECH01000157.1 GCA_007694125.1 Leptolyngbya sp. DLM2.Bin15
ATCTCACTAAAAAGTCGCCGCTTGAGTTTAGAAAACGTGTAAAAATTATTGTCCGGTGGTTCCTCAGCAACTGCTGCTTCTGCAACCGGTTCAGCAACCTCAACCGGTACCTCTTCTGGTGGCTCTGGCTCTGGCTCTGGGGCAATCTTAGTGCCCTGCTGTTCCTGAATGGTTTGGTAGGCTGCCTTCGCCCAGGCTAGATAGTCCTCGGCGTTGGTTGGGGCCGTGCTCGCCGGAGCTTCCGTGGGCGGTGCCTCCGCAGCTTGTTCAGGCGGCGACGTGTCTTGAGGTTTGTTTTCGTCTTTTTCGTCGCGATTACGACTGAACTGTCGCTTAAACCAATCAAAAGCCATAGCTGCTCTCCCAACGTGCGCCTTCCATCAACAAACTCGGCCAGAACCGTAAGCTATTAGGGTATGGTACTAGAGCCTTGCCCTAGAAATCGACCGGAAAGCCGAACCATCAGAGCTCCTAGCGTTTCCCAAACCTTCCCCAACACCACGGTAGGGTGCTTCGCGTCCCCATCTGGATTTAGACCTCGGGGGGAGCCTGAGCCAAAGACTGCGACTTGATAGCATCGGTCACCCGTCGCAGGACACCATTGATGAACTTATGGCTTTCTTCATCACCATAGCGCTTGGCCAATTCGATCGCTTCGTTAATGGCAACGCGATCGGGAACGCCGAGGTAGAGCACTTCCGTGACGGCAATCCGTAGAATATCTTGATCCAGCCGAATCAAGCGCTTAAGCTGCCAGTCCACCATGGAGCTGGTAATCAGCTCATCAATAGATTCCCGATGTTGCTTCACCTGCTTGATGATGTCGATTGCGTAGTCTCGCACATCTTGCTGGTTGGCGAGCTGGATGAATTCCGGCAGTTCTAGGGCATAGCCCAAGCGATTGATGGCCACCTGGGTGAGGTCGATCGCCTCTCGGGTCATGGTGCGGGCCCCTTGGATGTCGGCGGATCGCGTCTCGCTAGACAGCAGGCGTTCGCTGCCGCGCTCCAGTTCTGAAATCGCTACCTCTAGGGTTTCACGACTTTCCGTCGTCAGGGTTCGCACGGCGGCTAACACCAAATTTTGAACCTGCTGCATGTCCAGAGCTTCTGGGGTAGCAGGCAGTTGACTTGCGCCCAATAGCGCCAATTCACGAGCAATTCGACGAGCTTGCATAATTTACCGATTCGGTGCGCCGGAGCGAAACACGTATGGATGAACCCCATGATCCTAGCAGGGTTCGCTCTCCTCGCGGGGCTTCTGCTAGATTCACGGGCAGGAACAGGGAGTGGTTTATAGGAGCGGTGGCGTAGGTTCATCCACGGCTGCAACGGAATAGCTGCCAAAGATTTTTAGGGTTTCGGTGCAGGATGTAAGCTCTTCCAAAGCCCTTTGCACCGATTCTGGATCGAGCCCCGTTTCTAGGTCGATGAAGAACAAATATTCCCCGAGCGATCGCTTGGTGGGCCGCGATTCAATCCGGCTCATATTAAGCTGACGTTTTGCAAAAATCTGCAGGGCGGTGACCAAGGCTCCTGGTGTGTTCTTCGGCAAGCTAAAGGCCAGGGAGGTGTGGGTGCCGGTCAACGATGGCTCAAGCCCCATCACCCAAAAGCGGGTGCAGTTGTCGGGGCGGTCATTAATCGGATGGGCCAAAATCGGCAGGTCGTATAGCTCCGCAGCCCGACGGGAGGCGATCGCTGCCGTAGGAGCTTGGGGATCAAGGTGCTCTAGAGCTTCCACGGTGGAGTTGGTGGCAATGGTTTTCACATCCGGCAGCTTCGATCCCAGCCAGCCTTGGCACTGGGCCAGGGCCTGGGGATGGGAATAGACATACTCAATGGTTTTCAGATCGGGCGCTTGGGAAATCAGGGCATGGGCAATGGGCAAGACCAAGGCCTGCTGCACCTGAAGCGTATCCAACTGCCAGAGCGTATCGAGGGTCATGGTAACGCTACCCTCAATGGAATTTTCCACCGGCACCACAGCGATCTGGGTTTGTTGGTTGACGACGGCGTTCAGAGTTTGGGCAATGCTGGGATAGGGGCGCAACTGCCAGGTTTCTCCCGTGCGATCGCTCAGATGCTTGGCCCAAGCGATCGCCACCGCTTCTGCATAGGTGCCGGCTGGCCCAAGATGTGCTATCAATCCCCCCATCATGTTCTGTCCCAAATAACGGTATGTGGCAACCTGTTTCTCAAACTACCTTCGTCAGAATACTACAGGCCAGCCCCCAATCTCTTCTCCTGATTCAGAGGCTGGTTCTTTGATGTTATGCCTTGGGTTTGTGGCTCTGCTGCGATCGCCCTCTTGAGGGATAGATTGAATTTAATGATCGAGGATGCATCAAAACAGTTGCACAAACCTAGAAATAGTGATGGAATAGATAACGGTCTGAAAAACAAGTCAGACATCTTGCAGGTTAGCAAAGGCGATCGCCCTTGCTGAACCGTTCGGGGGTGTGGCGGAATGGTAGACGCTGCGGACTTAGAAAACTGAGCCTTGTCGGAGAAACCTGACAAGTGGAAGCTCTCAAACTCAGGGAAACCTAAGGCGATTGATCAAACAGATCGCTATGGCAATCCTGAGCCAAGCCGAAGCCTAGCTTCGGAAGGTGCAGAGGCCCGACGGGAGCTACCCTAACGTCAAGTCGAGGGTAAAGGGAGGGTCCAATCTTCAAGACTAGGGTTCCTAGTTGCAGCGAAAGCTGTGGGAAGGTGAAAATCCGTTGACTGATGAAGTCGTGTGGGTTCAAGTCCCTCCACCCCCATGTCACCATAAAAGCTAGAAGGCCCGATGCGCGATCGCGTGTTGGGCTTTGTGGTGAGTAGGTGGACTCTATTCAATGAAAGCTGCTGGGTTTCGACTCCGCTCAACCCTCGTCTCCTGGAGTATTGCCGGGTTTCGACTCCGCTCAACCCTCGTCTCCTAAGGATTGGAGCATTGCCGGGTTTCGACTCCGCTCAACCCTCGTCTAATCTCCGGGTTGCGACTCCACTCAACCCGCTTTTCATGAGGATCTGAGACTAGAGCGACGGCGAAATGCTTGCCAATCGTTACGTCTTCCCACCTATGAATGGGCTGTCATAGGTCTGAGCCGCTGATGTAAGCCATGGGTGGCAATAATTGCGACATTCTACGTGTTTTTACATAAAGTTTGAGTAAATTGTCTGGATGGAACCCACGGTGGGCGTAAAAGGAATTAGGTGATCCGCAGCTTCATAACATGGGGAAGCGATCGCCCATAACCCATATGATTCATGGACTTGAAGGTAGAGATGATATCTATCACGTCATGGAGTGACGGAGATTAGACGTGACCCGTCCCTTGATCACGCACTGTTTTCCCCAAACCTGATAAAAGTAGTATAGTTAAAATTACGGATACGCTCTTGCGGCGATCGCTCCATGAGACTCAAGCTGTGGCGATACATCCGATCGAGGGTGCAGTGACGGGTGATAGGTCACACAATAATGCGTAATATTGCGGAATTTGCAGGATTAGCCTTGATGCAGTAAGTGGTGTTTACACCGTTAGAGTGAGACGCTTCATGAGCGCAACTCTCCGGTGTGACATTAGCCATATCAGGGGAACGTCCTAGAAATAGGAGAGGTTGAAACCGTGACTGCACTACCCATGAAAGATTCATCAAATCTTAGTCGAGTCTCCATTGGTCGTTTCCAGAGAGATATCTCAAACGCCCAAACGGTGATCTATCAGTTCTTGCTGGATGCAGTCAAAACCTGGCCGCCGGAAGAGGTGCTTGCCGAGTTCCGACGATTGTTCATTCATCAGGTGAATACAACCAGTTCTGATACGGTTCCAGCTCTCTATGAAATTGTATTTGCCAATCAAGAGCAGGAGTTTCATAACACCCTAAAACGAGCTTGCTACATATTAATTAACAACTGGGAAATTAAGCGCCAATATACCTACATCAGCGATTTAATCGACTTGTTTTCAGATGGGCTCATTCAGAAAACAACGATGTCTCCCACCTCGCGACGCCTGCGCCAGTGGCTGCAAAATTTTGTAGATGGCGAAGATTTTCGCGAGATTAAGCTGTTTGCCAATCGCCATGATGAGACGAACATTCAGCCCTGGAGTCAGCGCTATACGTCCTATCTGCTGGTGCCGCAATATGCAAACCTCAGTAATCCTGTTGAGCAACGGGATGCAGCGCGGATGCTGTCCTTTCGGCTACGGGAGAAATTTAAGTTTGACTTGGCGTTTTATACCGCCCATTCTCAACAGCCTACCTCTGCGTCATCGACCTCCATTACCCCCCAAAATCCCACTGCTCTTGGTGATGAGGTTGTGCGGCTGATTAAATTTATCGTGGCTCGACGCGGGCAGTTTAACCATCTCAATCTTGCCCATATTTTTCTAGGGCAAACCAAAGATATTCGCTATAAAACATTCAAGAAAAGCTTATGCAAATATCTTCTCTTCTCTGTCGAAAAGCAGAATGGAGCATCGGTCTTTCAACACAATTTGAATCATAAACTGAACGAGCTTTATACAAAGCATAACGATCGCAAACTGGATGATGCCTTACTGCTGCGCACCTGCAACCGTATTATTGACTATCTGACCAGCGAGGATGGACAACAGCCCTCTACCATGTTTGCGCTGCTGCTATCCCAAGGTAATCCACTCACCTTGGTGATTGTGCTGCTGAAGATCATCCTTATTTGCAACTATTCACGGGTACATCTTGAGTCGAAAATTGCTGTTTTAGTTCGATATTATGAAAAGCTGTCGGAAGCAGATTGTCAATGGGTTCTGAACTTCTTAGAAGTGTTTCGAATCACCATGACCATCCATGCGGAGAATATTGAATATAACCTAGTGCATCCCCAGGTGAACCATGTTGAAGAAGCTGGGGCAACCATCACCGTGAAAGAATCAGACCAATATCGCATTTTTTCCCAGGCAAAACGCTGTCAAGAGTTTGATGATGATGCTATATTGCAGCACATCGCCAACCTAGAGGCGATCGCTGAAGATCAACCCGAGGCTACTGAGGATACGGAGTAGCTGGGGACGCGATGGGAGTCATCATGTCGAATTTATCCTACGATACGCTAGCAAACCGAGAATGGTGGGCGCAACGCTGGATCGACCACCTCGAATCGTTTGGGCGGATGCCCCGCCTGGCCCGCGCTCGCAACTATGCCCGCGAAGGCAATGTGGTGAAATTAGCCTTCTCTGGATCGAAGGTGCTGGCTCGGGTGCAGGGAACTGCGCCTGAACCCTATAGAGTGTCTCTGTCCCTCGATCAATTTGAGGATGAGCAGTGGCAATATGTGATCGAGTCTATGTCTGAACAGGCGGTGTTTTCAGCCAAGCTGTTAGCTGGAGAAATGCCCCAAACCATAGAGGAAGTGTTTACTGCCAATGGTCTCAGCCTGTTTCCTTTAACCAAATTTGATATTCATAGCAAATGCTCCTGCCCTGATAAGGCCAACCCCTGCAAGCATATCGGGGCGGTGTACTACCTCCTAGGCGATCGCTTCAGTGATGATCCCTTTGTCTTGTTTCAGTTGCGAGGGCGGACGAAGGAGCAGGTGATGGCCGACCTGCGGCAGATGCGCAATGCTGGCAATACGGAGATCCCAGAGTCAGAGCCGGTTTCTCTACCTCAAGAAGCGATCGCCCTCGACCGATTGTGGAGCTATGATGAACAGCTCGAATCGTCCCTTGTGGTGATTGCCCCGACCCTCGGCACCGAAACCGTATTGGATACCCTAGGGCCGTTGCCCTTGAAACTGGATGTGACGGGCGGGGCCGCCAATGTGTCTCAGGCGCTGACAGAGGAACTTCGGGGTATCTACAGTCAGGTGAGCCAGCAAGCTGTGCTCGATGCCATGCGGGCCGGGCAATCAGAGTCGATGAACTAAGGTTTAGGCTAGGTATCCAAGGGTGTAGACTCCGCACCCTTGGCGGATGCCTAGACAATCATAAACTTCAGAACAAAAATGGCGGCTAGAACCCAGAGGGCTGGGGTAACTTCATGGGCCTTCCCTTGGAAAGCCTTAATCAATGGGTAGGTAATCAGCCCGGCAGCTAGTCCATCGGCGATGGAGTAGCTGAGGGGCATAATCAGCAACGTCAGAAACGACGGGATGGCCTCTGCCGGATCGCCCCAGCGCACCTGGGAAATACTGCCTGCCATCAACACCCCGACAATCAGCAGGGCTGGTGCAGTAGCAAAGCCTGGAATGGCTGAGAGCAGTGGAATGAAGAAGATCGATAGGGTAAAGAGGATGGCCGCTACGATCGCCGTGAAGCCGCTACGTCCTCCTTCTGAGATCCCCGATGCTGATTCGATATAGGTGGTGACGGTTGAGGTGCCCAAGACTGCGCCGGCGGTGGTGCCGATCGCATCGGCCATGAAGGCTTCATTGGCTTTGGGTAGTTCCCCATCTTCTTTGATGTAGCCAGCTTTCATGCCCAGCCCGGTGAGGGTGCCGACGGTGTCGAACAAGTCCACAAACAGGAAGGCTAGGATAATAGCAAACAGCTCAAGGGGGTTAATTTGGAAAAGCGTACCTAGACCGACAAAGGCTTGACCAAACAAATCGGTGGGCCATTGGGGTAGGCCGACGATGCCGCTGGGCCAGGGCGCAATGCCGACTATCCAACCCAAGACGGCGGTGGCTAAAATCCCCCAGAGCAAGGCTCCCAGTACTCGACGGGCCACGAAGGCGGAGGTGATCAAAATGCCAATCAGCGCCATGATGGTCGGCCCTTGGGAGAGGTTGCCCAGGGTGGTTTTGGTGGCTTCACTGGCAACAATGATGCCGGCTCCGCCAAAGTCTGGGTTACCCGAGAGGGCAATGTAGGCGATAAAGAGCCCAATCCCGGCGGCTGTGGAATGTTTGATACATTCGGGAATGGCTTTGATAATCAGGGCGCGGACGTTGCCTAGGGTGAGGGCAATGAAGATCAGTCCTTCTACGAAGACTGCGGCTAGGGCTACACGCCATTCAATGCCTAAACCGATCACCACCGAAAAGGTGAAATAGGCATTTAAGCCCATGCCAGGCGCTAGGGCAAAGGGATACTTGGCATAGAGCCCCATGAACGCCGTAGCGATCGCTGCTGACAGGGCCGTGGCGATCGCTAATTCACCAAATAGGTCGCCGGACTCGTTGAGAAAAATAGCATCGGAGAGGATCCCCGGATTTACCACCAGAATGTAGGCCATGGTGATAAAGGTGGTGACCCCGGCGAGAATTTCGGTGCGCAGGTCAGTTTGTAGCGCTGCAAAGCCGAAAAACTTAGCAATCCCGGTTTCAGGGCTGGGATCCGGGGGCGGGGGTGTTTCGAGAGAGCTGGGCCCCATGGGCTCTTGGGTCATTGCACTACCTCACATCATCCAGACGAGAATTTTAGGATAGTACCACCCATCGCCATTCCTGATCGATGCCACCATCACGGAATGACGACACATGGCCTGCTAAGCAGCCTAGATGATGGTGGGGGAACATGCTGCGTCAATTGCTACAGACCTAGACTCCGTAGATGTACGGTCTAGCGGGTCTACGAGCCTAGGAACTGGCCGATGCGCTGCACGGCTTCTGTGAGGCGATCGGGATCATGGACGAGGGCAAAGCGTACATAGCCTTCTCCCGATTTGCCGAATCCTGCCCCGGCGGAGGCGACTACGCCGGTTTGCTCCACCAGTTGGGTGCAAAAGCCTAGGGAATCCTGTTGCCATGCTGGCGGTAGCTTAGCCCAAATATACATGGTGGCGTCGGGGACGGGAACCGTCCAGCCAATTTGCTGTAGGGCTTGAACAAAGGCATCTCGCCGCTGACGGAAGGTTGCTACGGATTGCTGTAAGTGCTCTTGGGGCCCCAGCAGGGCGGCGATCGCCCCGTTCATGATGCCGAGATATTGGTTAAAGTCCACCACGGCTTTTACCTGCCGCAGGGCCTGAATCACCTCGGCGTTACCGATGGCATAGCCGATGCGAAAACCGCCCATGTTGTAGGACTTAGACAGGGTGAAGAATTCGATGGAGACGCTCTTGTCGGGGTCGGCCTGCAGGATCGAGGGGGCGATCGCTGCCCCAAAGACCAAGTCGCCGTAGGGAAAATCATGCACCAGAATCAGCTCATGGCGTTGGCAAAACGCCACGGCCTGCTGGAAAAAGGAGAGAGGGGCGATCGCGGTGGTGGGGTTGTGGGGATAGCTGAGCACCATCATCCGCGCTTGGGCTAGCACCGGAGCCGGAATGTCCTCAAATACGGGCAAAAACTGATTTTCTTCCCGCAGAGGCATGGGATAGACCTGCCCATTGGCTAAATGCACTCCCCCAGCATGGGAGGGATAGCCAGGATCTTGCAGCAGGGCAAACTCCCCCGGATTGAGCACCGCTAAGGGGAGGTGGGCTGTGCCTTCTTGGGAGCCAATTAAGGTGAGGACTTCCGTTTCTGGATCGACGGCAATGCCATAGCGCTGGGTATACCACTGGGCAACCGCGTCCCGAAAGGGGCGGGTACGGTTGAACAGCAGGTAGCCGTGGGTGCTGGAATCGGTGAGGGACTGGGCGATCGCCTCTAGGACATGATCCGCCACCGGCAGGTCGGAGGAGCCCAGGGATAGGTCAATCAGGGAACGCCCCGCTGCGATCGCCCGCCCTTTGGCTCGATCCATGTCGGCAAATACATTGGTCTGTAACGGTTGAATCCGATTCGCAAAGCGCATAGAGTCTCCAATCAAGCCATCTGAATCGACCGCCGCCCCTGCGGTGAACCTGTTAAGCTGCCGAGGAGAGGTGGTTGGCTAAAAACTCCTCCAGCTTTTGGCGAGGCAAGGCCCCTTCGGTGGCATCGAGCTGCTGCCCATCCCGGAACAGCACTAGCGCTGGGACACCCTCCACGCCACAGGTGGCGACGGCTTGGGGGTTAGGATCCACTTCCATTTTGACAACGGAGAGGCGATCGCTGTAGGTCTCCGCAATGCCATTCATGATCGGCGACATCAAACGACAAGGGCCACACCAACTAGCCCAGAAATAGACAAGGACGAGTTTGGAGGCACTCAAAACCTGGGACTCAAACTCTGCATCGGTAATAACAGTTACGCCAGCCATGACTCTCTAATAGTTGTAGTACTTAATCTGCAATGAATCGTCGTGCTCTCTGTACTAGCTTACCGAGTTGTGGGCATGGTCGGGGTAGCATTCCCCAAAAAACCATGGGTTATCTGGGGTATCAGGGATGTTGGATGCCAGATGCTGGAAGCAACGCGGGGGGGCATGGCGAGAGGGCAGAGTTTATACGGGAACGGGTAACGCCTCGGTCACAAGGGCGATCGCTTCGTCTAATAACCCTATCCCCTGCTCCACGGTTTCAATCTGGCAGAGACGTTGCCGTAGATCTGCCGCGCCGCTAAATCCCTTGACGTACCAGGTCATATGCTTCCGGGATTGGTAAATGCCGCGATCGCCCTTATAGGCGGCCAGCAGGCGGAGATGCTCTTGGGCACAGCGCAATTGTTCGACGATAGACGGCGGCGGGCGGTGGTGGCCGGTCTTAAGGAAATGGTCGATTTCGCCGACGAGAAAGGGATAGCCAAGGGTGCCCCGGGAACACATCACCCCATCTGCACCGGTTGCCTCCAAACAACGCACCGCCGATTCTACAGACACCACATCGCCGTTGGCAATCACTGGAATGGCGATCGCTTGCTTAACCTGGGCAATCCAATCCCAGCGGGCGGGGCCGTGATAGCCCTGGGCACGGGTGCGGCCATGGAGGGTTAGCATCTGTGCGCCGGCCTGCTCCATTCGCTGGGCAAACTCGACCGCATTGATATGCTCATCATCCCAGCCGATGCGAGTTTTCACCGTGACGGGAATATTCACCGCCTCTACCACCGCCTGTACAATAGCCTCGGCTACCTCTGGCTGGCGCAGCAAGGACGATCCGCCGCCATTTTTAGTGATTTTGTTCACCGGGCAGCCCATATTTAAGTCGATGGTATCGGCTCCTTCGGCAGCGGCCATGCGGGCGGCTTCTGCCAAAAAATCTGGACGGCAGTCGAACAGCTGAATGCTGACGGGACGCTCCTGGGGATCCACATCCATCACCTTGGGCAACTGGCGGGCATGGGTGAGCCCGGAGGCATGAACCATCTCTGTGTACATCATGGAGTCGGGGGCATAGCGCCGCACCAACTGCCGAAACACCAAGTCGGTGACGCCGGATAAAGGCGACTGCAACACCCGGCTATGGACGACGACCTGGCCGATGTGTAGGGGAGATGCCAGGCGGGTCTTCAAGGCTGGTGATAGCACCGCCCGACTGTCTTGGATTGTCCTGCTCTCCATACCGCGTTGCCTGTGAACTGTATCTCCCCTCAACGCTGGGTTACACATCTCCCAACTGCGTTGAGACCATAATCGGGTCTTGGTAAAGCGCTACGGTGAAGGTCACGGTAGACCCTAGCCCTTCCCCTAGGCTGAAAAAGCTTACCACTCCGCCCATGGCCTCCACCAGCTTTTGGGAAATCACTAGTCCTAGCCCGGTGCCGCCGTACTGCCGGGTGCGGGAGCCATCAATTTGGCTAAAGTTTTGGAACAGCCGGTCTTGTTTCTCCAGGGATACCCCGATGCCGGTATCCGCCACGCTAATTTTCACAATCCCAGGTTTTTCCTGACCCTGCACCACTGTTTTCTCGGGAATAATGTCGGCTGTGATGGTAATGCCGCCGTCGTGGGTAAATTTGATGGAATTGCCGACGAGGTTCAGCATCACCTGCAGCAACCGCTGGTAATTGCCGTAGAGCACCACCGGTTCTAGGCTAGCTGGGGTCAGGATCTCAAAGCTGAGGTTTTTCTGGGCAACCTGCCCTCGGGTAAGCTTGGTGACGTTTTCCATCAAGTCGTCTAGGTTCACCGGATTGAGGTCAAGCTGCATTTTGCCAGCCTCAATTTTGGCGATATCTAAAATATCGTTGATGATATTCAGCAGATGCACCGCTGAGTTGTAGGACTCTTGAATGAACTCGGCCTGCTCTTCAGGATCATCGGCCATGCCATCCAGCACCAGCTTCAGGAAGCCAATCATGCCATTCAGCGGCGTGCGCAGCTCGTGGGAAGTATTGGCTAAAAACTCGCTCTTGAGCCGGGAGGCTTCCTCCGCTTGGGTGCGGGCTTCTTCGAGCTCTTGGTGCTTTTCCCGCAGGCGATCATTGGTTTCTCGCAGCTCGGTGGCGAGATTTTGGCTTTCGGCATAGAGCTTGGCATGGGCAATGTCGGTGCCAATTTGGCTGGCCAGCTCTTGGATTTTATCAACCTCAAAAGCACCCCACTCCCGCTCCATGGCGGCATGTTGCAGCAAGATCAATCCATTGGGCTGATCTTTATGGCAGGTGGCGATCGCCAAAACGGGGGGCTGCTGGCCGCTTAACCCTAAGGACTCGGCGGGCAAGACCTGGGGATGGAGGGTGGTCAAAACTTGATGGGCCATGCTCTCGGGGGTCACCGGGAGGCGAATGGCCAGCGCAGAGTCCCATTGGGGTTGGCAATATTCTGCGGTTACGGCAATGTCGGGATGTCCGGCTTCATAGGAGCAAATCAGGCAGCGGGCCACACCCAACACTTCCCCCAATCCATTCACGGTTTTTTGCCAAATGGCGTCTAGGTTGAGGGTGCGACGCACATTCCAAGCTACCTGGGAGAGGCCGCGCTGATAGCCGTGGGGCTGGAGAGCCTCGGCGGGGGGGAGCGCTTCCACATGGGCGATCGCTTCGGCTTCCGATAGTTCGCACCAGACCCAACCCATCACCATGACGTGGGTGGGCGATCGCCCTGGCAACAACACCGGACTCATGACCCCATCGATTAACAAGTAGCGATCGCCATGGAGAAAGGGATACCGTAGCGTTTGGGCGACAGACTGGAGCAGAGTTTGCTGCACCTTGGCGTGATAAATCTCGGGGCAAATGGGCAGTACAGCAGCCGTATCGGCTGACGTTAGGTCAGACAACTGGCTGCGATCGTGCCAATAGCAAGAACAAATGGTGCCCGTTTCATCTTGAGTCAGCACCAAATCTGGCTCAAGGGTCGAGCGATCTGCCTGGGTCGCTGGGGCCAACGTGTCATTCACCGAAACTGAAGACTGACTGGGTAACGTCATGAGGTATCTAACCCGCAAGCAATTCACAATGGGGGTCTAACCATGGCTCAGTGCTGGTTTTCCCCGTCTAGCTAAGCGTACCCCAATCGATTGACCAACTATCGTGAGGCATGGGCCATATATCGTCCAGCAAGGTGATGGATGAGACCTTTAGGAACAGACAAGATCTTGAGCGCAAGGGTTCCAATCTTTCTGCTCAGACCCTGCTGGTTTGGGGGGAGGGGGCTAGCTAAGCTCAATCATTCCATTCGCCCTTGGGCGGTACAGGAGGATTGCGGCGCAGGGTGCGGGTGAGGTCGTCGTCACGGCGGTTTGCACCGGATAACCATTGGCGAACGGCAACTTCAATCACCTTGCTAGGATCTTGGGTGAGATGGTTGATTTGATCGAGTAAATCGGCATCTAGGTGCACCGATAGCTCAACTTTATCGGACGACGTGGTCATGCTTGATTGCGTAGACAGAGGAGATGTGGTGGAATCGTTCATCAGAGGCATTCTCTCAAGAGGTGAATCATCGGGATAGGTGATGCAGCGACACTATCAAAGGGCGATCGCAGATCATTGGGTTAGCTCAATCCTATTCTAGGACGTTGCCCCAGCCCTCATTGGTCTCTTCCCAGGATATCCTGACCTAAGACTCGTGATGGCGTTGGGGGGAGAATGCTCGATTGGCGCTTAGGGTGTCTATGACTTGACACGTCATGGACACCATCAACTGACACAATGCCCGCCGATGACAACTTCACCGACGGGCATGACAAGACTAAGACAATCGAGAGCTATAGTGCGCCGAAGCTCGCTAAGCCAAGAATGACGCCAGCGCCCAGCACATGACCAAAGCTGGTGGTAGCTAGGACAGCCGGTAGCCCAAATCCACCAAAGAGGTTGGGGGATGGCATGGCTGGGCCTTCGCTGGGATACTTCATCGTGTATTTGCCAAATGCGATCGCCAAAATGTTGCAAATGACCATAACAATCGCAACTTTTGGACTCCACTCTAAGGTTGGCGGAACGGCAGCTAATAGGGGTGTCAACAAGAGATGTCTCCTTCTGGTTTTATAAACAATTGCAATCTCAGGTGAAGTTTTACCAGGAAAAGGCTAGTCAAAACATCTGCTTGCATTAATAGTTAACACTTGGAGGGCGATCGCCGGGATAGATTGTCCCAGGATCGCCCTCTAGATCCCCTAGCTGGCTAGATAGCCCCGCATATTATTGGTGCGTCGCCGTAGGTGGTTGAGCGCTTGCCGTTCAAGCTGCCGCACCCGTTCCCGGCTGATGTTCATCCGCTGACCGACTTTGGCGAGGGATAGCTCGTAGCCATCGCTCAAGCCAAATCGTAGACTGAGCACTTCCCGCTGTTGGGGCGTGAGTTCGTCGAGCAGATTGGCAATGTCCTGCCGCAGCAGTTCATGGGTGGTGTAGTCTTCCGGCGATGCCGTTTCATCTTCGAGCAGATCTTGCAGTTCGGTATCTTGGTTGTCGCCAATTCGCAGATCCAGGGAGACCGGCTGGCGGGCGATGGTCAAATATTCCCGAATTTGCTCTGGCTCTAGCTCTAGGGCCTTGGCAATGTCTGCGGGTGTTGGGCTATGACCAAACTGCTGGGTGAGCTCTCGCTGCACCTTTTTGATCTTGTTCAGCTTTTCGGTAATGTGAATGGGGAGGCGAATGGTGCGGGCCTGCTGAGCGATCGCTCGGGTAATTGCCTGACGAATCCACCAGTAGGCATAGGTAGAAAACTTATAGCCCTTGGTGGGATCAAACTTTTCAACCCCGCGTTCTAGACCTAGGGTGCCCTCTTGAATCAAATCGAGGAATTCTAGGTTACGCTTTTGGTACTTCTTGGCGATCGCCACCACCAATCGTAGATTAGCTTCGATCATCTTTTGCTTAGCGCGGTGACCTTTCTGTAACTGATCCCGCAACTCCGCCTCAGATACCTGGGCCTGGTCTGCCCATTCTGCATCGGTGGGGGCTTGTTCGAGAGATTCAGCAAGCTGCTCTTTGACCTCTAGCAAATGCATCATCCGCTGCACCTGTTTACCCAAGACAATCTCTTGCTCGTGGGTTAGCAGGGGAACACGACCAATTTCATGAAGATAGGTACGCACCATGTCGGCCGTGTAGGCGGGAGGAGCGGACTTGGTAGTAGAGCGACTGGCATTAAGATTTGCAATTGGCATGGGACTGATCGGTGCTCCGTCGAGACGAATACATGACTATAGGGAAACGCTAGGCAACCGCAGAGGTGAAACTCTTGCGCTGCAAAGGGTGACTAGACGATGAATAACAGGGTGAATCTTGACTACAGACCACTTAGCGGAAGCTCAGACTCATCAGAACGCTAGGGTCATAGGGATAGCAGGTGAATCGGATGATGGGTTGGCGAGGGGATCGCGCAACCGGCGAACATCATGGTTCATGCAAACTAAACAGGGATGACGGTAACACAGCCCTTTGGCTGCCCAGTCCAGACTCATACATCAGGTGTAGTGGCGAATTTCGAAGTCATAATCTGGCGCAACAACCTGCAACGTTCTTGGAGAACTCAGTGTTGCCATCACATCAACTAAACGAATTCATTATGACTTCGACTTGACTCCATCGTAATACAAGTTTAGGGTTGCGTAAAGGTATACGGACTCATCCTAAAGGGTGAACTTGTTGGAGTCTTTATGGATAGTTTTCCCAATGGGCACATGATTGTTGAAGACAAGATGGCATTCATGGGTAACCAGCTCATCAAACTAGCGTACTCAGCCAACAAGAACCAGGCAGGTGATGAGGATTGATGAACCAAGTGGGCAAGGAACCATCTTGATTTCAATAGTGCCAAGTTAGCCGTAGGCACTAGGTACGGAGATTGCACAGTAATAACCGTACCTGGGATCGTTGTGGGGCGCAGGGAAGGGTGTGACGCTTCCTAGGCTGGTCTAGGGGCGGTGTTGGACGGCGTGCTAGGAACCTTAGAACACTTAGTTAGAACCCTAGGTCAGCCTTGGCTGTTTTGGCAGCTTTGAGGACTTTCTCGGTGGAGGCTTGCTCCCAATCCGCTTCTCCAATCTCTGCATAGAAGGTTTCATCGTAGGGACGGGTTTGGATGACCACGGGCATGGGGACGGCATGACCGAGAATGAGGGCCTGCTGCTTGGAATCTAGCTTAGCCAACACCGATCGCAAGTTCTGCCCACCCGACACACCGGTGAAAATAGCGTCAATGTCTTTGTCATCGTTCAACAGGGCTGTAATCCGGGTGCCCACCTGGGACATCACCTCGTTGTCGATGCCCGACGGGCGCTGATCAACGACCAGTAGGGTGACGAAATATTTGCGCATCTCTCGGGCAATGGTGCCAAAGATGGTTTGCCGCACGGTGGCTGTATCGAGAAAGCGATGGGCTTCTTCGATGGTAATCACCAGTTGTCGGGGGCGATCGCTGGGGTTTTTGGTTTGCAGAAAGGTTTCTGATTTGCGTACATAGCTGGCGTGGATGCGGCGGGCAATCACATTGGTAGCCAGCATGTAGGACAGCAGATTGGACTGGGACCCAAACTCCACGACCACATGTTTTCCGGCTTCTAGGGATGCCAGAATTTGGTCTACATAATTGTGGGGGCAGGTATGGCGCAGGTACTTCAGATCATCTAAGCGGGTGAGCTTGCGCTGCAGGGCCATGATCGATGACTTGCTGCCCATTTTCACCTCACAAAATTCCTGAATCTCCTCATTGTTCATCGACAGCAGGCGCGTGATCCAGGTTTTGCCAAACTCGTTGCGCAGGATGATGGCATTTTCTAGGCTAGCTTCTGATAGGTTTAGCTCTTGCCGTACCAGCATCAGATCTTCAACATCAATTTGGTCATAGCTGATGTAGAGGTCTTGGGCGTCGCGCACGCCTCGCCGCTTGGTGGAGGCTGAGTCTAGGGTGTAGATCTGCACCTGGCCAGGAAATAACTGCCGTAGACCTTTGACGGTGCTGAACTGCTTGCCCTCCTTGGCGGCTTCCCAGCCATATTCCGAATGCATGTCAAAGATCAGGTTGACAGCGGCGCGTTTGCGGATAATGCCCGATAGCAGCAGGCGGGTGAGGAAGGATTTGCCGGTGCCCGACTTGCCAAATACCCCGTTGCTGCGCTCCACAAAGCGATCCAGGTCTATGCAAATGGGCACGTCCATATCAATGGGGCGGCCGATGGAGAAGTTGTGGCGATGGGGATCGTCTTCCCAGCCAAAGACGGTGCGGAAGTCGCGCTCTAGGGCATCGTAGACCTGGCTGAAATGGCCGGGAATGGTTTTGACGGGCAGCAGGCTCATGGCGACAGATTCGTCTGCGGCAAACCCTTCAGCACCCTGCTCTGAGGGCGTAAACATGAGCATGGGGGTGAGGCTGATGGTGCCGTAGGTGCCGGTGCCGGCCAACACCTCTTGCAGGTAGATGTTGCTGGGATCGGGGGGATTGGCCAAAATGCGAGGACTGGCGGCGCAGAGGGTGACGTCGGTCAACATGCAAAAAAAGCGCGATCGCACCCCTTGGATCACTAGAAATTTGCCGACCCGCATATCCTCAACCGAAATGCCTGGATGCAGTCGCACATCCAGACCTTGGCTAAGGGAGCCTTGTATGACAGAACCGAGTGGTATATCTGGAAGCATTCCAGCCTAGGACGCTGCAACCCCTGAGGTCAGCGATTAATACATGGGTTCTGTCTATTAGAACATACGTTCTTGTGGTTGTGCAACCCTGGCACTATCCCCAGTGGGCGGCTTGTAGAAGTAGGCAAGCGATCGCCAACACCCCACCCGCTAGGTAAAATCGGCCTACCACCTGGGTTTCTGCCCAGCCTGATAGCTCGAAGTGGTGGTGGAGGGGAGACATTTTGAAGAGGCGTTTGCCGATACCCTGCTCATTTTTGGTGGCTTTGTAGTAGCCGACTTGGGCAATCACCGAGAGGGTTTCCACCAAGAAAATACCGCCGAGAATCAGCAGGCTGAAGAGGTTTTGGCTGAGCAGGGCCACCGCTGCCAAGGCACCACCTAGGGCCAGGGAGCCGGTATCGCCCATGAAGACCCGAGCTGGGTTGCGGTTGTGCATCAAAAAGCCAATGCAGCCGCCCGCCATACAGGCGCAGAAAACTAACAGTCCTATAGATGTGGGGGCAGCTAGGACACCTAATCCCAAAAAGGCGATCGCACTGGTGCCAGCCGCCAGACCATCAACACCATCGGTTAAGTTGGTGGCATTGCTTTCGGCAACTAGGGCAAACCAGGCAATGGGCCAAAACAATAGCCCTAGGGGCAGTCCCCAGCCCAGGGGCAAAGCTAGGTAGGTGACATCGACAGGTTGATGGGTGTAGAGCCATAGACAGAAGAGACCGCCCGCCGCCACCTGAAGCGCTAGTTTGGTGCGGGGGGAGATGCCCTTATTCGACTTACGGCGGAGAATTTGCCAATCGTCAATCCAGCCAATGGCGGCGTAGGCCAAGGTCAGGGCGGAGACGGCTAGAACCTCAGGGGAAAACCCTGACCAAATCACCGCTAGGGCGATCGCTGCTGGGATGAAGAAGATGCCGCCCATGGTTGGCGTGCCGGTTTTACGCAGGTGGGCCTGGGGGCCGTCTTCCCGAATAATTTGCCCCGCCTTCAGCGATCGCAGAATCGGCACCACCCAGTGGCCCAAGACGGCAGCGATCGCCCCTACACCCCAGAGGGGTAGCAAGAGAGATATTGGGCTCAACAACCGCTCGGCCTGCCAGTCGAGCATGGCGGCTGCTAGGCTCAAAAACGAGAACAGCACCCACAGTAGGGTTGTGCCAGACAGCTTGCCTAGCCGTTGCTGCTCCAGTCTACTAATTTTTGCATCCACGATTGGGTTTCCTCACACCAACACAACTCACACCACCGGAACGGTTGCTAGTCCGTTGATATCTCATGCAGGGATATCGCAGGTAGCCTCCTCAATTCCTCACTCCGCCTAGGCAACATGCCCAAGTCATTGCTTTGCATTCTACAGGCTTGTTGAACCCTTATCGCTACCTTGGATCAGTTGGCAGCGATTGGCCCTGGCCAGTTGACCCCATCGACCTTAGTCGTCTAGGTCAAGATCATCATCGTCATCATCGTCGAAGCTATCATCGTTGCTGTCTATCAGCTCCGTGATTTCCTCCTCTTCTTCCTCAGTAGCCAATGGATTGCCTACCGTTTCACGCTCCAGCAGGCGGTTGGTGCCTTCAAGCCAGGACAAGATAGAGGCATCGCGCTGAGCCGGAATCACGCCGGCAGGTTGACTGCGAGGCGACTCGCGTAGGGCTGGATTGTTTTTCATGGGAGTGACCTTAGCGATTAACACTAGATGATATTAGGACGAGACTCAGGCAGCCACCCTTAGACGATCGCAGTGGGGATGTTATCCCTACTGACACTAGGTTTCTTCCTCGATCAGGGGAATTTAGCCTAGGATTTACAAAAGGCTGTCGTTGAGCCCGTAGGTTACGACAGATCTCAGCGATCGTTACGGGAAGCCATGCAAAATATTAACATCAGGGTTTGCATAGTCGGCCGCTTTGATAGATAGGAATTTCGAAAGTGAGGGGTGTTTTCAGGTCAATGCTGCAGGTTACCGGTCTTGGGCTACGCGATGCTGGGTCTGATCGATCAACTAGATCAACGAGGGCTAACGATGTTAGGTAAAACGGAACTACTGGATGCGATCGCAGGTAAAAATCGCGGCGTGCTGGCAACAGCGGTGGATCAGCAGGCGATTCAGGTGGCGATCGCCCGTTTGGAGGAACGCAACCCCACCCCCGAGCCGCTAGCGGCCCCAGATTTATTGCAGGGCAACTGGCGACTGCTCTATACAACCAGTCAAGATCTGCTGCGGTTTGAGCAAATTCCGCTCTGCCGCCTCGGGCAAATTTATCAATACATCTTGCCAGACCAGCAGCGCATCTATAATATTGCCGAACTGTATGGCTTGCCCTTGCTCAGTGCTGTGGTGAGTGTGGCGGCGGTGTTTCAACCGGTCTCAAAGCAGCGGGTGCAGGTGCAGTTCGATCGCTCCGTGGTGGGATTTACAGGATTTTTGGGGTACCGATCCCCCGAGGGGTTTATCCAAACCCTACAATCGGGGAAACGGTTGGCTGCCTTGGATGTGGCCATTGATACGTCTAATCGAGATGCTTGGTTAGATGTCACCTACCTGGATAACGATCTGCGCATCGGACGAGGCAATGGCGGCAGCCTGTTTGTTTTAACCCGAGCCTAGGCTACATTTCTCGGACGATGGCCTCACCGTCTTTGATTTCGCCAATCAACACCACATCGGTGACGTTGACGAAGAGCCCATTTTCCAACACGCCGGGGATGTTATTGATGGTCACTTCCATCTCCGCTGGGTTGGCGATCGCTGCGAAGGTGACATCTAAGACCATGTTGCCTTGGTCGGTAATCACTGGGCCATCCTTCTTGACGCCCATGCGCAGTTCCACCGTTCCGCCCAAGGCTTCTAGCGCACGGGTGACGGGAGCGATCGCCATGGGCAACACTTCCACCGGCAGGGCAAAGGTGGTGCCTAAGGCGGTCACCAGCTTGGAGCTATCCACCACCACGATGAACAATTCGGCTA
>RECH01000153.1 GCA_007694125.1 Leptolyngbya sp. DLM2.Bin15
TGTGCTTTCAATGATCGCACCATGGGCGTAATGCCAGCCATGGCTTTGCTAAAGGTTTGACATGCGTTGTCCGCGATTTCGCCTGGAGACTTAGAAGCAGGTGCTCTTCCGCTAGATTTGACTTCATCAACTTCCACTACGATGCTCTCGTCGTCACCCAAATCAAACTTCACAAGCTTTGTCATAGTGAGCCTATATTAACCTCAACACATGTCACCACAGTCTAGCCGATGTGCCAAAAGGAGGCTACCCTTGCCCGTAGCACAGCATCCTGGGATGGCTATCCTGACCGTTTCTTCACTCCCCAGATGATCTCTTCCGGTCATTGTGGAATAACGTTATCCCACAAACTCCTACCCCGGTTTTCTCAAAAAAAAGCGATCGCCTCACGGCGAAGGGAAAGGGCAAAGAAAGATAAAGAGCTAAGGGCTAAGGGCCTAAGACCTAAGAAGAATACTCGGCAAAACGCAACACACCCGAAAACTGAAGTCGCTGAGGCAGAAGTCACGCGAATTGAGGTCGCGAAATGCAGAACGGCAATTCTCAGGAACGTCGAACCATGACCCCCCTCGTCTTATCTTGTTTAAATTATCCTTGCCTGTAATTATCCATGCGCTACCATCCTCCGGCACACCGTTGTAATTTACATGCCAATCATCCTCACACCACTCATACACATTCCCATGCATATCGTACAGCCCCCACCGATTGGCAGGGTAAGTCCCCACGTCAGTTGTTTGTCCTACAGATTCACCATAATTAGCTACATCCTTTGTCAGGATAGGGCCCAAATGATAGGCGGTCTCCGTGTCTGCCCGACAGGCATATTCCCACTGGGCCTCACTGGGCAATCGATAGTCTTTCTTCGACAAAGCCGATAACCGCCGACAAAATTCCTGGGCATCGTCCCAGTTCACCTGCTCCACTGGTCGATCATCACCCTTAAACTCTGACGGATCTGGCTTCAGTTCACGATCAATCGGCTCACTGTTGCGCACCACCGCTCGCCACTGGGCTTGAGTCACCGGCGTTTGCCCCATGAAAAACTCCGCCACCCGCACCCGATGCTGCGGTTGTTCCCGGTAAAAAGCATCCGGCTCATCCTCCGGCGCGCCCATCATGAACTCTCCCGCCGGGATGCGCATCATGATGAGATCCACCCCGCCTGGCAGGTGTTCTCGATAGGCCTGATTGCGGCGCTTGTAACGATGGAGCGTGAGGGTATCAGAAGAAGAAGTCACACCATCACCATAAATCGAGTATCTTCGCTCTGGTCAGCATTTTCATACCAGAATGCTATCAAATCTGGGCCGTTGTGCTTACATTGTTTCCTAGACTGGGACTGGATACCTGTCTCCGCACCGCTCGAAACATCCCAAACCGACAAAGCCCCGTACCAAACGCCAAACGCATCAGTAACAAGGTCGGCACCTCGCGGATAGACTTCACAAAGCCAGCCGGGCCAAACTTGACCAGCCCCACCGGGCGAATGATGCCTTGCCAGATAGAATCCATCCAGGAGGGTAGCGTCTGTTTCGACCAATCCGCAGTGTCCACCATGCCTTCAACCAACCCAGTCGCCATCAACTGCTCCGAAAATCCTTCAATGCTGGCAAATTCTGGATGAGACCATTGGTCAAGCAGTTGGCGCATGACAGGCTTTTCCCAAGCATTGAGCGGTTTGCGGCGATCGTCCCGCTGGTTCCAATCAGCCACCACAAGAACGCCACCGGGCTTCAGCACCCGCAGCAATTCTCTGGCAAAGACGGCCTTATCTGGCATGTGGGGCCCGGCTTCTACCGACCAAACCACATCAAAGCTGGCATCAGGAAAGGACAGCGCCATAGCATCATCCACCTTAAATTGGGCGGTGACGCCATCGGGAGTGAGTTGACGGGCACGGTTCACCTGTTGGGGGCTGATGGTCACCCCGGTTACATCAAAACCATAATCCCCAGCTAAAATTCGACTGCTACCGCCGATCCCACACCCCACATCCAGCAGCGTCGTACCGCGAGGTAAGGTATCTAACTTACCCCAACGCACCATCTCGTGGACAAAGTCGATCTTGGCAGCCAGAAAGTCCTTACGGCGAGGCGGTGATCCGTAGTGACCCAAGTGGATATGTTCTCCCCAGTAAAATTCCAGGATGCCATCCTCCGTCCACTGGTCGTAGGCATTCGCCACCGAGTCGGCAGACTGATAGCGACGAGCCGTCACCAGATAGAGAATAACGCCTAAGGCAAGCAGTCCTAGAAGCAACCCGATCGCAAAAAATAAACCCATGGGGAGAACACTGTTGAATGCTGTTACATGGTTATTATAGTGAGCTTTGAGCCAAGGGTTCATTGGGGCTGGCTAGCGACTGCGGAATCTACGGAGGCGATCGCTTCAAAAGCCAACGATAGGTGACATAGAGGATGTTACAGAGGGCGTTGCCCCATCTACAATAGCTTCATTCTGCTGGTAGTTGCCCATGTTTCATCTTGATGCCCAACCCTATGCCTATCCCCTACCGGGCGATCGCTCTCTAGCCCTGGTAATCATTGACATGCAGCGCGATTTTATGGAGCCTGGTGGCTTTGGTGATGCCCTAGGCAATGATGTCAGCCTGCTCCAGGCGATTGTGCCTAGGCTCCAAAACCTGCTCGACTTCTTTCGCGCCCACCATCTACCGGTCATCCATACCCAAGAATGCCATCAGCCCGATTTGTCCGACTGTCCTCCCTCCAAGCGCGATCGCGGTAACGGTACGCTGAAAATTGGCGATCAAGGCCCCATGGGCCGCATCTTGGTCTACGGTGAACCCGGCAACCAGATTATCCCGGAGCTGGCTCCACAGGCCGACGAACAGGTGATCACCAAGCCTGGGAAAGGTGCTTTTTACAACACGCCCCTGCAGGCCTATCTACAGCAAGCTGGCATTACCCACCTGCTGTTCACCGGGGTCACCACCGAGGTATGCGTACAAACCACCATGCGCGAAGCGAACGATCGCGGCTATACCTGTTTGATGGTGGAAGATTGTACGGAGAGCTATTTTCCCGCCTTCAAGCAATCGACCCTGGAGATGATTCGGGCCCAGGGGGGCATTGTCGGTTGGACGGCAACGGCCGATCAGGTACAGTCTGGTCTAACCCCATGGCTAGAAGCGTTAACAGTCGGAGGTGCTCATGCGGGTTGATGTGTTCAAAATTCCCCAGGCTGGGCCGGATGATGTATCGGGATTGCAGCATTTGATCCAACAGGGGGCGATCGCTCCCCAGCATATTGTGGGCATTCTCGGCAAAACCGAGGGCAATGGCTGCGTGAACGATTTCACTCGGGGCTTTGCCACCCAGTCTCTCAAGGTCTATTTGGCCAAGCATCTCCCGCCTGAGGCGATTCAGGAGATTGTCTTTGTCATGTCTGGCGGTACGGAAGGAGTGCTCAGCCCCCATCTGACGGTCTTCACCCGCCAACCGGATGATCCCCAGCGATCGCCCCGTCTAGGACTCGTCTTGGGTACGGCCAAAACCCGTCCCTTTTTGCCCCAGGAAATTGGCACCATGGCCATGGTGACCACCGTGGCCGCAGCAGTGCAGGCAGCGATCGCAGACGCCGGTGCCGCTGCGGATCAGATTCACTTTGTCCAGATCAAATGTCCGTTGATGACCGCCAGCCAACGGTCTAGCCAGGCAGAGGCGGTGCAGGTTAGCAGCTATCAATCCATGGCCCTATCCCGGGGCGCATCGGCGTTGGGGGTGGCGATCGCCCTCGGTGAATTGTCCCTCAACGATCTCCAGGAATCCGATATTGCCCACACCTTTGATCTGTATTCTGGGGTAGCCTCAACCTCCGCCGGGGTGGAATTGCAGAACTGCGAAATTATGGTGTTGGGCAATGCTCCCTGCACCAGTGCCTACGTCATCGGTCATAGCGTCATGGATCATGCGCTCGACGTGGAGGCGGTGCGCCAAGCCATGGCTCAGACTGGTCAAGGGAGCGATCGCATGGTTCAAATTCTTGCAAAAGCCGAAGCCTCGCCCACCGGGCAGATTCTGGGACGCCGCCACACCATGCTGGATGACTCCGACATTAGCCATACCCGCATGGCCCGCGCTGTTGTTGGAGCAGCGATCGCTTCTGTCGTCCAGGATCCGATGATTTACGTATCTGGCGGTAGTGAACATCAAGGGCCACCGGGTGGAGGGCCCGTGGCAGCGATCGCCCGTTTACCTGAATAAGTATAATGACTCTTTTGCAGCCTCTTATGCCCAGGGAACTAGAGCTATCCTAGGTTCATGACTGCTCGTGATCAGAGATCTTGCCAACAGGCCTGGGGCATAGGTACCGAAGACGTATGCCCCAGGCTTGAATAGACATAACAGATCATCAAGACCGATT
>RECH01000204.1 GCA_007694125.1 Leptolyngbya sp. DLM2.Bin15
ACTCATAGATTAGTTGTATTAGTTCCAGAATGCAGCGAAGATTCTTGTCTTGCCCCTGCTCTGTGCCACTTTTCGGAATGGATGATCGGGCGATCGCGTCACAACATTTCCCTAGTTGTCTGGAAAAAACAACCCAGGCCCCGTAGTTAAAACCATGGGTAATTTTAATGACAAAACCGAGCATTCTATCGAATACATCCTACGATATTCCGATCATCGCCATGCCCCATAGAGCGATCGCATCTGGAGTCTTAGGCTATGAGGATCTCTAGCCTAAACAGTTGACCGTGGAGTATCGGAACCAACGCCCCCTATCCATCCATCAACACCTTGCTCACTGCACTAGCACCACCAAGTCCCTTCAGAGACATCATAGTCAGCAATAGGATAAGTACGAGTGAAGATTAATCATGTGCTGGTTGACTACGAAAATGTTCAACCGCCCAACCTCTACGCACTCCAAGACCCCATTTTTAGAGCAATGGTGTTTATTGGCTGCAACCAATCTAAGGTACCCTTTGAGTTTGCCGATTCATTACAGCAGATGGGCGATCGCGGTCGCTACATCAAAATTGAAAATTGCGGATCAAATTCTCTGGACTTCCATCTCGCTTTCTACATTGGTCAACTTTCCCAAGCATCCCCCGATCACTACTTCCATATTATTTCCAAGGACACGGGTTACGATCCATTAGTTAAGCATCTAAAAACCAAGCAAATCCTCATTCAAAGACATCCAGCGATTACAGATATCCCCTTGGCAAAAGCACTAGCGCCAGAGTCTCCTGATAGCACCGAAGAACGCATCAAGGTGATCATTGAGGACTTATCCAGGCGAGGAAACTCTCGCCCTAGAACGGTGACAACTCTCAGCAATTCAATTCACACTCTATTTGCCAAAAAGCTAGCACCTCGGGATTTAGACCTGTTGATGAAGCATCTAGAAAAGCAAGGTAGCATTGTGGTCAACGATAGCAAAGTCACCTACCGACTGCCCGCCAGTGCCTAGGCTAGTGCTGCAAGACAGAAAAACGAAGACAGAAGAACGAAAAATCCAGGACACACAAGGTTTTCCGCCTTAGCGAACAGGCGGTTTACTTCTGCATCAAAGTACTGGTGACCGATACGATATCTGATTTAGTCACGAAAAATCTGCCGTCAGCCGATGAGCATGGTAGAACAGAGATAGTTGCCTGTCGTCGAACTTATGCAGCCTAGGTATCCGACAACCCCAAAAACTGACCTATCTGTTGAACGATGGCGTCATACTCCTGAGGTTTAGGACTTTCCGTCATGTCTCGGAGTTGTACTGTTTCACCAGCTTTGAAGGTCACAAGAATAACATAGTGGATTGAGTCCTGATCCTCCATCTTCGCAACTGCCACAGAATGGATTTCTTGGAGCCTCCATTCCCGCACCTTCTTGCCAAAAACCGTTCTACGCTCTAGCCGAAAACATCCTAGGTCTTTGTCAAAGTTATACAGTGTCCACAACGGCAAATCTATAAGCACCACAGCGATCGCCACGCATCCGGCGAAGATTAGACCACTGCTCATGAGCAAACCTATCCAAACCCTAGCATTCCATGCCGATAGCCCCGCCATCACACCGCCAGCTATGAGGCATAGGCCAATCAGGGTAATCAACACCACCCACTGCATCCCGACTACCTTGAGGCACAAGCGCCTAGGTGTCTGCACAACAATGTCCATGGTTCAACAAGCCACATATGGGTTAGCGGAGGATCGCTGAAGGGGCGATCGCCTGCAAGGTGCATCAAGTCTAGCCTATCCCATAGATTGAGTGTAGGTTGGGGGGAGCGATCGCTCAAGGACAAGCTAAGAAGACATTAAACAGTTGTCAGACGGCATTCACTTAGGCTGCCCTTACGCAGGTGATGGATAATTCTTGACATCATTCAGGGCAGCAGTTGCTGGTTGGGCAGTCGTGCGAAGAATACTAAAACTACCATCCGTTTCCAGGATAACCGCTTCAACTTCACTCATCTGACTGACACCTTGGGTACGAATGGCAGCACGTATTTCTTCAGGCGTAACCCGTTGTGAACGGAGCGCACCCTGTAGCATGTGTCCTTGGTGAAATAAGAGCGTTGGCTCCGACTTGACTAACCGCTGAATCGTGGGAACGCGCACAGATAACCACGCTACAGTAAATTGGAGGGCAATCAGCAACAAAAGGGCAAGCAAACCCTCAGCAAGCGCTACATCTTTTGATAGGAGAATTGTTGCAAGTGTTGAACCGAGAGCAACGGTTACAACTAAGTCAAAAGCATTCATCTTCGAGAGGGTGCGTTTCCCTGAAATTCGAAGCAAGATCACAAGTGCTGTGTAAGCCAAAACGCCAACAACAACGACGCGCCCTAATCCCTGCCATGTATCAAAGAACATTCAGTCTCCATCCCTATCTAAAAATTTTTTACTCGCGATCGCCCCCAACGCCAGCGTCACTCGTTGGATGAGATGTGACCGTGATAGGTTGAGCGATCGCCCGCAAGGTGCATCAAGTCTAGCCTATCTCATAGATTGAGTGTAGGTTGGGAGGAGCGATCGCCCAAAAACACACTGAGGAGATATCCAAGACTGGCTCTTTCTCCAACAGATTAACCGGCTGAAGCGATTATGGACATAACTCAACGTTATATATGATCTTGAACTTTGGCAGATTGTAAAACTTTTAACATTGTATCTGCTGCTTCGTCCGCACCATAGGGCGACCAAACTGGATAAGCGTGCTCAGGTTTAATGAGGTCGGTTTCTTGCTGGGCGAGTTCGGAGATCAAAAGCTGCATGATGTAAAACTTGCCTGAACGGCTCAACTCTCTCAAGGTTGAGATCAATTCTGATGAAACCATTTCAAGCACTCCAGTTAAAAGTAGGTTTGTTTAAGAATCTTGACGTTAACCCCGGAATTCCAATTTGAGGCGATGAACAGCGGCGTAGCGTTGCTGTTCATCGGCTGCCAGCAATTTTCACATCCACCCCAGAAACCTGATCCAGTCATTGGCAACAGCGTTGTTGTGCTGTCAAACTGCTCCTGCTCAATACACCTCGTCATGGCTACCAATATCTACGAACACAGCTTTTTCATCCTCTATAAAGTAAAACAATACCCTCTCATCATAATCAACGCTAAAGCTCCAAAATTCCTTAAGCTTGCCCGACAATTTGTGCGTTTTCAAACTTGGGTCAAATGGATCTCCAGTGAACTGCTCCAACTTTTGCCAAAACCTTGTTTCTAAATCTGTGTTACCTTTGATGCGCTTTTTGAACGCACGTTTAAAGGAAGAGCTGAAACTGACCTCCACAGTCACTCCTCTATCAATTGTTGCAAGTCCTCGATATTGGAAGAAAACTTCAACTCACCTTTCTGCTGTTCAACTTGAGCAGCCTTAAAATTGGTATACATCTCATCACGGCGCTCCTCGCGGATATATTGTTGCAATAAAAGCTGAATTTCACGCTTTTCATCTGTAGAAAGGTTTTTGACCACCTCGACCACATC
The DNA here is from genome assembly GCA_007694125.1 of Leptolyngbya sp. DLM2.Bin15. Taxonomy (GTDB): domain Bacteria; phylum Cyanobacteriota; class Cyanobacteriia; order RECH01; family RECH01; genus RECH01. Next base: position 3,523 of record RECH01000204.1, read on the forward strand.
ACTAAACGTCATCGTTTTAAGACCTCTATTGTGTTTATCCAATCAATCTAACACGCTGCTCAGCTTTTGAGCTTAAAAGCTATACCCAGTTTAACTTTGAGCTGGATCCTGCTCTGTAGCACCTGCTTGAATAGAACTAAAATCCCGATTTTGGTGACCTGGGCATTTGCAACCAACAAACAAGCTTCAAGGTGTATACCAACTGAGAATTTTGGGAGCTTTATACTTACGATTTTAGATTGAGCGGAGGTTCACAGAGGCGATCGCCCACGGACGATCTGAGGGAACCTCTAAGGCTTGCTCCTCCTCCAACAAATTAACCGGCCGCACCGACTGAGGATCGACATAGGTCGAGAGCAGGCCAAGATTTGCCCAGTCAACCCTCGGTGCAGATTGTCCATGGCATTCATAGGTACGGACAATCCAATGGTTCGGCGAGTCCTCCGATCGCTTCAAGGCCGCCAAAACCAAGTTATCGGGCAGATCTAGAAAGCTGCCGACTGGTGGCAGTGTCGGCGTATCTCCAATCCCAGGGAGGGCGATCGCTTGGATGGGTTGATTTAGATCCTTACCGTGGTGAACCGTGTGGGCGGATTGCCAACTGCCACCATGGGGATAGATAGCGTAGGTAAATTGGTGATGACCGCGATCGGCTTGGGGATCTGGCCAGAGGGGAGCCTTCAGCAACGTCAGGCGCAGTTGGCTGGGCTGGCTATCGTAGCCATGCTTCGTATCACTGAGCAGACTGACGCCATAGTCCCCATCCGCCTGGGTCACATCTGCCCAGTGCAGCGCTGGCACTTCCCACTTGGCCTGCTCCGCTGGCGTTGTCGGTCGGGTCGATCGCTCAATCGCGGCAAAGGGGGCATCATAGGTCGCCACATCAGCAGCGATCGCCAAGGGAAAGGCCGCTTTCAAGACCACCTGCTCTTCTTGCCAATCTATCTGGGTTTCCATGCGCAGGAGGGGCGATCGCGCATCTAGCACATAGTCTTGGGTGATGGTGGACTGCCCTAGGTGGCGCACCACCCGCAGCCGTTGGCGCAGGGGCCCCCACTCCTGCCACTGGATGGAGACTAGGGTTGGGGGCGGTAGGGGATGGTCGGCATAGTCGGGGGCGATGTTCCAGGCATCCCAGTATTGACCGCGATCGCGAAAGGCTTGAAGCTGATTGCCGGGAGCGCTGAGCACGGGGCGATCGCTCTGGTAATCATAGAGGCTAGCAATATCGCCGGTTTCGGGATCAATCTGCACCCGGAGATAGTCATTCTCTAAGCACCAGTGGTCAGGGCGATCGCTGGCCGTCGGCGCTGCCATCGAGTTACCTGGCACCAGCCACAGGAGGCAATAGCCCACACTGGGCACCGTGACGGAAACTAGGAGGTTAGGAGCCTCTATGGCACCGGTTCGCTGAACCGGCAGGGGTTGACCCTGGTGATCCACAGCCCTCCAATTTGCATCGGGTAAGGATAATGCCACCACCGCCGATCGCTCCCTAGATAAGGAGTTCACCAACAGCACCGGGCGAGCATTAGCAACAGGAGGCGTGGCATTAATGTGGCGGGCGATCGCTTCTAGGGCGCGATCGCGAAGGTGATATCCGGTTTCGAGGGCCGCTTGCCAGGCTTGATTGGCATCAACAAACACCTCGGGAATGGAAGTTCCAGGTAAGATATCGTGGAACTGGTTAAATAAGACCTGTTTCCAAGCCGTTTCTAAATCCGCTGCCGGGTAGTCGCAGGCGGTCACCAGGGTAGCCAGACTCGACCATAGTTCCGCTTGGTAAAGAGCCTCTTCACAGCGGCGGTTGTACCACTTCTGATCGGCGTGGGTGGTGTAGCAACCGCGATGGAGTTCTAAATACAGTTCGTCTTGCCAAACGGGGAGGGACGTTGGAGCTGCGGCCAGGCGATCCATCACCGAATGCACCCGATCAAAGGTGAGGGTTGGGAAAAAGGGCGATCGCTGCCAGCGCCGGGCCACCTCTAGCATGTCGCGGCTGGGGCCACCGCCATGGTCGCCGACGCCGGGCAGCCAGAGGGATTCCTGTACCTGGGTTTGCTGTTCCCAATCCCCAGCCACCTGGCTCATTTTGATAGGATCAATACCCACGCCAATCGGCGGCAGCATCATACTCAACACCTGGCTACCATCGGGCGATCGCCATTGGAACAGACGATGGGGAAAGCGGGTGGTGTCGTTCCAGTCCAGCTTCAGGGTGGCGAAGTAGCGAATGCCGCCCTGGCTGAAAATCTGCGGCAGTTGGGCACAAAAGCCAAAGCTGTCGGGCAGCCAGGCCACGGCGCTGTAGTCACCAAAGCGATCGCGGCAGTAGCGCTGACCGTAGAGCACTTGCCGAACGATGGATTCTCCCTGGACAATCATCAGCTCCGGTTCCACCCACAGGCCAGCGATCACCTCCCAGCGCTGCTGCTGAATCTGCTGCTGAATGTGGGCGAACATCTCGGGACGATGCTCCTCCAGCCAGGCGTAGAGAGCCGGAGTGGAATGGCCAAACAGCAGTTCCGGAAATGCTGCCTGCAGATCCAATACCGATTGAAAGGTGCGTTCTGCCACCTCCCAGGTTTCCGGAATCGGCCAGAGCCAGGCTAGATCCAAATGGGCATGGCCCAGGACAGAAATCGTTCGTTGTTTGAGCAGGTCACCCAAGGGGCGCAGGCGATCGCGCAGATCTGCCAAGGCTTGGTCAAAGGCAGATCGATGAGCGCGGGCACCCCAAGGTATGTCATAGACAACATGGGCGATCGCCTCTAGTTTCTCAGGATCCAACTGCTGATAGTACTGCAGCATTACCGTGAGTTCATCTGCCACAAAGCCTGGCTCCGGCACCGGCTCCAGGCCACCCTGGGGATTTTCATAGAGACAGATGGAGGTCACCAGGGCTCCGTCATCATGCCCCGGACTCACCAACCGCAGCGCCACCTCAATATCCTGTCCTGGCTGCACCGCCTCGCTGAGCATCAGCCGCACCGCACAGTCAAACAAGTCCCCTTCCTGCACCAAGCGACCATCCACAAAAATCTGGGCTAACTCCGCCCACCACAGCAGCGATAGCCGTAGCGTCAATCCCGCCAGGGGATAGCCATCGAGGGCAGCCGGCACCCGGATCACCTGCCGTAGCCACAGCACCTGCTGCCCCTTCGCCCAAGCCACATGCCCCCGCTCATTGACGGGAGCGATCGCCCAGGGAGCCGACGGGGTGGGGGGAGTCAGGTCAGGTACATAGACCGCCTGCCAAGTGGATTGGATCACAGCCTGGGTGAGGCCGCGCAGGCGATCGCTCGCTTGGGTAATACAAGTGACCGCATCGGTAACAGAATCAATCATGGGTCTGGGCAACATTCGAGATAGGATTGAGCTACGGCTAGCGGATGATTCTTCACCACTCCTGATCAGAAGCCTCGCCGCTCAGCCTTCTGTTTCAGTGTATGGGTTCGAGCACCACACCTCCATCGATAGGACGATCGCACCATGACCACAGGGCCCTATCAAAGCCGCATTTTAAATCAATTAACCCAGAACTATCGCCGTCTGCGGGACGACCTACAGCTAAGCTGGCGCAAAAGTGCGATCGCCATGGTCTGGGGGGTGCAGGTGCTGCTCTATCCCTTCTATGTGGCTACCCAAACAACCCGCGTCTTAGGACGACAACTACGGCAAACCGTGCGGCGCGTCTTACCCCAACTGGGGAGTATATCAGCCCCGCCCACCGCCGATCGCCCCCTGCAAGACACCCTGCGATCGCTGCCGTCATTAGATCTACCCGCCATCTGGGAGGATGACCTAGAGCTACCGTCAGACCCTGCCCAGACCCCCGATCCTGCAACGGCTCCGGAACCCCGGCCGCCCCACCTGCAAAGCTGGATGCGATCGCTCATATCCCGGTTCAAACCCGCTGCGCCCCTGGCTCTCCCTGCCGGTCGCCTCTACCTGCAGCAGGGCGAGACCACCCAAGTCATCCAAGGTCTGGCCTGCCAGGTAACCAGCCAAGCCCTCGTCCTTGTCGGCCAGGAAAACAGCGTGGTGGACTGCCTCACACCAGAGCAACAAACTCGCCTCCAGCACCGCATGGTTTTAGCCCTAGCCGACTATTACCACCAGCAGCGCATCTATGCCCCACCGGTTCAGAGCCTGCCCCTACCCATGACCGACGATCGCGTCTTGCCGCCCATGCGCTGGATGAACCAAGCGATCGCCTGGATGCAAACTGGGCCAGTGGCGATCGCCGCCAACCTGTTCCAAGAAGCCCAAGCCCTACCAGAACGCCGGATTCCTAGCCCCCAGCGATCGCCCTGGCAGACTCTGCGCACCTTCTGGAATCCTGAAACCTCTGCCCTAGTGCCCACCAAGCCCACCCCGGATCCAGCCGCAGCGTGGGGTTTGCGCTATGAAGACTGGGAAACCCATGGGCCAACAGCGCCGACCGTAGGCATCGCCCCCGGTTGGATCACGCCCTATCAGCCACCTCGACCAGCTCCAGCTCCCCTACAAACCCAGCAGCCCTCGTCGCTGCACACCGACGCTCCCGACAGCCCCGAAACGCCCACCGAGAGCTTAATCTACTCCCAGCCCAGCGGCGTTGATCCTGGAGAACCCGACTGGATCGAAACCGATGCTCTGGTCATGGGCTATGTGAAGCATCCCCTCGAACAAGTGTTGGAATGGCTCGACATAAGTATGGTGTGGCTAGAAGAACGGGCCACATCCCTTTGGCAGTGGGTGCAGGCTCAGGTGCAGCGATCGCGTCCCTGAGGCAAATTGAGTCACCTGGGAAACTCTCGGCAAAAGGCCACGTCATTTCGTATGATAATAAAGCTTGATGACGGCAACTGTTTGGAGATATTCCCATGCTGACCCTTAAAATCGCTGTTTACCTCGTAGTCGGATTTTTCATCGCCCTGTTTGTGTTTGGGTTTCTTTCAAATGACCCGGCTCGGAACCCTAACCGTCGGGATTTTGAATAAGAGCGTTGGTCAATTCATCGATTGATTGAACGAGATTATGTTGAAGAAGGGCAGCTTGTGATGGTTTGTTGAGCTGCCCTTTAGTTTGCCCTTAAGATGTCTATGCCATATCTGGTTGAGCCACCTCCCCCGCCTCCGATTATCAGGGTCTTAGAATCCCCAGGGTCTGACACATCGGACTCGGCTTCGGGCCAAACGCCGACAGCTACCGTTGCCGATGCCCATCTCCATGCCATCGATCCAACGATCATCCCTGCCCCTTCACCACCCGAGTTGATCGTTACGGCGGAGCGGCTGCCAGCAAGCACAACGCCTGATCTTTCCGCGATCGCCGACGCCCCAACCGCATCGCCATCGGTTTTGGGCCCACCCTTAGAACTGCAGTCATCAGCCTGGCAGGCGGATCCTGGCCTGACCGTCAGCCTAACGCCCTTGGCGGAGCTAGACACGCCATCCATGACTGGGGCCTGGAACTATCCCCATGCAGGCGCGCCGTTCACGTCTCAAGCAGCAACGGTCAGCCCAACCCAAGGACTATCCACCCTATCCAGCACATCGCCATCTAACCTAGCGGCGATGCCCTCGTCCACCCCTGCCCCAGCAAGAATTGCATCCCCAACGTCGCTGCCAGAACTGGATGGGTTGACATCTCATCAACTGCCGCCGGATAGCCCCGTCCATGGGCTCAGCAGCCTACCCATGCCCAGTGCATTACTGGAACAACTGGAGCAACAGCTTGCGCAATTACCGACGGTTCAGCCCTCTTCAGACATCTTAGAAGCTCCAACCACTCGCGAGACAGCAGAGAGCGACGATGCACCTGCGGAGGAGCCGCCCCGTCCCGCTCCAATTTTTGCTCCCTTTCCTCCCATTCCATCCCAGGACACCGACTCGATCGAGGGATTCCCCAACGAGGATCTGCCGGGCAGCGATCGCCCTCCCTTGCCCACCCTACCGCCTGATCTTGAATTTGAACGGGAGGCTCTCCCCGATCTCGATGACCGCGATCGCCCGCCCTTACCAACCCTGCCGCCGGGATTAGATCCCGAGCTTGAGGAACGTCTACCCCTGCCTGGCGAGAGCGATCGCCCCACCCTGGTCATCCCCGATCCCTCCACAACGCCCCTACCGGAGACTCCCCCGGCCAGTGGCGCACCTGCACCGGTCACCCCATCTCAAGACATTGTAGAACTCACCGCCGACCGCCAAGACTTTGATGAGATACAGCAAGTCTTTGTGGCAGAAGGCAACGTGGAAATGCGCTACCAAGATTCGATTCTGCAGGCCGATCGCCTGCGGGTCAATCTAGTCAATCGGCTAGCCGTCGCCGATGGCAACGTGGTCTATCTTGAACCTGGTCAACTGCTCCAGGGCGATCGCATCGAGTACAACTTCGTGCGCCGGGAAGGTACCGTCTTCAATGCCAGCGGGCAAACCTCCCCCGAAACCGACGCTCCCGCCACCCCCAGACCACCCGGCGATCCACTCTTAGCTGACGATCCAGACGCCGAACCCACCGAAGAAGTATTGCCCCTAACTGTGAACTCAGCGGGCAACTTTTCTGTGGGCATTGGCCTCGGTCGCCTGGGTGGACAGTCGGGCGGCGGTGTCCAGCGCGTCCGCTTTGAAGCCGAGCAGATTGAGTTTTACCCTGGCGGCTGGACAGCCAGCAACGTGCGGCTCACCAACGATCCTTTCTCGCCCCCCGAGCTAGAAATTCGCTCCAACCTGGTAACCTTCACCCGCCTATCCGAAACCCGCAGCGAAATCCGGGCTCGTAATCCGCGCATGGTCTTCGACCAAGGATTTACCCTGCCGCTTCTGCGCAATCGCGTCATCATTGACGACCAAGATCGTGGGAGCCCTCTGCCCATATCCTTCGGCATTGATAACCGCGATCGCGACGGGGTCTTTATCGAACGCACCTTCGAAGTGCTCAATGAACCCTTGATTCGCGTCCGAGTGACGCCGCAGTTCTACATTCAGCGCGCCTTTGATCAGGGCTTCAACCTATCAGACTCCTCCCTCTACGGCGTCACGGGGCAGCTGGATATGCAGCTCAGCCCCACCACATCCCTAGCGGGACGCGTAGAACTCACCAGCCTCAACTTTGAAGACGACGCCTACGACGAACGCATTCGAGCCAATCTCCGCATCGACCAAGCAATTGACCGACATACCCTCTCCTTTCAGTCTGCCTTCCGCGATCGCGTCTTCAACGGTAGCTTAGGCTTCCAAAACGTACGCTGGACCTACGGGCTCCTGCTCACATCCCCCACCTATCGCCTAGGCAATACGGGTATCAACCTCACCTATCAAGCCAGCATCAGCCGCATTAACGCTAACATTCGCCGAGAACGGCGCGATGATTTGCTGCCCCCGCGCTCCGAACGCGACAATAACCGCGCTAGCCTCACCCGCTATCAGGCCGGCTTCACCCTATCCCGCAACTTCCGCCTATGGACAGGGGAAGCCCTACCCGCCACTCGGGAGGAAGGCCTGCGGTTTACACCAACCCCCCTCGTGCCCTCGGTCGATTTGATCACGCGGCTACTCGGCTTCACCAGCATTTATAGCAGCGGCGACACCCAACCGGGAGTCACGGCAGCCATTGGTGTACGCGGACAACTCGGTCACCTCTCCCGCGATGCCTTCGACTACCTAGCCTTTAACCTCACCTACTCCATCACACCGGAGGGGCCCAAGTCGCCGTTTAATTTTGACCGCCTGCGCGATCGCCAAGTGCTGTCCGGTGGACTGGTCGTGCAGCTCTTTGGGCCGGTCTTAATCGGCTTCCAAACCGCCTACAACCTCACCGAGCAAGAAGAGATCAATACCGATCTTCTCCTGCAATACCAGCGACGTACCTATACCATCCTGCTGCGCTATAGTCCTAGCCGCGAGCTAGGCTCCTTTGGCATCCAAATCAACGACTTCAACTGGACTGGCGTCACCGAGTCTTTCTCTGGTTCTGACTAAGCAAGCATCCCCAACGCAAGACTCCCAAGGTGTCCTAGACTAGGCGTAGTGCCTCCCAACCCAAGATCCCATGGTGAAATCTCTGGCCACCTCGCTCCTGATTGGGCTCGTTCGCCTCTATCGCCTGATCATTTCTCCCCTGTTTCCTCCCGTCTGCCGCTTTCAGCCCACCTGCTCCCAATACGCTATGGAAGCGATCGCCCGCTTTGGTCCTCTACGGGGGAGCTGGATGGCCCTGCGGCGAGTCTCCCGCTGTCATCCCCTCCATCCTGGCGGCTACGATCCGGTGCCGCCGCTGTCGCCTGCTGGTTCTGAGACGCCCCCGTCCCATGAACCTTGACAACAACGATTCGAGCGATCGCCCCAATTATTTCCTGCCCATAGCCCTTATCCAGGTTGTACTTCAAGGATGCGATCGCCTGATGATTCGAGCGATCGCCCTGATAATTTCCTGATTTCGGGGCTCAACACCTGCTAAAATAGCTGCGTTGTTTCAGCGTGTTTAACGTCTTTGAGTCAATCAGTAGACCTACCGCAAGACCTACCGAAGGTAGACGAGTTTTTACAAGAACTTGCGACGATCCAACAGACCGGCGCTAAGCGGATCGCGATACTGGGTTCGCGGCATGTCCCCATGACCCATCAGTATCTCATTGAACTCATGAGCTACGCGCTGGTGTTGGGCGGCAACCAACTTCTCACCTCCGGTGCAACCGGAACCAATTCTGCCGCCATCCGGGGGGCCATGCGTGCCGACCCCAACTTGTTGACGGTGATTTTGCCCCAAAGTCTCGATCGCCAGCCCAAGGAATCGCGCAAGCAGCTTGAAAAAGTGCTGCACCTCGTCACCAATCCAGCCCACGATGACTTGTCCTTGGCAGAGGCTAGCGCCATCTGCAACGAAGAGATCATCTCTCGGTGTCAGCAGCTCATTTGTTTTGCCTTCCACGATAGCCGCACCCTGCTCAAAACCTGCCAGGATGCAGAGGATCAGCGTCGGCTTGTGACCTTGTTTTACCTAGACTAGGAACTCTAGGGAGCCATCCACCCATTCCCTAGAGTCCCAATGGTTTGGGCAGCATGACCTATACCTATCAGAGCATGGCACTTTCGTTCGTTGAGACAGTCTCGACCCCCACAATTTTGCTGTACAGCGTAGCGATCGCTGCTCTGTTGATCTATCTACCCTTCTTCGTGGTGGGCTATGGACGCTTGAAAGCTGGCTATAACTCATCAGCTCCCCGCGCCCAGTTTGATCACCTGCCTGCCTATGCTCAGCGGGCCACCTGGGCCCATCAAAACGCCTTCGAGTCCTTCATGATCTTCGCCGCTGCTGCCCTGATGGCCTACGTGACGCAGCAGACCAGTTCCCTAGCGGCGATCGCTGCCCTTGCCTACCTGGCCGCGCGATCTCTCTATCCGATTTTTTACATTTTGGATCTACCCTGGGCGCGATCGATGATGTTTGGTGTGGGCAACTTGGGGATCATCACCCTATTTGTGATCAGCCTGCGCAGCCTGGGGGGCTAAGCCATCCGATCAACAACTATCCGCTCAACAACCATTCGGTTCAAGAGGACAAGCTCTCCGGTACTATAAACCTGTAGCCTGCTGATGAATCATCAGGGGCATTGTTGCATTGAGAACAGCTCAACGAGATTATGGCTTCCAATCTATCCTTTGACATTGTCAGCGACTTTGACCACCAAGAAATGGTCAATGCAGTAGACCAAGCCATGCGAGAAATTCGCACCCGGTATGACCTCAAGGATACGAAGACCGAGATGGATCTGGGAGAGGATCTGCTCACGATCACCACCGACAGCGACTTCACCCTGCAGTCGATTCACATGGTGCTACAAACCAAAGCCGTGAAGCGGGGGCTATCGCTGAAAATTTTCGACTACGGCTCCGTCGAATCCTCCAGCGGCAACCGCGTACGGCAAGAGATCAAGCTGCAGCGAGGCATTGATAAAGAGCTGGGCAAAAAGCTATCGAAGATCATTCGCGACGAGTTCAAAAAAGTGCAGGCTGCTCTGCAAGGCGACTTAGTGCGGGTCTCGGCCAAATCCAAGGATGACCTGCAACTAGTCATGCAGCGGCTCCGCCAAGAAGATTTGCCGGTTGAACTCCAGTTTGTGAACTACCGGTAGCATCTCCCAACCCCATTCTCCCAGACGGCGCGGTGTTCTACGTCTGAGAAGATGTGCGTTGGTACGCTAAATCTCCAGGGTCGCCAGCCCCAAGTAGCGAATCCCGGCTGGCGTTACCTGAAAGCGGCAGGGCAAAACCTCCACCCCGGCAGCGATCGCCTCCCGTAGAAGCTGGCCGTAGGTGGGATCGGCCACATCACCGGGAGAAAAGCGATCGCAGTCGCCCCGATTGATGAAATAAAGCATGACGGGGCGAGCTGTCTCGGCGATATGGATGAGTTCCCGCAAATGTTTTTGCCCGCGGGTGGTCACCGTATCGGGAAACAGGGCCAGGCTTCCCTGCACCCAGGTGGTATTTTTCACCTCAATGTAGAGGGGGCGATCGCCCTCCGCAGGCTGCAGAACAAAATCGATGCGGCTTTTGCCATCTATACCGTAGGGCACCTCAGGGCGAATCTCTGTGTAGTCACCTAGTTCCGGCAGGCCGCGATAGTCCAACAGCGATCGCACCACCCGATTGGGCAACCCCGTATTCACCCCCACCCAGGTGGGCACCGTATCCTCCACCTCAATCAACTCCCAGGTGTAGGCCAGCTTGCGCTTAGGATTATCACTTTTCGATACCTGCACCCGGTTACCCGGCACATAGACCCCGGTCATCGGGCCCGTATTGGGGCAGTGGGCCGTCACCACCTCGCCACTATCCAACTCAATGTCGGCAAAGAAACGTTTGTAACGGTTGATTAACCGCCCAGACAATAACGGCGGGTAAGGATAAAACCAATCTATAACCATTCCGGCTCGGGGATCTAGAGAGAGACACAGCATCCAAGTCCAGTACAGCGCACTGGCTTTCAGAGTATGCCGTGATTGCACCAGCGCGTCAACTCGACAGATCTACCCAAGGCGCGATCGCCCTGGCATGTGATCCCCGCAGGGTGAGGGTAACAGCGGTTACAAAACCATGACAACTGCTCTGTTACGCTTGTGAACGCAACTTCAAACAAGTATTTACCGTGGGCGCTGTTTGCATCCAGATTGTTGAAGGAAACCCCCATTTGCGATCGCTACTCGGTTGGCATCTGCAACAAACGGGGTACTGGGTTTACCAGTCGGCGGATCTCCATCAAGCACGCGAGACATTTCAGACCAGGCAACCCAACCTTGTGGTACTGGACTCTGAACTGCCTGGCGGCGACGGGCTCGACTTTTGCCGATGGCTACAGAGCCAGCAGCAGGCGTTCGTCTTGATGTTGTCAGCCCGCACGACTGAATCAGATATTGTGACGGGGTTACGGGCAGGGGCAGATGACTATCTGACCAAGCCCTTTGGGATGCAGGAATTTTTGGCTCGGGTAGACGCCTTATCGCGCCGTAGCCGCATGGTCTCTGCTCCTGACTCCCTCAACTACGGAGAGCTCAAGATTGACTTAATTCATCGCCGCGTGCGCTTGAATGAGGAATCGGTTGAGCTCACCCCTCAAGAATTTAGTTTACTCTATGTTCTGGCCCAAGCTGGGGGTCTGCCCCTAAGCCGGACAGAATTGCTGCGGCGGGCCTGGCCCGATGCCATCGATAACCACCGCACGGTCGATACCCATGTCCTTTCCCTGCGCAAAAAAATTGAGGTTGATCCCCGTCAACCCAATTTAATTCAAACCGTGCGGAATGTAGGGTATCGCTTTAATGTAGATGTGCTATCCCACGATCAGCCCACATCCATCACTGCGGCAAACCATGGCCATGGCACCCCCCATAGCACCAGCGATCGCCCCCTGTTTAACCATCGCCCGATCGCCAATGAGCATCCTTTTCCCCGACTAGCAGAACGCTAAGCCCGCCGGTCGTGCCTGCCATAACTAGGGACTATCCACCGCTAGGGGAAGACAACAGGCCAAGCGCGATCGCCCAGAAGACTCAAGGGTAGCACCTTGGGCCGGTTCGCCAGCCGACGGCGTTTCTAGTAGCTCTAGCCGTCCATTCATCATATCTAGCAAAATTTGACACATCATCAACGCCATGCCCACCGAGACGGGTAGACGCGGACTACCGGGCTGAAATCGTGATGAGCCAGGGGGTAGCGGCGTGTGATGGCGAATGCCCTGAAGAATCTGATGCATTAGGCGTTCTGGCGGAGGGCTGGCATTCATGAAATCCAAGGGTTCTCGCCAAGCGCTAGCCGGACGATAGTCGTCAATCCATATATCCACCTGCTGCTGCTCCGGTCGAGGATGAATTGAGACATGAATCGTCCCCTCCTCCATCAGCATAATGGGCATATCGATCAGCATCACCAAGATTTGCTGCAGTCGCCGAGGGTCTGCCTGCACCCAGATCTCTGGATCCACCGCATCAACGGAGAGGCGTAGATTGCGGTTCTTGGCCAATAGGTTCGTCAAGGCGTAAGCTTCATCCAGAATGGTGGAAAGCTGAACGCTTTGCAACGACTGCTGAACCGTGCCGTACTCTGTTTTTGAGACCAAAATTAGGCTATCTAGCAACGCCAAGAGCTTTTGAGTTGCCCCATAGGCTTGATTGATACAGTCGCGTTCCTCGTCGTGGTCTTCACATAGATCCGTCAAGATGAGTTGATGCAAGCTGATGATCGAACTCAGGGGCGATCGCAGCTCATGGGACGTGCGTGCCAAAAAGCCAGCTCGGAACTGGTTCATTTCTGCCGAGAGGTAGTAGGCCTGCAGCGCCTCCTGTACCGCCTGATGGATGACCACATCAGGATGGCTAGCCTCCACATTGGTGCGATGTGCTTCTACTTGCTCAGGTTGGCCAAACTGGGGCCGTTCTAGCAAACGCGAAAGCTGGGGGCGTGTGATCAGCCCAACCCCAATTCCAACCATCAGAAATACCCAAGAAGTGAAGCCCATAGCCAAGTTAAAAATCTGACAAGGTAAGTGGACAGAAGCGGTAGGACAGAGAAGCGCGATGTAGATACACAGGTAAGGCGATCGGAGTGCCTCGATCTTAGCCTGACCCAACCCAGTCGCGGCGGAACATTGGCTTTAGGAGAATCCTGAGATCCTGCAGCGACTTGGCTCTATGGAGATGCTATGACTGATGATCGACGAGCAGATGCTCTTAAGGCAACGGTAAGGTAGCGGAGATTTATAGGATGATGTCGGCAAATGGAAACGTGGCTTAGCCTAGGTAGGCTCCATCAACGTTACACATGCTGCTTTCAACATTACCTCAGCATGGATAAAACGCAGCTTGTTGTCTTGCCGTCTTGCCTCCCTGTACAACGGATCAGCATAGGTTAGGGAAGACTCGCTGTTGACAGACGTCCCAACGAGAGCGATCGCCCCTATGGTCTCGCATCCAGACTAACACCACCCTGCCGGTGGATCGAATGGATAGATCTGGCTTGTCCTGTCCAATAGCAACCCTGAACGAACCATGAGCCCACTGATACAGAGGAGACTGATGAATAGCCCAGAAGGTTTCAGATAATCGTCAGCAATGCGTCATCGTAGCGATTGCCAGGCAAGTTGAGCCGCGCCGACCATACCGGCCTGGTTACCCAACTGAGCCGTCAACACCTGCAGCCCCTGCCGTGAACTTGGCAGCACCCGCTGCTCTAGCTCCGCCTGCATACTGGGAAAAAAGAAAGGGGCACTCGCACTGACGCCACCGCCAATAATCACCGCTTCTGGCGTCAGCACATAGAGCAAACTGGCTAGCCCTGCCCCCAGATCCCGTCCGTAGACCTGCCAAAACGCGATCGCCTCCCCGTCACCCTCGGCCGCCCGTCGTCCTAGCTCATCGGGTTCTAGCCCCGTGCGGCGGCGGATAGCCTGGACAGAAGCATATTGCTCCAGAGAGCCGCTGTTACCGCTGTTGCAGGGCGGCCCATCGGGGTTGAGGGTAATCAATCCCAGTTCCCCAGCCGCCCCTTGGTGACCGACAAAGAGCTGACCATTGAGAATAACTGCGCCACCCACCCCCGTACCCAAGGTGAGCACAATTAAGTTGGCAATACCTCGCCCAGCTCCTAGCCATGCCTCCCCCAGCCCGGCACAGTTGGCATCATTGGCCAAGACCGTCGGCCGGCCGGTGCGCGCTTCCAGCCAATCCGCCAGGGGCACATTCTGCCAGCCCGCTAGATTGATCGCCACCTTAGCCACCCGTCCTGCGGCATCCGCTGGCCCCGGCGTGCCTAGACCGATCGCCCCGCAGTGATAGTCCGGATCTAGGGTCGCGATCGCCCCCACCAAGGCCTCCAGCACTGCCTCAGGCGTTGCCGGTTGGGGCGTGGGAATCGTAAGCGAGCGATCGCAGGTTCCTTGGCGATCGAAACAGCCTAGCTTAATGGCGGTGCCGCCCAAGTCAATGCCGAACACCTGTTGAATAGATGACGTTTGCCCCACAGTTTTCCTCGTTGTCGTTGCTGGATATGGCCCACGGTGGGCTGGAGTGATGAAATCGTGAGCGATCGCCCTAGGGTTGATAGACAGCAGCCCTTACCTCAACTCCTTTTCCGAAGGGCGAGGAGCTAACTTCAATGAAGCTAAGTGGCCGGGTTTCGGCTTCGCTCAACCCTCTGCTCATCATGAAGCTAAGCGGCCGGGTTTCAGCTTCGCTCAACCCTCTGCTTATGGGATTTGAGTATTGAGCATGGATTGGGAGACTAGCGCTCGCGGCGCACCAGGGGGTTGATCCAGTCATTCAGCCCTTCACCCACCAGCGATAGACCCACCACGAGACTGGTCATCGCCAGCCCTGGAAACATGGCCGTCCACCAAATGCCGGTGGGCAGAGCATCTAAAGCTTGCCGCAGATCCTGGCCCCATTCTGGGGTTTGTTCCGGCAGCCCCAGGCCGAGGAAGCCTAACCCTCCCAGCACTAGCACCGCATCCGCAGCATTGAGGGTGAACAACACCGGCACACTTTGAATCACATTCAGAGCTAGGTAGCGAGACAGCACCGTCCAAGTAGAAGCCCCCATGGCCTGGGCAGCTTCGATAAACAGCTCCGTCTTAACGCTCACCGTGTGATTGCGCACCACGCGGTAGTACTGGGGCACATAGGCAATGCTGAGGGCGATCGCTGCATTCAACACCCCCCGGCCCACCATAAAGGCCAGGGTCACCGACAGCAGCAGCCCTGGCAGGGTGTAGAGCGTGTCCATGAAGAAGAGCATCACCCGGTCTACCCGTCCTCCCAGATAGCCGCTGACCATGCCCAGAGGCACACCCACCAACAAACTGAGCGTTGTCGCTAGCAGCACCACATGCAGCGCCGCTCGGGTGCCAAACAGGGTGCGAGAAAACACATCGTATCCCTTGCGATCGGTGCCAAACCAATGGTCGGCCGATGGAGGCGAATGGATCGGATTTTCCAGGGGCACCTTGAAGGGATCCTGCAGCAGACCCCAGTCTTGAAACCAAGGGGCCAACAGGGCAATGACCACAAAGAAGGTCGTAATCACAATCCCCGCCCACATGAACCGGGCGGAGAGGCTAGGGGCGATCGCTCGCTGACGTAAAGGCGGTAGGCTAGATTTCGCTTGGGTCACAGGGTTCATCAACTCTGGGATGATTCTACCAAGACTCTTGACGCTCTTGGGGAATCAGGCCGATCGCAGGGTCACCTGAGATTGTTGCAGATGGTGCATGTGGTGGAATAAACGCCAGCAATATTGCTCCGACAGACCGCAGGTCACCGCTCCCCGCAAGACCACGTTGAAGTACCAATCGTTGGGGGCGTGTTCTTCAGTTAACTTCTCAATCACGCTGTAGGTGCGCACGTGGGGATAGATGCGATCGCCTTGGTGAATTGCCACGGTGGCCTGCTGATAGCCCTCTTCCCGCTCATCCAAGCGATCGCTCAGGTGCATGGGCAGTCGGTAGAGCACGCCCTCCACACTGGCGCTAGCATCGGGCACCACGTCGAGCACACCGCAGTTGCGCAGACGCGATCGCCGGAAAAAGCCTAGCCGATAGCCCTGGAGAACCGCAGGGCCCAGCACATAGGCATGGGTTGATTCCCCCAGCGATCGCTTGAGATCCACCGGGCACATGCAGGATCCGTAGGCAAAGTAGTAAAAAAACGCATCCCTGGTCAAGGGTACAGGATGACTCTCATCACGCTCAGATGGGTATTGCATAGCTGCGGATAGGGTA
>RECH01000121.1 GCA_007694125.1 Leptolyngbya sp. DLM2.Bin15
AACTATCCGAGCAATCATGGCGCATCAAGCCCCTTGGAGCGGCCTAGAGCGGAGCAGGATATTTTTCTAGAACAACGCAGACTTTGTCTGGATGAGCAGGATCAAAATTAGAGCGGCATTCTTGAATGAGGGGGCGGAGTTCATCATGCAGCCGCTGCAGTTGCTGAATTTGGGTTTCAATTTGGTCTAGCTTGATCACCAAGCGATCGTGAACGTCTTGGCAGGTGAGAGACTTGCCGTCTTTCAACGCCAAAATGCTCCTAATTTCGTCTAGACTCAGCCCCAGAGACTTGGCCCTAGTGATAAACGCCAACCGGTCAACATCCTGCTGACTAAAGAGCCGGTAGCCCGCGTCAGTCCGTTGCGGTGCAGGAATCAGGCCAATGCGTTCATAGAAATACAGCGTTTGTGGATTCAGGGCTAGGCGCTGAGCAACCTCTCCAATTTTGAACATCGATCCCACTCCATGGCAGCTTGGCCCATCCATGGTAAACCTTATAGTTCGATATAAGCTTAGGGCGAGGGCAAGCTTAAGGTTTCTGATATCCGTAGCCATTAGCCTGCACGAACAGCTCTACCGAGGCGATCGCCCCTAGAGCACAACCCATGACCAGGGGGCGATCGCAAAGTTCTTCACCACAATTTTTTCACTTTCTTCTGACCCCTTCCCCAATGGCTTGTATCAACAAACCAGAGTAGCCGTCCAGGGCGATCGCAGTTCCGTCCAATCCAACGGACGTCTTAGCATAGGAATGATTCATTAGGCAAGATCATGAGTAAGGTCATACAATTAGGTCTTACGCATCGAATGGTTGAGGATCTATTAGCTGTTCATTGAACTCATAACTTCAACAAGCTAGCTTCAACCATAGACTATCCAGACTTGCAATGGCATTCACCGCAAGGCATCCTGACCGTTATGCTGTATCGACGGATTTCACCCAATCCAGCCGAATTGGGGAGACTCATCTAGACTGTGGTCAGAAAACGTAATAAAATCCTGTTCGGTTAAGGCCTTAGCCGCTCACTGTGTTAACGACCAGCGTAAAACGGGGCCAGGCAAAGGGTTCATTCATGATCCCCAGCCCCATCACCCACCGGGTGGATACACCATTGTTAACCTTTGATCAATTTGTTTCGCAATCGCACCGTCCTAGTTGCAGGAGAGTTAAGGAGTGGGCTTCTTCAGTCGTTTCTCGTTTTCACGAGATATGGGTATCGATTTGGGTACCGCTAACACACTGGTTTACGTTTCCGGCAAGGGAATTGTTCTGCAAGAACCCTCGGTCGTGGCGATGGATCAAGAAAATAAAGTGCCTCTTGCCGTCGGGGAAGATGCCAAGAAAATGCTCGGTCGTACTCCCGGAAATGTGGTTGCCCTACGTCCCCTGCGGGACGGTGTAATTGCTGATTTTGACACTGCCGAGCTGATGCTCAAGCATTTCATTCGGCGGGTGCATGAGGGACGTACATTGGTGTCGCCTCGCATTGTCATTGGCATCCCCAGCGGTGTGACCGGGGTTGAACGGCGAGCCGTCATGGAAGCGGCGTCTCAAGCCGGAGCCAGAGACGTCTACCTAATCGACGAACCGGTTGCTGCGGCAATTGGTGCTGGTCTGCCCGTGGCAGAACCCACCGGCAACATGATCATCGATATTGGTGGCGGTACCACCGAGGTCGCCGTCTTGAGTTTGCAGGGCACCGTACTGAGTGAATCGGTTCGGGTGGCTGGAGATGAGCTGAGTGAAGCCATCACCCAGTACATGAAAAAGGTTCACAACCTGGTGATTGGGGAACGTACAGCAGAGGAAATCAAGATCTTCATTGGCTCGGCTTATCCCACCGATGGCGATAATGAAACCATCATGGATGTGCGCGGGCTGCATATGCTGTCCGGTCTACCCCGCACCATCACCGTCAAGAGCCCAGAAATCCGGGAAGCCATGTCGGAGCCGCTGTCGGTGATTGTGGAGGCTGTGAAGCGCACCCTAGAGCGCACGCCGCCCGAATTAGCCGCCGACATTATTGATCGGGGCATTATGCTAGCCGGCGGTGGAGCACTGCTGCGCGGTCTAGATACCCTGATTAGCCATGAAACGGGCATTGTGGTCCATATCGCCGCTGATCCGCTCAGTTGCGTTGTCCTTGGCACCGGTCGGGTGCTGGAGAACTTCAAGCAGCTTGAACGGGTCTTCAGTGGGCGATCGCGCAATCTCTAGGGGCGATCGCTCTATAGGATTGCTGTGACATGAACCTTGCAGGCGCTGCTAGCCAACACCTTCAGCCCCTGCACCGTTCATCACAACAACCCCTCTCACAGGTTCGGCTACCCCGAGAGTAGCGACATCCTCTCTACACAATCACATTAGATGTATTCTTTACGCCGTTGGTGGGGTCAGTACGCACTAAAAGCCGGGATGGTGGCTTTGCTATTAAGCTTGGCCTGGGGCATCCGGCAAACGAATGCTGGCATATTTTTGGAGCTATACGGCATTTTATCGCGCCCGTTCCAAGGTACGCCAGACCAAGTTGACATCCTGGAAACAGCCCAAGCCCGAGAGCTGCAGCAGCGAGTTGTGGAGCTGGAGAGCGAAAATCGTCGGCTCCAAGAACTCCTCGGCTATCGTGAGAATACATCCCAAGAGGGAGTGGTTGCCCCCGTCATTGGCCGCAGTTCTGACCACTGGTGGCAACACCTAACCGTTGCGAAGGGCAGTCGAGATGGCATCTCCGTAGGCGATGTGGTGTCGGGTACCGGTGGGTTAGTAGGACGCATCGTCCAGGTGACGCCCAACACCAGCCGCGTGCTGTTAATTAGCGATCCCTCCAGTCAGGTGGGGGTCACCATTAGCCGATCGCGCTCCATGGGCTACATTCGCGGCCAGTCTGAAAGCCGCGTGGTGATGGAATTTTTTGATAAGGTGCCGGAAGTGCAGCCAGGGGATGCAGTGTCCACATCCTCCTTGAGTCAACTGTTTCCGCAGGGTCTGCCCGTGGGGGTGGTGGAGTCAGTGAACCTCAACCGCAGTCCGGCCCCTGAGGCGGTGATTGAACTCACGTCGCCCATTAGCCGATTGGAGTGGGTGATTATTACCCCCAACTCGCGTATGCCCATGCCGGAAGATGTGATCCCTGACAATGCGCCATCTTCTAATGAATCTCAGTAATATCTCTCAGCGACACCTCTCAGCGATACACCCATGACCCGAGTGATGACCTTAAGCGATCGCCTCAACCTAGGAAGCAAGCAAGGGCCCCGCATCGCCAATTGGAGCATTACGGTGCTGTCTGTGGTGCTTTGTGTGCTGATGTTGCCGACTCGCTTTCCGGGCATGGAGCTGCTCGGCGTTGGCCCCAATTGGTTGCTGATCTGGGTTGTGGCTTGGAGCGTTAAACGTCCGGCATGGCAGGGAGCGATCGCTGGTTTAGTCCTAGGGCTCATCCAAGATGGCATGACTGCCACCACTCCGTCCCATGCCGTCGGGCTCGTGATTGCTGGCGTCTTGACGGCCCGCATCCAAAAACAGCGCTTCTTGCAGGAAGATTTTATTTCCATTGCGCTGATTGTCTTTGGTATGGCTGTCCTGTCTGAAACGATCACCGCCCTGCAGTTTAGTGTCCATGCTTGGATCAACGATCGCGATTCGATTCAATACTCGCTATCCAGAATTTGGTACTACCACCAGCGCATTGCCCTCAGTTCAGCCATCCTCAGCAGCATGTGGTCGCCCGTTATCTATTATCCGCTCAACCGCTGGTGGGAACGCATCAAAGCCGTTGAACCCTAGTCGTCGCGAGGTTGTGCCATCGTCATCCTGGTGGGGATAGAACTTTTAAGGCTAGGTAGCCATGATCCGGTGGATCGCGGGTCAACCATCAAGGCGGCGGCTGTCCCACCCGGATCCTGCCAGATCCGTGGAACGCTCAGATGCAGTCTTCCTTCATCGAATATTCACGGAAGTCTTGACACAATTGATACAGGACACTGACCCCATCCTCCGGATAGCGATCGCCGTTTCAGAAAACTTGAGCAGAGATGACACCCTGTCTTATCCATCTGGGAAGTCTTTCTGCAGCCCTACTCAACCCAACTCTCCTGGCACCTAACCTGGCAACAATCAGGTACTGGAGATGCTTCCATATCAACAGTGATGGGATATAGCAGATTGATTTCCCTAAGGCCCACCTTAGCCCTGCTCTATTCCCATGATGACCTTACCCATTCGGACACAACCGAGGCGATCGCCCTCTCAGCACCCTGCGTCCCTCACCGATGCAGGTTTTACGATGACTGAACTGATGGTGTCCATTGTGATCATCGGCACCTTGTTTGTCTTGGCCTACCCATCGTTTATTAACCAAGTGTCTAAGGCGCGGCAGTCGGAAGCGCAGTCGTATATCGGCGCAGTCAACCGAGCCCAGCAGGCTCACTATCTTCAACATCGACGGTTTGGTGAATTACCGGATCTTGAAGTGGGCATCCGCACCCTCACCGAGCATTACACCTACACCACAGAGCCAGAAGGTATTGGCATGGAGGCGATCGCCCAAACCACCGCTACACCCACCGATAGCACAATTCGTGGCTATGCGGGCAAGGTCTGGATTGGCATAGCAGGGGGAGCTGGGACGACCTTTACGCTGATGTGTGAAGGATCCGTGGGGCTTGTTCCTGTGGTGGAAGGCACCACCTGTCCTTAGGTTGCTAAGGGCGATCGCCTGATCGCCCCAGACGTGTCCCTAGATGCCGGGCCATGCAGACCTCAGCTACAACAGGTAGAGCAGCAAGAACAGAATGATCCAAATGACATCGACAAAGTGCCAGTAGATCTCCGCTGCCTCGATGCCAAAATGGCTGCTGCTGGAATAATGTCCTTCCTGACGCGATCGCCAGAGCACCGCCAAAATTAGCACCAAACCAAACAGCACGTGTAGACCGTGGAAGCCGGTGAGCACATAGAAGGTGCTGGCATAGAGATTCGTCTTCAGACCAAACTCTAAGTTGCTGTATTCATAGAGCTGTCCCGCCAGGAAGATCGCGCCCATCACCGCCGTGATGCCAAACCAGAGGCGCATCCCCTTGGTGTCGTTATTTTTAATCGCCGTATCCCCCCGGTGGAGCACAAAGCTACTGGCGATCAGAATTAAGGTATTAATGCCCGGCAGCAGCAGCTCCCGCTCTGGGGTACCCGCTGGCGGCCAAACGGGGGTCACGGCCCGAAAGGTGAGATAGGCCAAAAACAGACCGGCAAAAATCATGCCTTCTGCAAACAGAAACACCAGGATGCCGAAAATGCGGTGATCGGGATGGTCTTCGTGGTGACCGCCCGCTTCCGAGGGATAGTTGAGCGGCGACTGGGCCGTATCAATCGTAGAACCTTGCATAGTGGTATGGGGATGATTCCAATAGGGTCAATACAAGTGGGATGCGATCGCCTGCTTATTTAGGTCAAACCAGGTCTAGAACCAGGGATCTAAAACAAGCGATCGCGATCGCCCTAGCTAGAAAGCACCGGGGTGTCCGTGGATGGAGACTCAAGGGCTTCGTTGGTTTTGCCGTAATCGTAAGGGCCGGTTGTCAGCACAGGAACGCCCTCAAAATTCTCAATCGCTGGCGGCGACGTGGTTTGCCACTCTAGGGTGAGCGCATTCCAAGGGTTATCCCCAGCCAGCTTGCCCTTAAACCAAGACCACAGCGCATTCACAATGAACGGCACCGTAGACACCGCCAAAATGTAGCTGCCGATGGTGCAAAGCACATTCAAGTCCGCAAAGCGAGGATCATACATTGCCACCCGACGGTTCATGCCCAGCAGCCCTAGTTCATGCATGGGCATAAAGGTGAGGTTCATGCCTACGAAGGTCAGACCAAAGTGGATGCGTCCCCAGGTTTCGTTCATCATGCGCCCCGTCATTTTGGGGAACCAGTGGTAGAGGGCAGCGTAGATGCCAAACACCGATCCACCAAAGAGGACGTAGTGAATATGGGCCACGATGAAGTAGGTATCGTGGACGTGGATGTCAAAGGGTACGGAAGCAATCATCACCCCGGTAATCCCGCCAATCACAAAGGTGGCGATAAATCCTAGGGCAAACAGCATGGCGCTGTTTAGCTGAATCTTGCCGCCCCAGATGGTGGCTAGCCAACCAAAGACCTTGATCCCCGTCGGTACGGCAATGATCATGGTGGCGATCATGAAGAACATGCGCAGCCAAGCTGGCGTACCGCTGGTGAACATATGGTGGGCCCAGACAATCAGCCCTAGGAAGCTGATGATCATGCTGGAGTAAGCGATCGCTCGATAGCCAAAGATCGGCTTACGGGAATGCACCGGCAAGATTTCGGAAATCGCCCCAAACAGCGGCAGAATCATGATGTAGACCGCTGGGTGGGAATAGAACCAAAACATATGCTGGTAGACCACCGGATCGCCACCGCCGGTGGGGTTGAAGAAAGCGGTACCGGCCAATAGGTCAAACGCTAGTAAAATCAGCGCTCCCGCTAGAACCGGAGTGCCGGTGAGAATCAGCAAGCCAGCAGCCAGCATCGACCAGCAAAACAGCGGCATTTGGTAAATGCCCATGGAGGGCACCCGCATTTTGATAATCGTCACCACAAAGTTGAGCGCCCCGAGAATCGACGAGGTTCCCAAAATCAGCAGGCTAAAAATCCAGATGCCTTCCCCCACTTTGCCCGAGACCAAACTCAGGGGTGGGTAGGACGTCCAGCCCGACTGGGGCGTTTCTAGCCAAAAACTAGAGAGCAGCAGCGCACCACCCGCCACAATCATCCAAAAAGCCAGGGCGTTGATTTTGGGAAACGCCATGTCCTTGGCCCCAATCATCAACGGGATCAGGTAGTTGGCGAGACCGGCTCCGGCCGGCACCACCCACAAAAAGATCATGATGGTGCCGTGCAGCGTCAACATGCCGTTATAAAAATCGGGGCTGACAAAGTCCGACGGCGGGGTAGCCAACTCAGTACGAATGGCGGTGGCCAATGCTCCACCGATCAGATAAAACACAAACGAGGTAACAAGGTATTGAATACCAATGACCTTGTGGTCACTATTGAATGTAAAGAAGTCCGTCCACTTGCGTTCTGCTTCCGCATGGGGTGAAGATTGGGCTGGGACGGACGCTGGAATATCAACTTGTGTCATGCGTCAGGTATCAAGTCACGTCAAGGTCTGCAATGGATCGTAGGCAGGCTAGCTTTAAGAGCCTCTTGAGGCTTAGAGCGATTGGGTCAACACCTCAGCCCCGGTATGGGACTCATGGAGCGATCGCAACATCTCAGGCTCCAAACCCATATCGTCGGCGTAGGGCGTGAGGTAATCCACATCCGTACGAGGGCGATCGAGGGAGGCAATCACCTCATTGATATCTGGGCGGCTAGCAATTTGTTGCTGCTTCCAGGCTTCAAACTCCTCCGGCGTGTCCACATACATGCGCGTCACCATCGAACCATGGTAAGCGCCACATAGCTCAGCGCAGATGACCGGATAGTCGCCAGCCCGGGTTGGGGTAAACCGCAGTTCAGAATCTCGTCCAGGAATCGCATCCTGCTTGAGGCGAAACTCAGGCAGCCAAAAGGCGTGAATGACGTCCTGGGCCTTGAGCTTCAGCCGAACATCCTTGCCTTGGGGCACATGCAGTTCACCCGAGATGATCCCTGTTTCGGGGTAGGTGAAAATCCAGGCATATTGCAGCCCCATCACATCAACGGTGAGATCGGCCATCTGCCCAGCCTTTTCAGGCGATGCACCAATCCCTAGCGCCATATGGTGATGACCGCCATGGGGATTGCTGCCATTCATCAAGGGAGCCCCATACTCACCCTCCCCCGTCATGGCCACCTGGGTGACCGCAGGATCCCCTGCAGCGTTGGGATCAAAGCCGCCCATCTGGGAATATACGTCAAAACTATAGACCCCAATGACTAGCACAATCACCGCCGGAATGCCTGTCCAGACAATTTCTAGGGGAATGTTGCCATCAATATCCGGGCCGTCGGTGGTGTCGTCCTTGGCGCGGCGGAATCGGAAGATCGCGATGATCAGGACGCCTTCCACGAGCAGAAACAGCCCGATGGAGATGGTCATCATGGTGTTGAATAACCCGTCAACCAGTAAGGCTTCATTGGAAGCGGCGACAGGCAGTAGCCCATGGTTTTGTCCATACCACAGGCTCACTAGGGTTAGGGCTATGCCCGCCAGCATGGTGGCAATACTACTCGGAATTTTCACAGTTATTGGTGTTGAGAATTCGGCAAACGGTGGAACGGTGTTGAGAGGCTAACGTTGAAGGACTGAACATTGAGGAACTGAAGAACTGAGCAGATGCTTAGGGTTGAGGGCCCAGATGTAGCGATCGCTCTAGAGACCAGCAAGACTGTACGGGATGCGATCGCCCTGCCCCTGTCTGTCACCTCTCGCTGTCAAATGCACCCGCATCACCTGAAACCTTTCAAAGGTGCTACGGACGATGACCGTTTAGGATCACGTTCAGCATCAAGAATGCACAGAGCTATAGGATCGTAGTCGTTCTACCGCGAGAAGCCACTACGCTTACCACGTTAAAGCAGTCCTTTGGTTTTCGGGAGCGTTGTAAGGCATCTTTAATCTTTTCCCCAGATCCAGCGCGGTGGACAGGGGCTAAAGTGTGGCGATCGCTACAACTGGTTTGAACGCATTCCAGGGATATTGCAACACGTAACAAAATCCTGCGCTTTACGAACAATCATTTCTAAAGATTTTCTGTAGAAACAACGGGATTTTTACCCCACAATCCGAAGAAATTCCAAAAGCTTTCCCCAGAGCCGAATAGAGTCATTAAAGTGTAGGGGTTAGACGCTAGAGCAGGACATGGCATCGCTTAAACCTTCTTCACACATTTCAGCAACCTGCTGCCAACCTTGATGCCAATCAGTCCAGTTCAGCCTCGAACGAGGTCTGACTAGACCTGACTATCTAGGTCTGACCGTCTGACATCTTGTTCCCCGCAAGGAACCCTTCAACTCAACTCTATCCCGACTGTATCCCGAATCTATGGTGACTTTGGAGACGCTTGCATGACAGACTCCATCCTGCAGCCCACTATCTCAACTGCCTTAGCAACCCCCTCTGGAGCGAAACCGTTGCCGACCGACCGGGTGCGACGCTTGCTATGGAAAATGGCGATCGCCACCTGGATCCTGATGGCCATTGGCAGCGCCACCCGCGTCATGAATGCCGGCTTAGCCTGCCCCGATTGGCCCCTGTGCTACGGCACCCTCTTTCCTGGCCAGCAGATGAACCTCCAGGTCTTTTTGGAGTGGTTCCATCGCCTAGATGCTGCCTTGATTGGGGTGATGGCGATCGCATTGGTGGTCTACAGCCTATGGCAGCGAGCAGCTTTGCCCAAGTGGGTACCCTGGGGGTCGCTGCTAGCCTTAGGGTTGATTATGGCTCAGGGACTGTTGGGCGCTCTGACCGTCACCCAGCTCCTGCGGTTTGACATTGTCACCGCTCACCTCGGGACAGCCCTGCTATTTTTTATCACCCTGCTGGTGATGGCGAGTTTGCTCATGCCCTATCAGCGCACCGGCACCGTGGGCAATTGGCCCCAAGTGAGCCTGGTTGCCGCGCTGCTGATCTACATCCAAAGCATTACGGGGGCGCTGGTGGGATCCCGCTGGGCTCTCCACCAATGTTTAGCCGGTGGAAATACCCTTTGCACAGTGCTGCAAAGCCATGTCTTGGGCGTGATCCCCGCCAGCCTAGGTACCTTGATTCTGGTGATTGGCGTTTGGCGCACCCCAGCCCTGCAGGCGAGCCTGCGGCAGTTAGGTTTCATGGCCATGGCGCTGCTTTGCATCCAGGTGGGTCTGGGGCTATCCACGTTTTACGCTCACCTGCAAATTGAGCTGCTCACCGTTGCCCATCAAGCCGTTGGCGCAGCCCTCCTAGGTACCCTCGTCTGCTTCACGGTGCTAGGCAGCCGCGATCGCTGTCTTCCCTCCATTCCGCTAGGCGATCGCGTGGGAGCATGAGCGATCCCCACCCATCTACAGCCTCACCGGCATTGCTATCCTCACCAAACTTTCCACCCCGATTTCTACCGTTGCGAACCCTTGGGACTTGAATTGAATGCATGAATCCGTCTTACATCCATCCCCTCGGCACCATACCAACATCTGGCAGGTGCTCCGCAGCTATTGGCAACTCACTAAGCCACGCATTATTATCCTGCTGCTGATTACCACCGCTGGCAGTATGTGGATGGCCGCCGAAGGCCAGGTTGATCCCATTCTCTTGCTGGTCACGCTGCTGAGCGGGGCCTTGGCCGCCGCCGCCGCCAATACCATCAACTGTCTCTACGATCGCGACATTGACTATGACATGGAGCGCACCCGCCATCGCCCCCTGCCGTCGGGACGGGTACAGCCCCGCGATGCTCTGGTGTTTGCCATTGCCCTAGCCGTCATCTCCTTTACCCTGCTGACGGTCTTTGCCAATTTGCTGAGCGCCTGCCTGGCCATGTCTGGGATCGTCACCTACGTGCTGGTCTACACCCACTGGCTGAAGCGCCACAGCACCCAAAATATTGTGATCGGCGGCGCTGCTGGTGCCATTCCTCCCCTCGTGGGCTGGGCTGCCGTGACCGGCGATGTGGGCTGGCCCGCCTGGATCTACTTCATCATCATTTTCCTGTGGACTCCTCCCCATTTTTGGGCCCTGGCGATGATGATCCGCGAAGACTATGCCAAGGTCGGTGTTCCCATGCTGCCAGTGATCCACGGCGAGGTATCCACCGCTCAGCAGATTTGGGTCTATACCCTGCTGCTCGTCCCCGTAACCCTGCTGCTGGTCTATCCCTTTGGCGTTTTGGGTGCCTTCTACGCCCTATCGGCGCTGATCCTAGGCGGAATTTTTGTGGGCAAAGCCTGGGCGTTGCTGCAGGAACCAGCGGATCTGCAACTGGCGCGATCGCTCTTCAAATACTCCATCTTTTATATGATGTTGCTATCGGCGGGCATGGCCGTGGATAGCTTACCGGCCACCCACGCCTTCGTGGGGCAGCTCACAGAAACCCTGGACATGGTCGTCAGCGCTGTGCCGATTAATCAAATTCGCGTCCCGTAAAAAAGCTTCACACTTTAGAATAGAGGCAGAGTCTTTCATGTGATGGCGATCGCTTACGGACATGATCCCCAAGCGATCGCCGATCACCACTGATGCATCACGCTAGGAAACCCATGACGCCTGCTATTTGCATTCAAAATCTGCAAAAATGCTACGGTTCCGTTAACGCTGTTCAAAACGTCTCCCTGCAAGTCGAGCCAGGGGAAATTTTTGGGCTACTGGGCCCCAACGGGTCTGGCAAAACCACCACCCTTCGCTGCCTTTGTACCCTCACCACACCAGATGCCGGCACCGTGGACGTGTCCGGCATTTCGGTCTTAGAGCATCCCAAACGGGCCCGACAGCTCCTGGGCTACGTGGCCCAAGAGGTGGCCATCGACAAGGTGCTCACCGGACGAGAATTGCTCCAGCTCCAGGCCGCTCTTTACCATTTGCCATCCCAGCAGAGCAGCGATCGCATTCACCACATGATTGACCTGCTGGGGCTAACAGAATGGATCGACCAGCGCAGCGGCACCTACTCCGGCGGCATCCGCAAGCGCCTAGACTTGGCCGCAGGCCTGCTCCATCAACCCCATGTGCTGGTGTTAGACGAACCCACCGTGGGTCTGGATATTGAAAGCCGCGTGATTGTTTGGAACTTTTTGCGTCAGTTGCGGGAGCAGGGCACCACGATTTTAATCACTAGCCATTATTTAGAAGAAGTAGACGCCCTCGCCGACCGCGTGGCGATTATTGATAACGGCTCAGTGCTGGCCACCGGCCGCCCATCCGACCTTAAGGATCAGCTCGGGGGCGATCGCATTACCCTCCGCATCCGCGAATTTACCCCGGTTGATGAAGTCGAAACGGCAAAATCTGCCCTGAAATCTGTAAGCTGCGTACAAGAGGTGATCGTCAATCCCGCCCAGGGCAACTCCCTGAACTTGATTGTGACCCCCCAAAGCGATGCCCTGACCACCGTTCAACAGGCCCTACACCAGGCCGGACTCCCCACCTTCGGCATCTCCCAATCTCGCCCTAGCCTCGATGATGTCTACCTCGCGGCCACCGGCAAAACTCTGATGGATGCAGAGCTCGCCGCCGCCAGCCGCCGAGATCCCAAAGAAGAGCGCAAGCAAAATATGCGCTAAGGTTTTCTTGCGATCGCCCGTTGCTACCCACACGAATGCGGAGCAAGGTTGATAGTGTGATATTGAATCATTGATGACGTAGTTGATTGAGTCGATAATTGTTGATCCCCGCTGAACTGCACGGCTAATTCCTATGACACGCACGGTAACCCCCCAAGTCTCATCCCCCGAGGTCACCGCCTCGGCTATCCCGGAAGCGATCGCTCTCCCGGGCCTGTTCTCCTCTGAATTTGTTCAAGAAACGGCAGCCCTCACCCGCCGCCTGTTCATTCAGCTTCAGCGCCGCCCAACCACCCTGATTGCTGGGGTGATCCAGCCGTTGATGTGGCTCGTCCTCTTTGGGGCACTGTTCCAAAACGTCCCCCGCGGCCTCTTTGGTGAGAGCGATAACTACGGACAGTTTTTGGGAGCTGGCATCATCGTCTTCACAGCCTTTGGCGGTGCCCTGAATGCCGGACTGCCGGTGATGTTTGACCGCGAGTTTGGCTTTCTCAACCGCCTGCTTGTGGCTCCCTTGGCCTCACGGCTGTCCATTGTCTTGGCCTCAGCTCTGTTCATCGCCACCCTCAGCCTGATCCAAACCGCCGCCATTGTGGGCACTAGTGCGTTCTTGGGTGCGGGATTGCCTGGCCCAGGGGGATTGCTGCTGGTCACCGCCATCGTTCTTCTGCTGGTCTTAGGCGTCACCGCCCTGAGCTTAGGTCTGGCCTTCTCCTTGCCCGGCCATGTGGAGCTGATCGCCGTCATTTTTGTCACCAACCTACCGCTCCTATTCGCCAGCACCGCCCTCGCGCCCCTTTCCTTTATGCCCGCTTGGCTGCAGGTGGTAGCAACCCTCAATCCCCTCAGCTACGCCATTGAGCCCATTCGCTATATCTACACCCACAGCGACTGGTCGCTGACCAGCGTGGTGATGCAGGCTCCCTTTGGGGCGGTGTCCATGGTAGCGGCGCTAGCAGTACTCGTCGTCTTTGATGCGATCGCCCTTCTAGCCGTGCGCTCCACCCTCAAACGTACCCTTTCCTAGCAGCAACCTGCTAGGCTGGGAGCAAATCTAGACCGTCCAGCATCTTTTACTGTAGTTCACGTCTTCTCCACCTATTGATGACCATGGCAACAGTCTCCACCCTTCGATTCCTCCGTCGTACAGCCTTAGGGTTGCTGGCAAGCAGCAGCCTGCTGGCAGGCGGCACAGCGATCGCCCAAACCTCCTCTAACCTCGATCCCTTAGAAGGGTTGCGCACCCAGGATAGCGGCAGCGGCAATATCCTCGACAACAACAGCGGCGGCAGCTTGTTTGACATCTACCACCGCATGAACCTCAACAACGGGCAATCGTCTCAGCAGTTCTATAATCAGCAGCAGGATAATATTGACTCCGCCGCCTCCGACTTCCGCACCGAACAACTCCGCCGGATGCAGCAACAGGAAGAGCAAGACACCCAGACACCCAGCGAAAACTAGAGCTTGCTCGAAAATTCGGTCAAACCTTGATGATCTTGTAGGACAGATCAAGCATCTTGAGGTTGCAAAGCCCTACTTTGCTAGGATTTCGGCGGATCGCCAGTGTTTCTCACCCGCATCACCTTACCGAGCAGGCTGTACCAAAATCCAGCTCCCATGGAAATGGCAACGCCGCTCAGCACCCATCCCACTAGTCGCTTGAGGATGGGTACAGGCCAAGATTGGCTCGTAGCTTGCTGTTGCTCAATCACCACAGGCGATCGCCCGATGGGTAACGGAATGTCATCCAGGTTTTCTGCGACGGCTGCCCTTAGTCGCCGCAATTGTTCAGCCTCAGGCGTTGCGGCGTCCAAACTAGAGGTATCGGCTTGCGGTAGGGTCACCCCCGTCAAGGTATCGGCCGATCCTGCTGGGGCATCGGCTTCATCCAATGGCTGCTCCAATGGCTGCTCCGACAGGCTAGGCGGCTCAGAACTGGGAAGCGTTTGCAGTTGGCCAGCTGCGGTTTGAATGGCACGACGCAGATCTGAATCTTGGGAGAGCCGCTCGATCATATATAGCGTATCGGCATTGGCAGCATAGGCGATCGCCACACCAAGGATCAGAGCAATGCCCTTCGCGTTGCGTTTATACACGCCGCTGGCCCGCTCCATGGATTGATCAAACCAGCCACTCAACTCAACTTCGAGGTGCTGAATACTTTTTTCTAATGACTGTTCTAGGGCATCTACACTATTTTCAGCCATCCGCGCCAGGTCACCTAGGCTACGCTGCAGTTGCGGGGGCAGAGCAACCGGCTGTTGAGATGGGGCATGGGATGGGGCCGTCGTTGCCAAGGCTTGATCCACCAGGTCTCGCAGTTCTGGATGGAGGCGATCGTAGATATTGCGATCCGTCAGCAGATTCACCACCTCGCTGAGGGTAGGAGAGCTAATCGATAGCCCCACCGACTGACGAAGATAAGGAAGTCGGCGACGAACGATGTCTTTACAGTGATTGTCGTTGATCAGCAATTGATCAATGATTTGAATAAACTCCAGCAGATAGCCTGTCACATCCTTCAGGCTTTGGCTCAGCGATCGCCGCTGTTGGCAAAAGTCATACATAATGCGATTGAGATTTTGCTTAAGCTGCGCTACTTCCGATTCAAACAAAGCATCATTGGCAACGCTGTAGCGCAAGTCAAGTAAGATACTCTGAACCTGCGTCAGCTTTTCCTCCACCGCATCCCGCAGCAAAATTTCACTGTACTTATGCCCCAATTCCCGAATCTTTAGCTTTTGAATCAAGGCAGCCGCAAAGGTTGGGGGAGGAATATAGGAAGGGCCACTAGCGGCTTCCCCAAAGATCTTGGGCGATCGCGTGAGGGTTGTATAGGCGCTATAGACCATCTGTCCGAACCAACGGAATCCTCGGGTGAT
Source organism: Leptolyngbya sp. DLM2.Bin15 (assembly GCA_007694125.1). Classification (GTDB taxonomy): domain Bacteria; phylum Cyanobacteriota; class Cyanobacteriia; order RECH01; family RECH01; genus RECH01. The sequence continues at coordinate 15,145 of RECH01000121.1, forward strand.
GGCACCGGTAGCTTCCTGGTTGAGCGATCGCATCAAAGGAGCACGGTATAGCTCATGGACAAACTCGGAGAGGTGGGATTGCCGCGCTTCATCACCCGTGAGCAATTGGTCCACGGATTTTTTCAAATGCTCAGCTCGCCACTGCAGGACAGTACCGATTAATTCCTGAATCTCAGATGCTAGCAGGCTCAAAATCAGATAAATGAAGATGAGGCCAAGAGCAATATCTAAAATAAACGGTAGATCCATACAAGTCTCCTATCACACCAGTACACCGTCATGCTTCACCATCTACACTATGCGATCGCCGCGCATGGCACACCATATTCAAGCACAGTGCTGGCGAATCGACATGCATAGGCTCCTGAGGATCACGGGCTGGAGGAAGGACGTAGATTGGCAGATGGAATCAGCAGCGATCGCCACCCCATGAACAAGACGTTGGACAGGCTGCCACGATGGTCAAGCTGGATGTCGTTGCTAGCGATCGCCCCCCATAGGTAGGGATGCCAACCAGCAAGCAACATGTAGGAGCGATCGCTAGGACACCGGTGCGTAGCTGGCGGCAAAGTCTTGGATAGTCTGACTTTCGTACTGCTCAAAGGGTTGATGAATCCATGGATTGTCAGGTAAGTAATCCACATAGTAATCCGGCTTGATCACCGAACAGTCCTTATACCACAGCACCGCCGTGCGCACCTCTTCGATATAAAATCCATAGCGGCGATCCAGCCAGGGAAGCGTTTTCTGCAGCGTTACCCCAGAATCGACCAAGTCATCCACCAACAGCACGTGGCTGCCCAAGTTCGCCGTCGTTTTGGTCAGATCTGCCCCAAAGGTAATCGAGCCACGGGTTTGGTTATGCTTGCCTCCGTAGGATGTGGTCGCCAAAATCGCCAGCGGCACATCATAAATGCGGGCCAAAATATCGCCCACCCGCAGCCCCCCCTTCGCCAAACAAACAATTTGGTTAAACTGCCAGCCCGATTCATAGATCTGCACGGCCAGTTGCTCAATCTTTTGGTGATAGTCTGCCCACGACACATAGAGATCTGACATGGTTGGCGCTCCTACTCTTGGCAATCACGAAATCACGAATGAAAAGCATCATACAACTGTTGCAAGCGTTGGGTTAGATTGAGTTCATCCAAAATTCGTGACAAGGGCCTCAGACACCCTCTAAAACACCATGCTGTTACACCATTCCCACCTGGCGCGATCGCTTGCCCCCATGGTGATCATGCTGAGTCTGGTTGGGGCACAAGCTGCCCAGGGCACAGAGAGCGGCGATCGCCCTCGACTCTATCCCGTTCCCATCGATGGCCGCTGGGGGTTTATCGACGAGACGGGCGCGATCGCGGTGGCACCCAAGTTTGAAGACGTTCAGGGTTTTTGGGGTGGAGAGCTAGCGCCGGTGCGGGCAGGTGGACACTGGGGCTATATCGATCGCAGCGGCACCATGGCCATTGCGCCCCAGTTTGATGCGGCGGGTCTGTTCAGCCAGGGTCTCGGTGTTATTCAACAGGGCGACCGATGGGGCTTCGTGGACGACCAAGGGGCGATCGCCCTAGAGCCCGCCTATGCCTGGGGCTATGAATTTGGGGAGGATCAACTGGCGGCCGTGGCGATCGCCGACCAAGTTGCCGACGACCAAGCCACCCGCTGGGGATTCATTGACCCCCAAGGCACAGTGATCATTCCCGCCAAGTACTACGACGCTCGCTTCTTTGCCGAAGGCCTCGCTCCCGTCTCCGTTGCCCCTAGCTGGACTGGCTATCCTAGCTGGGGCTTTGTGGATACCACAGGACAGATGGCGATCGCCCCCCAGTTTGACGCCGCCTTCTCTTTTTCTGAAGGACTGGCTCCCGTTAGCGTGCAAGGGCGATGGGGATTTGTCGCCCCAGATGGCAGCTTGCCCATTCCCCCTCGCTATGCCCAAGCCTGGATCTTTGGAGATGGTCTAGCTCCGGTGCAAAACCTTGACGGTCTATGGGGCTTTATCAACCACCAAGGCGAGGTGGTGATTCCCTTCCGCTATGACTACGCCTATAGCTTTTCCGAGGGGCTAGCCTACGTTATGGTTGAAGGACAGTCAGCCTATATCAACCCAGCGGGAGACCAGGTTTGGCCTGCTCCTCCCTCGACCCGCTAACAGGACGTCGTATAACCCCTATGCCTCATCTTGCCATCGTTGGCGGTGGTGTCGTCGGCGCAGCGATCGCCTACGAACTCAGCCATATCCCCACCCTGCATCTCACCCTGCTTGAGCAGCATCAACCCGCCCAAGCCTCCACCGGCGCTGCCCTGGGCGTCTTAATGGGAGCCATTAGCCATAAGACCAAGGGACGGGCCTGGCGAATGCGGGAAACCAGTTTGCGCTGCTATGACGCTTGGATACCCGAGCTGGAGCGCCTCACGGGTAAACCCTTGCTCTACAACCGCCAGGGCATTGTCATGCTGCTGTCAGAAGGTGTCGACCTGGCCAACTGGGATACCCTAATCAGCAACCGTCAGGCCCAGGGCTGGAGCTTGGAATGCTGGAGTCGCGATCAGTTGCGCGATCGCTGCCCCCAAGTGCAAGATGACACGATCATGGCGGCGATCTACTCCCCCGGCGATCGCCAGCTCGATCCCACCGCCCTCACCCTCGCCTTGCTCGACGTAGCCCAGCAGCGTGGTGTTGATCTGAAACTAGAAACAGCCGTCACGGCCGTGGACTGTGCCGCTGACGGGACAGCCCAGGTGCTGCACACCACAAACGGCGACCTGGCTGTCGATGGGGTGGTGATCGCCGCTGGACTTGGATCCACGCCCCTCACGGCCGCGATCGCCCAACCGGTGGATATTCGCCCAGTGCTCGGTCAAGCCATGCGGGTGCGCTTACCGGCAGCCCTCGGACATCCAGACTTTCAGCCCGTCCTCACCGGCAGTGACATCCACATCGTCCCCCTCGGTGATGGCGACTATTGGATTGGCGCAACCGTAGAATTTCCCGATGATGCCGGTGAGATCCAGGCCCATCCAACGCTACTCGACCAAGTCTTGGATGGGGCGATCGCCTTCTGTCCTAGCCTCAGCCAGGCCCAAGTGATCCAAACCTGGTCAGGTCTGCGTCCCCGTCCTTTTAACCGCCCAGCTCCTATCGTGGAACCGCTGCCCGGAGCCGCCAACGTCTGGCTGGCCAGCGGTCACTATCGCAACGGCGTCTTACTCGCACCGGCCACCGCCAAAGCGATCGCGGCCTGGGTGCAGGAATTTTTTGGGTTGGAGCCAACCTAGGCGATCACTCTACGCTTTCTGGGTCATGAATGGGCAACAGCAGGCAGCCATTGATCCGCCAACTATGGTCGAGCTGCTGCTGCATCAGATAGAGGGCACGGGATAGGGTGCCATCCTGGCCCATGATCAACACCGCTTGGGCGAGGTGGTGATCAATCATCCCCACATCTTCAAAAATCACAGAGCGGGCTTGATACACCGGTGGATAGGCGCGCCGCACCATGTGCATGAAGCGATCGGGGGTTTGAAACTGGAGCTGAATGCTGGGGCTGGCGAAGGAAAAGGCCTGTATGGCATTACCCTGTTCAAATGCCTGTAACTGCTGAGAAATCGTGGTTTTGATCGCCAAGCGATCGCGTTCGGTGATGTCTATCATGACCTCGTTTCCGCGGATGGGTTAACGGATGCTTCAATGGATGGTTCAATGGAGCGTTCATAAGCAGGATGAAGACAGTCGATGCTCAGTGGGAGGGCGTAAGCTATAGGAAGAGGGTTGAGCGCAGTCGAAACCCGGAAACCTAACTTCATGAGGGGAAGAGGGTTGAGCGCAGCCGAAACCCGGAAACCTAGCTTCATGAAGGGAAGAGGGTTGAGCGCAGCCGAAACCCGGCCTTAAGTCCACCTACGTACCCATCCCTAAAGTCCTCACTAGGAAGGCGTAGCGATCGGCAATTTCTTCAATCACCTTGGCCGTGGGCTTGCCGGCCCCATGCCCTGCCTTGGTCTCAATGCGAATCAGCACTGGAGCCTCGCCCCCCTGGGCCGCTTGGAGAGCAGCAGCAAATTTGAAGCTATGGGCAGGCACCACCCGATCATCATGGTCGGCCGTGGTAATCAACGTGGCGGGGTACGCCGTTCCCGGCTTCAGGTTATGCAAGGGCGAGTAGGCATAGAGGGTGGGAAAGTCGTCGGCATGTTCCGATGAACCATATTCCGAACACCAGGCCCAGCCAATGGTAAACAGGTGGAAGCGCAGCATATCCATGACGCCCACGGCGGGCAAGGCGGCCCCAAAGAGCTCCGGACGCTGGGTCATACAGGCTCCCACCAAGAGACCACCATTACTGCCACCGGCGATCGCTAGCTTGTCTGGTCGGGTATAGCCTTGGTCGATCAACCATTCCGCTGCGGCGATGAAGTCATCAAAAACCGTTTGCTTGCGCTGCTTCGTCCC